>DKLZ01000075.1:1203-85374 GCA_002455955.1 Dehalococcoidia bacterium UBA6627
AGAATCGGGCGAGCCGTAGGTACTTATTTATCAAGTAACTTGCATAATTGCAGGCAATGTTTGCCGAGCTATAGCAGCCGACGGATAGGCTTCCGCCCGGGACGCGGGTCGTAACTCGACTTGAACATTTGAAGTTTGTCCCGCTCAATCAAGTATTTTCCCGCAAAGAGTGTCGCGGGAACACGATCTTGTTTAATTAATCGACGCAAGCTTTGCGGATGTATACTCAATTCTCGAGCGGCTTCGACTAGGTCTAGATAATTGTCAAATGGGGAGTCAGACACTGATACGTCCTTCTTAGATTGTTAATTATCACGAATCGTTGCACTGTCGGCTGTGCAATGTATCGGCAGTTGTGATAACAAATCATTTGTTGAACTGTGTAAGCAATGGTACCTAAAAATGCCTAAATGTGTAAAGGGTATATGCAATTCTTATCTACATTTCATCCATAGATCGCCTGCAGACTCACGAAAAAAAACATCTCTGTTTCAGTCAAAATCAGAGACAATCCATAGCCGATAACCGTCACTAACATTCAATTAGACAGGGCTATCCGCCTCTCGAAGACGCCTTACGGCAGACGGCAATTCAGACGCAACGTAGTCAATGTCAGCATCAGAATGATGCGGAGAAAGTGTTATACGCAGTGATCCTATCGCTAGCTCTAACGGAATCCCCATCGCTAGTAAGACGTGACTTGGCTCCCAAGTCGCTGAAGTACAGGCCGCTCCAGCTGAGCACTCGATACCTCGAGTATCAAGTGCTGCTACCAGCGCCTCACCCTCCACATCGGGAAAACAAAGATGCATATTGTGCGATAACCGTTCGGTCGCGTGTCCGTTCAGAATTGCATCCGGACAGGAGGTCTTCAACAGTCCGAGTAAACGATCGCGCAGCATTGAGGTACGTATCCGGAATATTTCTGCTTCTGCCTGCGCTAGCTGAAGTGCTGTTGCCATCCCTACAAGACCAGGAACGTTCTCGGTTCCTGAGCGACGTTGTCGCTCCTGCCCTCCACCTGAAGTCTGTTCGAGAAAAGGCACTCCACGCCGGATATAAAGAACACCCGTGCCTTTCGGACCACCAAACTTATGGCCAGATAACGAAAGAAGATCGACATCCAGTAGGTCTACATCCAACGGAAGCGATGATGCCGCTTGCACAGCATCGGTATGAAACGGAATCTGCCGCCCATACTCTATAGCGCGTTTTTTTACTGCATTTGCAATCTCTGCAATAGGCTGGACGGTACCGACTTCATTGTTCGCGTAACCCACCGATACGAGAACCGTATCGTCACGAACTGCGGCTGCTACATCTTCAGGTGTGACACGTCCAAATTTGTCGACCGGCAGAAGCTCCACGTCAAGACCAAATCGTTCGAGATAGTGTGCAGAATGCAACACCGCATGATGCTCTACCTCTGTAGTCACAACGTGATTACCCGCTCCGGCGTCTACCTGCGCCAATGCGGCGCCTTTAAGCGCAGCATTGATACTCTCTGTACCGCCAGATGTAAACACGATTTCCTCGGAAAGCCCCCCAAGAACCTCCGCAACAATCTGTCGAGCCTGATCAAGTGCCTCAGCTGCTCGTATCCCTCCTGAATGATTAGCTGATGGGTTAGCAAAGTCCTCAGAAAAGAAGGGCAACATCACCTCAAGTGCCTCTGGACGGACAGCCGTGGAGGCTGCGCTGTCGAGATAGACTCTCCGATCGGTAAAAGCGCCAGCAGGAGATCGCTTAGTCACGAAAGTTTTTGCCCTACCAAGAACAATATTCTTGTAACAACGTGAAGTGTTCGTCGTGAAATTATGACCATCGATTGCCTAGCTCGAGTGGTGATCGACGATTCGACTAAGTGCCTGTGCGCCGCGTTCAAACGATGGGAAAACAGCGAATCCACGGTCGACAATTCTATTCCGAACATTTGCAGCCTCTTCGGGATCTCCTGTCATCACACCGAAAGTTGGCATCATCAAGATTACTGGCTGCCCTGTCTTCTGACGGTATTGTTCAAGAAGATCAAGAATACTCTCGATATCTTCAGGTTTTTCAAATCCACGTGAACGGAACTCGAGAGCAACCCCGCCATTAATAATAGGCTCGTCGGCAATTATTTCGAGAATTTTTTGTAGATTCTCCGATTCGCTACGGATCGTCGATGCTGCGTCAAAAGGGTTCCGGTACGAACCACCCACAGTCGTAAAAAATTCTGCGAGTCGATCATACGAATCTTGGCCGAGTTCGGGAACATTGAAACCATAGTTCTCGAATTGATCAGTAATCGCGACTGACTGGCCACCAGTCATGGCAACCAGAGCAATATCACGACCTACCGGTTCCTTCGTATGCACGAGGACCGCCATCGCGTCGATTGCTTCTTCGATCGAGCCAACACCGATAGCACCAGTTTGCTTCAGCATCGCATCCCAAACTGACTGCGAAGATGCCAGTGAGCCAGTATGTGAACTGACAGCTCGAGTTCCCGCTGTAGACCTTCCACCTTTCCAAATGATCACAGGTTTTTGTTTAGTTGCCTCGCGTAACACATTAAAGAATCTCCGCCCGTCACGCGTACCTTCGAGATACATCGCAATTGCAGATGTCTCAGGATCATTCGTTAGATACTCGAGATAGTCAGATTCATTAAGAATTACACCATTACCAAAAGAGAATGCCCGTCGAACTTTTACACCAACGGACTGTGCTCCGTTCGTCATTCCCATACCGTGTGTACCGCTCTGCGAAATAATCGATATGTCGCCACCTTCTCCATGCTCTTGGCCAACACCGAACTTCACTCCGAGCTTACGGTTATAAATCCCTAAACAATTCGGACCAACCAATGGCATCCCAGCATCGGTACACATCTCGACTAGTTTTTCCTGTAAGGCAACCCCCTCCGGTTCACGCGTCTCAGCGAAGCCGGAGGTGAACATGCTGATACCTCCAACTTTCTTCTCGATCGCATCAGCAACTACGTATGGAGTAATCGCTCGTGGTACAGCACAGATCACTAAATCGATCTCATCGGGGATTTCGTTAAGCGAAAGGTAATTCCTAACCCCCATCTTTTCGATATTGGGGATCTCTTTCTCGTCAAGTTGGACCGAATAGAGCTCACCGGTGAAATGTTTTTGGTTCGTCAACCATTGATAGTCCGGCCCCTTATCGCCAACAACAGCAACGCTGGAAGGATTAAGTGCTCGGTGCAGGCGTGATTGATCGATAGGCATCACTAATCATCCTCCGCAGTGAGAACGATGTGTGCATCTACCGCCATAACGCCATCTGGATAGGCAAACACTGGGTTTAAATCGAGTTCAGCAATTTCCGGATTCTCCTCCACAGCAGCTGACACTTTGAGAATCAACGACTCAAGGGCATCAAGATCAGCGGGTTCAGTGCCTCGAGCACCTTGAAGTAGTGGGAAACCATCGATCTCTCGCACAAGCTGCTTGGCATCTCTAACTTCTAGCGGGACGATCCGGAAAGCAACATCTTTCATCACCTCGACAAAAACACCTCCGAGGCCGAACATCATCACCGATCCAAACTGCATATCGGTCGTTGCACCAACAATCACTTCGATGCCTTGGGGCACCATCTCCTGCACAGCGATCCCATCAATCTCGGCATCGGGAATGGCACTCGATACTGATGTAGTAATCTGATCGAATGTCGCACGCACTGCATCTGCATCACTTACGTCGAGTACTACTCCACCGATATCGGACTTGTGAGCGATCTCTGAGGAAACGACTTTCATCACTACCGGATAGCCAATTGATTCGGCAGCATCGACAGCATCATCGGCTGTCGTTGCCAATCGTGTCTTCGCCACCGGCACGCCAGCATCAGCGAGCAAATCTTTTGCCTCTACTTCGTTCAGCTGAGAACGTCCACGCTTTCGCGCGGCTGTGATCAGTTCATTCATTGATAGCTCCGTCCTCTGAGATGGCAAGCAATCGGCCCCGCCCTTATATAGACATCAAACGCAGAGCGCGGCAAGCATATGAGTGACCAAGCGGGGAGGCAATTCGACGATGACACAAAACGAGCGAGCCACGCTATCCTTGCCCTATCTTGTCGACAAGCGTAAAAGCAACTCTGTGATCAGACCAACCACTTGCATTCGCACTACACAGCCATTGACCATAGATCGATGCCGTTAAACCATCACTTCAGAGCATTCCGCGCTGCTAAAATAAGGTTATTCGGTGATAACCCCGACGAAAACCTTCAATTTCCCTTCGACGGACGACCACGGCTCCTCGTTGGTCTTGGTAATCCTGGTCGTAAATATCGGAATACTCGACACAACGTAGGATCCCGAGCGATTAGTCTGCTTGCAAAACGTCAAGGGGTCGTGCTCGAACGCCACGGGAATATTGACCGAGTTACGATAAATATCGCGGGCTATGAGATATCACTAGCCAGCCCACGCACCTTTATGAATGTAAGCGGTCCAACCATCGCAGCCGAGCTCAGGCGGTTAAACATCCGGCCCGAGGCATTACTCGTGGTTTATGACGATCTTGATCTTCCGGTGGGACGTATCCGACTACGCCAGGCAGGCGGCTCCGGCGGCAACAACGGTATCAAATCCCTCATCGAGGCGATCGGTACAGGTGACTTTCCTCGTTTGCGAATAGGGATCGACCGCCCTTATGAGAATGGCAAAGGAATCCGCGACCCGGACAAGATAGCCACCTGGGTCCTTTCCACTCCTTCTCCTCAACAGAACCGAATACTCGACCAATCCACCACACGCGCTGTGGATGCTATCGAACTAGCGCTACAAGAAGGGTTCGAGATAGCGATGGCCCACTTCAACAGCAAACCTGATCATACGACGAGCGACTAGATACCACGTTAGACTTATATGCATCCCGTACAGGGCCCCCTAAACAGGGCGGCCCTATTTTCGCGTGGGGGATCATCGATTCAGATGAATCTGAACCCGCTATTGTCCACCCTTCAGGTGATGAAACCATTGTCCGAAGTCAACAGACGTCTGGACAATGGTGATCATGTCATTCTCGGTGTTCCTGACGCCGGTAAAGCAGTCACTGCGGCGCTGCTCTGGCAACGTCAACATCGCCCAACATTGCTCATTGCTGCTCGTGAAACCGACGCCGAAGCCTATTCCGAGCAGTTAGCAGCTTGGTGTGATGGCGCTGCGATGCATTTTCCTGCGCATGGAACTCTACCCTATCAGCGTGAAGCACCAGATATTGACGTCACCACCGAGCGCCTCCGTGTTCTTGCCAAGATCGCAAACCCCACGCTACCCCCCCCACTGATTATTGCATCAGCGAACGCGATCGGAAGCCATACACTAGCTCCTGCAGATCTCTCTCGTGGTATCGGTACGATCACCATCGGCGAACAGATCACTATCGACGCCCTCGCAAAGAAGCTCATCGCGGCCAGTTACGAGTTCGGTCCATTAGTCGAAATCCCAAGTCAGGCGTCTCGCCGGGGAGGCCTGCTCGATATTTTTCCACCAACGCTCTCATGGCCTATTCGTATCGAGTTCTTCGGTAACAAAATCGAGTCGATCCGTACCTTTGATCCTGATACCCAGCGCACGATCGAACAACTGAACCAAATTTCGATCAGTCTCGCGAGTGAGTGGTACGCCGCACCACGAGATCTAATCCATCTGGCTACACGTCTAAGTAATGTGAAATCCGAGAACGCAGAAACTGAAATGACCGCTCTTCGTCAAGGACAATTACCAACACCTGCCCGCTATGGCCCACTTTTAAGCGAGGCAACAATCCTCGATCATCTCCGCGATGATGCTCTGTTCGTAATCGATGAGCGTGAGCAAATCGAAGCGGCAGCCTCGGATCAAGATGACCTCGCCTCAGAGCGTCGCACCGACCTTGCCGATCAAAATGATCTGGCATCGAACACACCGTTCCCACATTCACCACGTGAGGACATCGTCACAGCTATCTCTAATCACTCAAAGCGAGTTGACTTAGACCGTTGGGCTACCGGACGTGAATCTAGTTCCTTCCGATTACCTTTTAGCACCGCTGCCGCATACGCAGGTCGTCTGGCCTCGACCGCATCCGACCAAGCACGCCAACTCGCGCGTGGCGATCGTGTAATAGTCGTCACACAGCAAGCGCAACGATACGCCGAAATCTTAACCAACAACGGTCTTCCTACGACTGTCCACACGAACCTAGAGAATCCCTTACACAGAGGAACCCTATCCTTATTACAGGGAACGCTATCGGAGGGATGGACACTTGAAACACCTGATGGATCGATCTCACTGACCACAGATCGGGAACTGTTCGGCTTCCAAAAACAACGTCGAAAACTGCGCAAACGAGCTACTCACCGATCGCAATTCCTGTCGGAAATACAACCAGGTGATTTCGTCGTCCATGCCGATCACGGAATCGCTCGATTCAGCGGGATCGTGCGTCGTCCTATTGGTAACGACAACCGTGACTATCTGGAACTTCGGTACGCTGATAATGATCGAATCTATGTACCAGTAGAGCAGGTCGACAAAGTATCCCGGTACAGTGGGCCTTCAGGACATGCGCCACGACTGACTCGACTCGGAACACAAGAATGGAAGCGCGCTCGCTCTCGCGTCAAGACTGCTGTCTCGATCGTTGCAGCAGACCTCGTACGCCTCTACGCAGCACGTCAGATGCTCCAAGGTCACGCCTTCAGTGCCGACACCACATGGCAGCAAGAGCTCGAGGCATCCTTCCCCTACGAGGAAACATCAGACCAACTTGAGGCAATCATTGCCGTCAAAACTGACATGCAGTCAGAACACCCTATGGACCGAGTGATCTGCGGTGATGTCGGTTTCGGTAAAACTGAAGTCGCGATTCGTGCTGCATTCAAAGCTGTTCAAGATGATTATCAAGTTGCCGTCCTCGTACCCACTACCGTATTAGCGCAGCAACACCTAAAAACTTTCCGCGAACGCTTCGCTAGTTTCCCCGTGAGCATCGACTCGCTCTCTCGATTTCGTACGGGGTCCGAAGCAGCCAACGTGATCGGCAAAACTCGGCACGGTAAGATCGACATCCTGATCGGCACCCACCGTATGCTCGCACCAAGTATTGAATTCCAAAACCTCGGTCTTGTAATCATTGACGAAGAACAACGCTTCGGTGTCACACACAAAGAACGTCTCAAACGCATGCGCCTAGAAGTCGATGTGTTAACCCTTTCAGCAACACCGATTCCGCGCACTATGCATATGGCACTTAGTGGCATCCGTGACATGTCAACGATCGATACAGCCCCCGAGAACCGTCAAGCAGTCCAGACTTATGTCACTGAGTGGGACACTTCAATCGTGCGCGAGTCGCTACTCCACGAGATAGAACGCGGGGGACAGGTCTATATCGTTCATAACCGTACACGAAGCATCGATGATTTTGCCGAGCGTATCCATGCACTAGTGCCGGAGGCACGTGTAGCCGTGGGACATGGGCAAATGTCTCCCACTGCACTCAAAAACGTAATGACTAAATTTGCTAACGGAGAGTTCGACGTGCTCGTCTGTACCACCATTATTGAATCAGGAATCGACATCCCAAACGTAAACACGTTGATCGTCGATCGAGCCGATCGCCTTGGATTGGCACAGATGTACCAACTAAGAGGACGAGTCGGGCGAGGAACTAATCAGGCTTACGCCTACCTGACGCACCCGAAAGATAAGGTTATGTCCGAGATCGCTCAACAGCGACTCTCAACAATCTTCGAAGCTAACGAGCTCGGAGCAGGTTTCCAAATCGCACTCCGCGATCTTGAGATTCGCGGTGCTGGTAATCTACTCGGTGCAGAACAAAGCGGTAGCATCGCGACGGTTGGATTCGACCTCTATACACAGATGCTTGCGGAAGCAGTCGAAGAACTAAAATCATCACACGAACACCGCGAACCAGAGTCTTTGCCTCACCAGAAGCAACAACGTCTCCGCCAGGTCGTCGTTGACCTCCCCGTCGCAGCCTTCATCCCTGAAACATACGTCGAAGAGATCGATGGGCGTCTTGCCTTGTATCATCGGATTTCCGGCATCACCAACCGCGACGAAACAAGAACGCTTGAAGTGGAAACTCGTGATCGCTTCGGTGAAATTCCGGAACCACTCGCTAAACTACTCCAATTGGTCCGGATTCGGATTGCTGCTTCGAATGCCCACATCGACTCGGTCCGAGTTTCTGGTAACAAGCTAATTATCACCTCCACGAGACTTCCCTTTTCATCAAGAACACTGCCTGGCCTACCAATCGATATCGAACGTGGTGCAACTCAGCTGCGCCGTAATCGAACTACATTTGGTAATGAGTGGCTCGATGAACTCGAAACCCTTCTATTGCAGCTAGCCAAGGAAATCAGCTAGTGCATAAATAACGGACCGTAGAACTTGATATTTTCTTGTTTAATTACTCACTCGTTATGGACAAATAACAAGAAATGCATTACAAAATCAGATGATTTCAAGATATTCGAACCCATTAATATGAATCGTTATTGTGATTAGTTTAACGTGCTGAAAGAGATTTTATCTGTCATAATCGCTCACGAACTTAAGTGCTGAGGAGAACCAGACGTGAGTCTTGATACTACGCAACTCGACCACCTTGATAACTATGGCTACCTGATGGTGGAGAAGGTTCTCGATCCAGAAACTGTCCTCGATCCGATCATTCAGGAATATCATGGTGTTTTAGAATCACTGGCGTCCGAACTCCACGGTCAGGGTGTTATTTCGTCGAAATATTCAGACCTCCCGTTCGGTGAGCGCGTCACACAGATCTACGAGGAAAGCGGTGGAGTCTACAACGCATACTTTGATTTTTCCCTGCCACAAAGAGGTATCACCAGCGAAACTCCTTTTTGGGCAGGGCCTGCAATCTTCAACACACTAACTAACGAGTCTTTACTTGACGTCGTTGAATCGGTTGTTGGCTCTGAAATATTCTCGAACCCGGTTCAGCACGTGCGTATCAAAGTCCCCGAAAACCGTGCCCCTCGGGATGAAAACGGGCACATTAAGTTCGGGCCTACCCCTTGGCATCAAGATCAGGGCGTCATTGCTGAGGAAGCCGACGAAACCGACATGCTCACCGTATGGTTTCCCTTACTTGATGCTGGCGTCGAGAATGGATGCTTGCAAGTAATGCCTGGCACTCATAAGAACGGTTTACTCCAACACTGCCCACGAGATGGTGCTCAAGGGCTCGAAATTCCGGAAAATATACTCCATCGAGATGGTGCCGTCGCTATGCCTATGAAGCGTGGTGACATTTTGCTGTTAAAACAACGCACCGCCCACTCAGCATTGCCGAATACCAGCAATGAAGTCCGATGGAGCTTCGATCTCCGATACCACGTGGTAGGTCGCCCAACAGGCCGTCCCGAGTTTCCCGGGTTCGTCGCAAGAAGCCGAAATAACCCTGAGTCGGAACTGCGCGACCCTATCACTTGGCGTAACTCCTGGATAACTACGCGCGATCGTCTCGCTCGAGAGAGCGACCCGGTATACAACCGCTGGAATTCAGAACATCCTGCCTGCGCGTAAAGCTCTCAACCGTCTTTGTATTTCGAATCACCACTGACCTGCTTTGAGGATGTTCGACAACAACTTCTCATCTCAAGGGATGTTCAGTTTCGTGAAACAATGCAGATAAGATCACACCTACATCGAAAATAATTAGAGAGCTCGCAACAGATGCTGTTATCAGACACTAGCACTGTGCTTTTCGATTTCGATCAGACACTGGGTAAAGCCAAATCTCATTACGGCATGTATGTCCAGGCAGCTAACGAATACAACATTTCTGTAACTGTGAATGATCTCGCTCAAACCAAACTTGACGATGCCTGGGCAAAATGGATGACATCAATGGGCCCAGTTCACCGTGATGCATCCTACAGCGAAACTGCCTTCGCAGAGCTGCGTCGTGAAATCGCCGCCGACCGACTGCAAAATGCAGGAGTTAAATGCGATAAGACAACTCTCGATCACATCACCAATCGTATCGTTGAGCTTGAAGGGGCCGCCGAGAACTACATGATTTACGATGACACGGTTACCGCTATCGAAGAATTGGCTCGCCGCAAGGTGCAATCATTAATTGTTTCGAACCACGTGTGGCGATTGCCGGAAATCGTTGAAGGGCTGGGCGTGTCTTCCCACTTTCGGGGTGTTATCACAAGCGCTCGCATCGGTGTACGCAAACCTCACCCAGCAATTTTTGAGGCCGCTCTCGAACTGGCAGGATCTCGGCTCGATGAGACGATTGTTGTTGGTGACTCTTACATGCACGACATCGAAGGTGCAAGATCGATCATGCTGGACTCAATCCTTATCGATCGCACGAATCGTTACCAGGAATCGGAGATCGATGTCCCCATCATTCAATTGCTAACCGATCTCGTACCGTGAATATCACCCTTGTACCGATAGAGAATAATGAATACGACGATCTGCGGAATATGCTCCTCGACTATTATAGCGAGATAGCTGATTACGAGATCGACATTGAAAACTCTGAGGATCTTCGCGATCGATCTTTTGCAGCAATGCTCAACGACATGGAGGGACGGGAACTCATTTGGATCGAAGCCAACAGTGAACGAGCTGGCTTCATCATCGTTCGAAGCCTTGCCGATTGGCCACATGAGGAACGAATGATCGCATCAATTGCGGAATTTTTCGTCGACCCCGCTTACCGACGTAGAGGGATCGGCAGTCAGGCAGTCGAGATACTTCTCGCCAACCATCGAAACCGCGGTACATACCTCGTCGAAGCCGACATCCTACACCTTAATGAACCTGCTAAAGCATTTTGGTACGGACTTGGATTCGAACTCCAGTTCCTGCAGACAGGACGCAAACCATAAATTTTTACAAAATCGCTATGCACTCGTGAATGAGTCAGCGGATACTCTCATATTCGATAGGTACTACTGATACGAAAGCGCTGATCGCTAGGAGTCCAGCATGCCCATCTACGCCATCGGTAACAAGATTCCCAGCATTTCACGGGATGCATTCATCGCACCTACTGCAACAATCGTTGGTGATGTTCGAGTCGAAGCAGGTGCCTCAGTCTGGTACAACGCCACTGTCCGTGGCGATACAAGTTATGCCGTGATCCGTGCTGGAGCGAACGTTCAAGATGGTGCTGCTATCCATGGACGTGCTGGTCTCCCAGCATTAATAGGTGAACAAGCGTCGCTCGCTCACAATTGCGTTGTGCATGGTGCCACGATCGGCGAACAAGCACTGATCGCTAACGGAGCGCTCGTTCTCGATGGTGCAATCATCGGAGCACGATGCTTGATCGCTGCTGGGGCTATAGTTCTACCAGAAACCAAGATTCCCGAGGGGATGCTTGCTGTTGGCGCCCCTGCTGTCGTTAAGCGCTCGATCATAGGGAGTGCGTCCGAAGAATGGGTGACAGGGAACCCTGGACGGTACAAGCAAATGGCTCACGACCATATGGTCGGACTACGAGAGATCACCCGCGAAGAAGCAGCAACAGGGCACCCATAACCAAATATGTGATGGTTGGATACCCTCGAAATCCGGCTGGAGCGCTGAATAAGCGACCACCTACGAGAACACACGACGGACGTCGGTTACGATTTCTCAAGTGTTCACTGAAAGGCTTACTTGTGATCTGGGACGTCCACTGCCATTTTCCTCGAGACTGGCAAAACCCCGAGAGTGTCGACCCTGTGGAAGCGCTAGAAGGTCGCGCTAACGCTCTGCGCGAGGCAGGAGTAACACGTGCCTCATTGCTCTGTGGTGGACGCTTCGGACTTGGCTACGAGGAAGCAATTGGATATTCACGGCTGCATGAAGACTTATTTGTCCCTTCAGCAGTGGTTGATCCAGAAGAGATTACGCACCGTAACATCAAAGAACTCCACGAACTTGGGTACAGGGGCCTAAAGATGATAGGCGTCCGTCGCCCGTACGATGATTACGCTTACTTCGGTGTCTATCAGGCAGCTGAAGAATTAGACATGCCGATCTTGATGCACATGGGCGTTATCGGCGGTGGTATCGATTACTCAATTACTCATCCGAGACGTGATCCGGAGGCCGCAAAGCGTTTGCAGGAGATGCGGAATAGCCCACGCGCGCTCGGCCGCAATGTCTCAGCGATGAGAATGCGCCCTTTCCATATGGACACGATCGCCAACAATTTCCCAGACTTGAAGTTAATCGGGGCACACATGGGTGGCACCGGAAACTACGATGAGGCCGCGTCGGTTACTCGCTGGCGCCATAACGTTTACCTCGACATGTCCGGAGGAGACACCATCGAACGGCATGCAGTCGAGCGTAATCTCATTGGTATTGAGATTGGTGTTGAGAAACTCACATGGGGATCAGACTGTAGCAACGATGAGATCGCGGACCATCTTGCCAACCTTGACCAGATTTTTGATCAAGTTGGACTTACTGAAGCCGAACGAGACCGTATCCGCTATCGCAACGCTGCAGAGATTTTCGGCGAAGCCGTGCCAATTCACTCGGCAGAGTAATCGCTGTGCCTGAAGAGAAGCAATATCAGCCGCGCAAAGTTGAGCCGAACGAAGGCCAGACCGAGAAGTCTGATAAGGAACTCTCAACCGATAGCACAAAAGAAACTCAATCCACACGGCCACCTTCCGGAGTAACCGAGCCAACGATTATAGATAATCAATCGCACTCGACATTAAGTGAAACCACACCTGAAGCTGAAAATAATCAGGCCACGAATTTTGATCCATCCGAACGAACAATGGAGGCCGCACCGAGAGAGTCACACTCAATGAGCTGGTCAGGGTTAACTGAAATTGCATTCTCTCGTATCAAACCTGAATGCTTTGACGGATGGATTATCACAACACCGTTAATAGTCTTCGGCAGCCTGATGACTGCCATATTCTTGATGTTCGTTGCCATCGAGCCAACTCCCCGGTGGCTTTTGCTCTTTGGAGCATTAATTTCCGTGATAGGAACTGACGGAGTGATCCGGCAAAAATGGCCGAGACCATTCATCCACGGTCAGAATACAGCTGATTCGACACCATATTTGTTTCTCCCTGCACTCGCCACGATTACTACCCCTATGCTCATCGAACACAACATACGGGGCTATCTTGTGATACCGGTCACTCTGCTCGCTGGCTGCGCGTTCACCTTCATGATTGCAGCGTTAATCAGCTCTGTACGAGTTACCGCACCGGTTTACCCACTTGCTAGGTTGATCTCTATCGCAGCTGTTTACTTGAGTGCTTTCGCTCTTTTTTCGTTTAGCTACGTGCTCGACATTGACCTCGCAGCAAGTGTAGCGGTGGTGGGAATAGTCACAGTGATGCTCGGTATCGAAGTTTATCGAGAAGGACAAATTGAACCGATTGAGACTATCCAGTTCTCAGTAGTTACTGGTTTAATTCTTGGCGAAGCACGTTGGGCTATGCACTTCATTCCAATAGACGGCTATCTCGCAGGATTAGCTCTATTGCTCATATTTTTCCTTGTAACCGGGTTATTCCACGCTCACCTAACTCGACAACTGAACAAAATCGTTGCTATGGAATACTCCGGCCTGGCGGGACTAGGCATACTACTCGTGCTAATCACAAGCCGAGTCGGATTTGGCTGATTAGTCGTATGTCTCTTAGAACCATGCCAACAATGAAGCCCGACTTGAGCTAGGTCAACTCACGTCTCCAGTCAACACTGGTAGCTGTCTGTGAATGCTCTGATAGCATCAATTTTCATTCGGGGAGTGGCGCAGTCTGGTAGCGCACCTGTCTGGGGGACAGGTGGTCGTCGGTTCAAATCCGGCCTCCCCGACCATTTCGATCTTCGATCCGAAAAAGCAAGCTGCTACCGCACCAGAATATTGCCAGACAACTGAAAGCGCACGAAAGCACACCTAGCTAGCACACAATCTGCAGCAGTACGTCGGAGATTGAAATCATCGGCGTAGGAAATTGGACCTTACTTAATGACTGACAACAAATCAGCTTTCGACTACCGACCTGAGATGAAGGCATGTGCTGAGGCGATCAATCTACGACCACCTCTGATTATTCAGCCAGAGGATCATTGGGTTGAGCTAAATGGCATTCGGTTACATTACCTTGACTGGGGCAACTCTCATCTGCCACATCTCTTGCTATTGCACGGTGGCAGTCTGACAGCGCACACGTGGGATATGGCGGCATTATTGCTCCGAGAACGTTACCATATCGTGGCACCAGACCAACGCGGTCACGGTGACAGCGATGCAACCCCACTACAGCAATCCAAAGTCGATAACTATGAACTAATGCTTCAGGATACTGCTGCACTGATCGAATACCTCGGATACGACACCATCTCGCTCTGTGGTATGTCGATGGGAGCATTAAATGCCATCCGCTACACTGCCCACTGTCCTCAGCGATTGTCAGCGCTGGCCATTGTTGACGTCGGTCCAACAGTAATGCTCGAAGTCCGTATCGAGATGGAACAGTTTCGACATGAAACTGAAACCATGGTGGAGTTCGAAGACTTCGTAGAAAGAGCAATACGGTTTAACCCTCGACGAAAGCCCGAACATCTGCGTTACAGCCTGATACATTCACTCAAACGAGTCGAGGGCGGATGGACTTGGAAGCAACAGCAGCGAAGGAGCGAAAATCAAGTAACTGCTGAAGCTCACTGGAAGAGCGAGCGAGAAGAACGAGCTCGCTGGATGAGAGCCGATCTCGGCAAAATCAAAATACCTACCCTGCTAATCAGAGGAGAGAAAAGTAAGATGCTCTCGCCTGAAGGAGCACAAGATGCGGTTGCACTCCTCAAAGACGGTGAATTAGCGGTAATCAAAAACGCTGGACACTCCGTGCAGGGTGACAATCCTGCAGAGTTCTCCAAGATTTTGGACAGCTTCCTCACACGGCAGGGCATCCGAACTTCATGAGAATTTCAACCAACCGCGGAGTGTTATGAACAAGAAAACCCACACTTCTGGTCCATTAACTGGGGTCAACGTACTCGACCTCACCCAAGGCATTGCTGGACCGTACTGTACAAAACTTCTCGCCGGGCTCGGAGCCAATGTCATTAAGGTTGAAGCTGCACCCAATGGAGATTCCACTCGTTCCCTCGGCCCATATGTGGATGAGGACGCACACCTCGAGAAAAGCATCCCTTTCCTCTATCTCAATACCGGAAAGCGCAGCAGTACACTAGACCTCAACTCAGCCGAAGCACCCAATCTGCTACGCGATCTAGCAGCAACCGTCGATTTACTGGTTGAAGACCTAGATCCGAAAACACGAAAGCAACTCGAAGTAAGTTATGACCATTATCGTGAGAATTGTCCTTCACTCGTTGTCGCTTCTGTCACTCATTTCGGACTCACCGGTCCCTACGCGGACTATTTGGGAGAAGAAATTGTCGACCAAGCACTAAGCGGACATATGGCAATCACCGGAGAACCAGATCGTGAGCCACTCCGGATTGGCGGCGATCTGTCGCAGTACGTCACAGGGCAAACTGCCTTCGTTGGAGCATTAATGGCCCTCTATCACTCAATGATCACTGGCGAAGGTCAACAAGTTGACTGTTCAGCACTCGAAGCATCAACAGACATTCTCGATGGGGAAGCCATCCTTTCGCTGACGCAACAACCACGTGTGCGGTGGGGTAACACGACTGCTGATAGTTTCCTGCGTGGGCGAGGCGGTCTATACGAAACAAATGACGGATGGATCGCACTCGGTCAAGTACCTGGCGGCTGGGATATGTTCGTCGAGATGATCGATGACGATCGACTGCGTGTTCCTGAGTTAGCTGATCGTGCTACTCGAATAGCACGGAAGGATGAAATAGAGTCAATTGTTGAACCATGGTTGTTAGCACGATCCAAAATCGACATTCACGAGGAGTCGCAGCGCAGGCGAAATGTAAGCGGATATGTAGCGCTCCCCGAGGACATCCTGTCCTCTAGGCATTTAGCGGAGCGTGAATACTTCGTCGATCTCGACCACCCTGTTGCCGGGAGCGCTCCTTACGCCGGTGCGCCATACCGTTTCCTCGGTCGAGATTGGTATTCCGAACGGGCTCCATTGCTTGGTGAGCATAACCGATCGATTTATGTCGACCACCTTGGTATGTCTCCAGCCATCTACCAACAACTGCTCGACAGCAACGTGATATAGGAGGGTTCCGCAATGCCAAGCACAATGCTGAGCGGATTGCGCGTTCTGGATTTAAGCCAGGTCCGAGCCGCACCAAAGACTGCTCGCTGGCTAGCTGACGCTGGTGCTGAAGTCATCAAGTTAGAATCACTAAAGCGGCCTGATAGAGGACAGATGAAGGTTTCGTCAGCCGCTGATCTACCCATACCAGAGCAGAAGCAGCGAGAACATAATCGCACTGCGGGAATGGGTACGGATCAATTACACCGGGACAAGCTAGGGCTTAGCATCGATCTCACTACTGATATCGGCAAAGAACTCTTCAAACGTCTAATCACGATCAGTGACGTCGTGCTCGAGAATTTTAGTGCTGGCGTCATGGATCGACTCAACCTTGGATATGACACTCTCTCTAAAATTCGTCCAGAGTTAATCATGATTTCGATGCCTGCATTCGGTTCGAGCGGACCCTATCGTGATCACGTTGGTTATGGCTGGGGCCTCGAACATCAGGGGGGTATCTCTGCTCGCACAGGCTACCTAGACGGGCCACCACTCCGTACGGGCACGGTGACACCAGATCCGCTCAACGGTCTCCACGGTGCGACTGCCGTCATGGCAGCGCTAGTTCATCGTGCACAGACAGGAGAAGGACAATTCATCGAACTCGCACACTGGGAATCGACATTGTCACTAATAGGAGACTGGCTGCTCGAACAGGCCTTCAATGACGAATCAGAAGCGAGAATTGGCAACCGACATCCCATACATGCCCCACAGGGCTGCTACCGGTGTATTGGTAATGACGAATGGGTCACCATTTCCGTGACAAACGGGAACGAATGGTCAGCCTTCTGCAAAACTATCGGGCGCCCTGATCTCGAAGCAAACGAACGTTTCACAAACGTTTCGCAACGGCGGGCCCATCACGAAGAATTAGATGCAATCATCTCAACATGGACAAGCTCACGCACAAAGACCGAAGCAATGGAGATATTGCAACGAGCCGGCGTACCTGCCGGTGCTGTACTCAGCAATGAAGAAGCGCTAACACAATCACAATTGACCGAACGCGGATTTCTTACTGAAGTCGAACACCCCGATGGAGTCATACATCCTTATATGAACGGTCCTTGGAAGTTTTCACGAGTGCCCCCGATGTCAGTCGAGCATCCTGCTCCCCTGTTAGGCGAACACAATGCTTACATCCTCGGTGATCTACTGGGGCTCTCCGAAACAGAACAACGGCGACTCGAAACGAGCGGAGTCACCGCCAACTTCTCGAGCAAACCACCAAAAGAGTAGGTGAGACTCCGGCAAAACAGCCTTCGGACAAAAACATATCCAGATTACTGATTATGCGGTGTAGTTTTGCCTGAACTTAAAATATCTAGAGCTCACAACTTCTGCGAGGCCTATCGGTCACGCGAACACGACGATCGCAGTCCAAATTACACCGCCCAGTGCGAGCCCGTATATGGCAACCGCAATCTGGAGTCTAAACTGCGTCACACCGAGATCGATCATCGTATGACGTAACCGGTGTGCCGCATGCGCGAACACTAAGAACGTAATACCAAGCACAACAAAACGCCCTATCGGATTTGTTAGCACCGTATTCAAACGATCAAAGCCAATTGCACCAGCCGGTAATAAAAATCCGGTCACGATAATCAGTGCGGGAATGACCATTGCTGCAACCATGCCACCTGCTGAGAACATCGACCAGAAAAATGGTTCATTCGATGCGCGCATAGTTTCATCCCACCTTAAATCAGGAAGATACCGATGATGACAACCGAGATACCAAACCAGGCGAGTATATGTGTCCCGATCAGAGCTTGTGGTGGGACAAATTCCTCACCACGTCGTATTCGAATCGCTCTAGGTACCGCCTGAAACCAAGTAATCGAGTGCAACAGTGCGAATGCTAACGCTATGAGATGAAACACTATTACGAACGGTGACTTTAAGAAATCCCTGTAATCCTCGTAAGCATCCTGCCCTTCGTAAATTCTGCTCACCATGATGACCATTAGAACGACGTAAACGGCCATGAAAACTGCTGATAACTCCCGGAGCATGAACAGCCTGTACGGCCAGCGCGCGAGATACCAGGTGCTCGAATGTTGTCTCGGGTATTGCTTCGACATATCGCTGGTCCTAATCGCGCTTCCTGCCCAGAGGCAAGAATGATGTATACCAGCCAACTGTGCTCTCCAGCTTTGCGGACTGGATCGCACCAGCCGGGTCGACATGCTTCGGACAAACTTCGCTGCACTCACCCACAAACGTGCAGTCCCATATGCCATCATCTGACCAAATCAGTGGATAGCGCTCTGCATTCCCCTCGTCTCGTGAGTCAGCGTTATAGCGTTGAGCAAGCGCAAGAGCAGCCGGTCCAACAAACTCCTCTTCGTGCTGGTAAACAGGACAGGCGGAGTAACAGAGCATGCAGTTAATGCACATGCTGAATTGCTTAAAATCCGCAAGTTGTCCTGGAGATTGTTTGTATTCACCTTCCGATAATGGAGTCTCTTCCTCACGGATTATCCATGGCTTGACCGCACTTAACTTCCCGATGAAGTCTTTGAGGTCGACAACTAAATCTCGTTCGACGGGGAAACCGGCGAGTGGTTCAACACGAACCGGACCAGGCAGGTAGTCACGAAGAAACGCAGCACACGTAAGCACAGGGACACCATTGACCATCATCCCGCAAGATCCGCATACACCCATACGGCAAGACCAGCGATAAGTTAGCGAGCCATCGTCCTGATCTTTTATGTGATTAAGTGCATCGAGAACAACCCAATCCGAGCGATAAGGGACCTCAAAGCGCTCGTACTGTGGCTCTTCATCGTGTTCTGGATGGTAGCGAGCTACATCGATCATAATCGTCTCTGGCATCGTTGCTGCTGTAGTCAATGAAACCTCCGGCATACCCAAATCTAATACTAGTGGTCACGTCCGTACACCCGTGCCTCGGGTGGCCATTTTGTAATTGCAACGTCTCGGTAGTTTATCTGGGGACCGCCTTCACTATGGACGGCTAGTGAATGCTTAAGGTACGCCTCGTCATCACGTTCTACGTAATCAGTGCGCTGATGTGATCCTCGTGATTCCTTCCGCTCGAGAGCAGAGTGCGCCACAGCTTCAGCTATCTCGATCATGAATTCGAGCTCAAGTGCTGAGGTTAACTCTGTGTTAAAACTCAGACTGTGATCATCAAGCTGTATCCCTGAACGAAAGCGAGCCTTGATCTCGGCCAGTTTCTCGGTAGTCGCTTTCATCGATACTTCATCTCTGTAAATTCCGCA
The DNA here is from genome assembly GCA_002455955.1 of Dehalococcoidia bacterium UBA6627. Lineage (GTDB taxonomy): Bacteria > Chloroflexota > Dehalococcoidia > UBA2979 > UBA2979 > UBA6627. The sequence continues at coordinate 20,727 of DKLZ01000075.1, forward strand.
CCCTTGCTCCATTGTCTCTTGTAACTCGGTTCGCAGTGTTGCTATCCGCTCTTTGCCATCATGATTGTTGATGTACTGGTCTGCGATACGTTCTTGCTCAGCCGAAGCCTGTTGCTCGAGGGCCGCTGAATCAAATTCAGGATGCTCCCGTGCCCAAATGGAAGCATTTCGACCGGCACGAGCGCCAAAAACTAGAAGTTCGGTAAGTGAGTTCGAGCCAAGGCGGTTCGCCCCATTAAGCGAAACACAAGCACATTCTCCAGCTGCGTATAGACCGGGTAGTTTAGTGGCAGCGTCTATGTCCGTATCGATACCACCCATCATGTAGTGAACGACGGGGCGCACCTTAATAGGTTCGTAAACCGGATCTACCCCACCATAATTTTTCGCCAATTCGCGTACAAATGGAATCTTCGCTTCGATTTTTTTCTCACCCAGATGTTGCACATCAAGGTGCACGTAACTACCTTCTGAATCTCGGAATACATTGCCTTTCTGCTCTTCCTTCATAAATGCTTGCGACAGTCGATCACGCGGGCCAAGTTCCATAGCACGGAGTTGCGGATGGCGTTCGTCGTTAACATCCAAGGCTTCACCGAGATCGTGCGCTTGTAAGTATCGCTCACCTTTGTTGTTTAGGAGTACACCACCCTCACCACGTGCTGCCTCAGTGATAAGAATGCCGGTACCTGGAAGTCCTGTTGGATGGTATTGAACAAATTCCATGTCTTTAAGAGGTACACCTGCCATGTATGCCATTCCCATACCGTCACCAGTCTTGATCGCGGCATTGGTAGTGAATTGGAAGATGCGACCACCGCCGCCAGTACAGACGATCACCGCACGTGCACGAATCGCACGCACTTGCCCGCTAAGTAACTCGATTGCCACAACACCCTGACATCGTCCATTTTCTACAAGCAACCGGGTCACAAACCATTCGTCATAGCGCTTAATAGCGGTGTATTTAAGTGAAGTTTGGAAAAGTGTATGTAGCATATGGAAGCCAGTCTTATCGGCGGCAAACCAAGTGCGTTCGATGCTCATGCCACCGAAAGGCCTGACCGCAACACTGCCGTCAGATTCTCGGCTCCAAGGACAACCCCAGCGTTCAATCTGAACCATCTCATCTGGCGCTTCGCGCACGAATGCCTCTACGACATCCTGATCGGCCAACCAATCCGACCCTGAAATCGTGTCGCGGAAATGATCCTCAAGCGAGTCGTTCGATTTGATGACTGCAGCAGCACCACCCTCAGCTGAGACGGTGTGACTCCTCATCGGATATACCTTCGAAACCATCGCAATATCAATATCAGGAGATTCTTCCGCTGCCGCAATCGCGGCTCGCAGACCAGCACCACCGCCACCGACGATTAAGATGTCGTGCTCTAGTGTGTCTACCACACGTCACTCCTTTCGGTGATCCGGTCTGATCGTTCTCAAAGCAATCGGCGGGCCATCGAACTAACGGTTGATATCACATTCACCCTAAACTCGATCGGCAAAGTAGCTTCCAATCAACCGCTATGCAATGACTAATATATCGAATAGCTGTTTACAGGCTGAAGATGGTACCCGCAACATTTTATCAATCGTTGAAAAGCTAACTTAGAAACGAGTTTGTTACCGATTCCGATACCTTTGCTCCGACTTCGAGCACCTCCTCGATCTGACGTCGAACGCTTGAAGCAAGATCTCCCTCACTTCCATCAACGCAACTCGGGCAATCCGGTTCAGATGGAGCTCCAGTATCATGCAATCTCGTTCGCGTCGGGCCGCTGAGATGAATACCACAAACAGTCGCAGCACTGTCGATCTCGAATACTCGATCTTCGCCATCAACCTCTACGGCGTTAACTAGGTCCACCCAATGCCAGTCACCAGCAAAGTCTTCTAGCATTTTGGCTACTATCCGCATAGAACCTCCGACTGCAAAACAAAGATGATCGAGTTAAAGTTCGAAACCGGCTATCGTCCATGACAATCAACCTTGTATCACCGGAGGTCCTACTATGCCTATTGTAAATTTCTCTCTCGAAGGAAAAGTTGCGATCGTAACGGGAGGTAGTCGAGGCATCGGCCGTTCGATAGCAATCGGTCTCGCTGAGGCTGGTGCGGATGTTTCGATTGCCGCACGGAAGGCCGAATCATTGGAGGAGGCCGTCAGCGCTGTAGAGGCAACAGGTCGCCGAGGAATCGGTGTACCAACCAATGTCCGAGAAATCGATTCATTGAAGACTCTCGTCGATCGCACGAAAGAAGAGCTTGGCCGCGTTGACATCCTCGTCAACAACGCTGCAACCAACCCAGTTTTCGGACCTGTAGATAACGTGGATGAACGCGCCTGGGACGTCATAATGAACACCAACGTAAAGTCAGCGTTCTTCCTTGCTAAGGCGTCTCGCGAGGTAATGAAGGAACAGGGGACAGGCGGCACTGTTATAAACGTCAGCTCGGTTGGTGGTGTGCGCGCTTCCGCTCAACTGCCTGTCTATTCCGTCTCAAAGGCGGCATTAATTATGATGACGCAAGTACTCGCAACTCAGTGGGGCGAAGACAATATCCGGGTCAATTGCATCGCTCCCGGTCTCATCAAAACTGACTTCTCTAGAGCACTTTGGGACACCGGTGATGCCTCCGGTTCAGAATCCAACAATGTCGCTTTAGGACGTATCGGTATGCCAGACGAAATGGCAGGCGCTGTTGTTTATCTCGCCAGTGATGCTGCTTCGTTCGTTACGGGACAAACATTAGTCCTTGATGGTGGAGGAGTCCTTTAAACAAGTCGGAGCCATTTTTTAAAGAAAAACAGTTCATACTCTCCCCGTGTCGCGCTTTGGAGCACGTAAGATACGGGGAATAGTCTAATCAACGACTGACACTCAATCGCGCCTTCGTTTAGACTGCGCTGGATTGATTTAAGGGAAGGACGGCAGTGCACCGTGCAAACAGTCACGTACCAACGAGCCTCGACTGTCAATGAAGCGATCGCTCTGCTGAGCGATGGAGGTGAAAACGCCCGAGTGCTTGCGGGTGGAACAGACATCATCGTTCAAGCTCGCGAGCGTGCTCGAACAGTTGACAGCTTCGTTGACATCAAGCACATACCCGAACTGATGACATTTAACTACAACACATCTGACGGACTGTCAGTCGGAGCTGCGACACCTGTCTACTTGCTCTACAACGACAATGATATTCAGACTCATTACCCTGCTCTCGTCGAAGCGATCACAGTGATAGGCGGCACCGCGATACAGGGCCGTGCAAGCCTTGGTGGCAACCTGTGCAACTCATCTCCAGCAGGAGACTCGTTGACCTCGATGATGGCACTCGGCGCTATCGCGAACATTGCTGGACCAAATGGTGAGCGCGATGTTGCGGTATCAGAGTTTTTCACTGGCCCTGGGAGAAACATCCTTGATCTTGGTGAGTTCGTGGTCGCGATCAGTTTTGCGACACCGCCTGCGAACAGTGGAGCTGCCTGGCAACGTTTTATACCGCGTAACGAAATGGATATCGCCGTCGTCAACTGTGGCTCCTACGTGCAACTTGATGGAGAGATAGTTACCGACGCTCGCATAGCCTTAGGTGCCGTTGCCGCAACGCCAATCATGGTCCCAGCAGCGGCTGAGGCGCTGATCGGCCGCCAGATTACGGACGAGACAATCTCAGCCGCTGCCGAAGCATCGTACGAGGCAGCGACACCAATAGCCGACATGCGAGGATCTGTTAAACAACGAAAACATCTATCCAAGGTACTCACTCAACGAACTCTCGATATCGCAGTTGAACGGGCGCGCGGATAACAGAACGTATAAGTCCAAGAAATAAACTTCATGACTCTTCGGAGTCGCTAATCCAAAGCGAGGCGTACGATGGCACGATTCGTACTGAAAACAAACATCAACGGTGAAGAGCGTGAGTTCCTTGCCGACGAAAGAGATAGCTTGTTAGACGCACTCCGTGAACGCGCAGGCCTAATGGGTGCCAAGGAAGGCTGCAACAACGGTAACTGTGGAGCGTGTGCCGTGGTCCTCGATGGCCGTCTAGTCAATTCGTGTTGCGTCATGGCAGCCGAAGTTGACAACTCGGAAATCACGACAATTGAAGGCCTCGCCGAACCTGATTCACTGCATCCACTACAAGAAACCTTCTTGGAAAACGCTGCGCTGCAATGTGGTATCTGTACACCAGGCTTCTTAATGTCGGCTAAAGCTCTGCTCGATTCGAATCCAAACCCAACTGAGCATGAGATACGCTGGTGGTTAGCCGGTAACCTATGCCGCTGCACTGGATATGACAAAATTATTCGAGCCGTTCAGGACGCCGCCGAACGTATCAACTCATAGCTAAGTCGAATCAGAGCCCACAACGAACCTAGCGAAGGGGATTACCTTGGTCACCACCAAAAAAAATGCCGACGCCATCGGAACAAACGGCTATCGGCTCATCGGTACGCGCCCAATCAGACCAGATGGCACAGACAAGGTGACTGGTCGAGCCGCCTACGCGGCTGACACGCAAATGGAGGGATTGCTTTTCGCACGACTCCTACGTAGTCCGCATGGGCACGCTAAAATTAAGTCAATCGACGCCTCGCAAGCACTAGCACTCGATGGTGTAGAAGCAGTCCTCACTGCTGCCGATTTTCCCGGAATCGAAATGAGCGGCAATGATCGAAACGGTCGTCCTGCCGACAACCAATGGCTTCAGGACAATATTCTTGCATCGGACAAGGTCCTCTATCACGGGCATGCTGTAGCCGCGGTCGCAGCAAAGGATCCACACATCGCTGAGGACGCACTCACGTTGATTAATGTGGATTACGAGGTGTTAACACCTGTCACTGACGTCCGCGAAGCGATGCTGGATGACGCACCGATTCTCCATCCCGGAATGCGTACTAACGTTCAAGCGTCCGACGTCGAGACCGATACCGAACGGGAAACGAATATTGCGATGCACATGCGCTTAGAACGAGGCGATATTAAGTCGGGATTCGATAGCGCTGACGTGGTGATCGAACGAGAATTCGAGACCAGCTGGTATCACCAAGGTTACATCGAACCACACAGTGCCACGGCATTTTGGAACCGTGACGGAAAACTGACAATCTGGAACAGTAGTCAGGGACCGTTTGTAGTTCGCGATGCGACAGCGAAACTACTAGATATTCCGATCGCCGACATTACATTAATTCCTCAGGAGATCGGTGGCGGTTTCGGCGGCAAGATCCCAATGTATCTGGAACCCATCTCAGCTTTACTTTCGAGAAAAACCGGAAAACCTGTCCGAATTACTATGACCCGAGAAGCAGTCTTCCAGGCTACCGGTCCGACTTCGGCTACCTATAACCGCATCAAAATCGGAGCGATGCGTGACGGAACAATTGTCGCCGCTGATGCATACCTAGCTTACGCTGCAGGTGCCTATCCCGGCTCACCCGTTGGTGCAGGCGTTCAGTGTGCTTTCGGACCCTATTACATTGAAAATCAGCGTATCGACGGTTACGACGTAGTTACCAACGGACCAAAGAGTGCTGCTTACCGTGCACCGGGCGCCCCGGCATCTGAATTCGCAGTCGAGGCGACTATCAACGAGCTCTCTGAAAGTCTGGGTATCGATTCAGTTGAACTGCGTCTGAAGAATGCAATCAAAGAAGGCAATCCAAATGCAGCAGGTGTACCAATGCCGCGCATTGGTGCCGAAGAGGTGATGGAGGCGGTTAAGAACCATCCGCACTACACCTCAGAACTGCAAGGTGATGACGTCGGTCGCGGCGTAGGCTTTGGCTTCTGGCATAACGCTGGCCTCGAATCAGGATCGACCGCAACTATCAACAGTGATGGTAGCGTCAGCCTGATTGTCGGATCAGTAGATATCGGTGGTACACGTGCCTCACTGGCAATGCAGCTTGCCGAAACTATGGGACTTTCGTACGAGGATATAAAACCGCGCGTAGCTGATACTGATTCAGTTCCGTTCACACACGTAACCGGCGGCAGCAGAACCACGTTTGCTGGTGGCTGGGTCGCCTACGAACTTGGCATCGAATTGCGCGAAAAGATGCGGGAACGAGCCGCCAATATCTGGGAAGTTGATCTCGACGAAGTCGAGTACAGTGACGACGCAACTATTACTTCGAAACCAGACAACGAAGGTAACGAACGTGAATTCACATTCGTTGGTCTTGCCAGCAAGATGGCTTCAACTGGCGGTCAAATCTCAGCAACAGTCAGCCTCAACAAGACTTCGCAAGGAGCCGCCTACGGTGGACACATTGTGGACGTCCACGTCGATCGTGACACGGGTAAGGTTGAGATTCTGCGCTATACCGCTGTCCAAGATGTCGGTACGGCAATCCACCCCTCCTATGTCGAAGGTCAGATTCAGGGTGGGGTCGCTCAAGGTGCTGGTATGGCTCTTACTGAGGAATATTTCTACGACGATGAGGGACTTCTCAAGAACGCGAGCTTCCTGGACTATCGGATGCCAACCACTCTCGATCTACCTATGATCGAAACCGAAATTGTAGAAGTTCCGAATCCCGGGCACCCTTTCGGTGTTCGCGGGGTTGGCGAGGTTCCGATCGTGCCACCTATGCCAACTATTCAACAGGCGGTCTACGATGCAATCGGGATTCGTCTCTACGACATGCCTATGTCACCACGCGTAGTTTTGGAAGAGCTATTAAACGAGGGTTAGTTGCGTTCCTGTCTTTAGAAGTTGCGCGATAGTGAGCCACGGAAGGCACGCCTCTGATCTCAAAAGAAGTAAGCCTGACTCTGGCTAACATCACTACTAAAAGAAATATCAGTGAGAATCACTATCTTATTTTTGACATGTCTCTCAAACATCAGCATGTCACTCACTAACAGCGAATAAAAGACAAAGATGGCCACCGTTCACATTCCAAGGCACATGCAGAATGCTGCTGACGGTCACGCCTCCGTCGAGGTGCCAGGAGGTCAACTTTCTAGCGTTATAGAAGCTCTCCTTCAAGAACATCCTTCCCTTCGTAGCATGCTAATGGTCGAAGGTAGCATCCGATCTGATATCTCAATTGCAATCAACAGTGCAATGACTGATAACGGCCTGCTCGAGCAGGTGCCCGAAGACGCCGAAGTCCATCTCGTACCGGCACTCGGTGGTGGCGCTTGATATAACCTTGACCATCGATCGGGAGTCCCGCAAGCAATCCGCGCTGAAACACCATAACAACTAGCCTTCAAACTTTACGAAATTCCACAAGGCATAAGACTATCGGAATATCGAAACGGATCAGTTAAATGCGATCGCCGATCAGATAATTCGACATCCAGTTGTCGAAAAACGACCTTAGCTTCTTCGAACTTGTTCAATCGCTGTGCTCTGCGCTAAGAAACTGATTGCACTCTAGAGATTCAGCGCTGTATGCTTTCGCGCATCACGGCATTTTGAGAACATTAGAACTGCGAAGGTGATCACTCACATTCCTAGTATATGGCTCCTAAACCGAGGAGTAGCAAGGACGAACAAATGAACGCGCGCCACGCCCCCCCTTCGGGAGAGCGGTCATCCAGACGGCGCTTCCTTGCAATGGACCTCGCCGGTGCTGATCTTGCGACGGTCAGTGAAGTTCTCACTGCACTCTTAACACAAACAACACTTGGGCCTGAAGACCGCGTCCAACTTTTGGGAAATGCTTTGGTCATGGAAGCACTAAACCCCTTCTGGGTGGACGGACGTAGCCCCGGAGAGGCGCATCGTATGCTCCGCACTGCAGATCCTGAACTCGCGGAAGCTGTCGAAGCGCTCGCCCCGATGTTGCTTGGCCGTGCTGAAGCTCGTGACGACGCCCAAAATGCTGTAGCAGAAATCGAAGAACTACTCGGGACGGCGTAATTTATTTCCCAGATGCATACGCAAGCCATTGACAAGACTCAGCGCCTTAGTAACTGAAGCCACATCATGTACCCGGACCACATGCACCCCGGCGTAAGCCGCTAACACGTTAAACGCAAGAGTCGCCTCAAGAAGCCCTTCGACATCCTGCCTTCTCTGATGCCCCAGCAATTCCGCAAGAAAACCTTTCCTTGATGCTGAGATCAGCACCGGACGACCTATTGCAATCAAACTACCTAGACTTGAGAAAAGTGAAACATTGTCTGACATTGCCTTGCCGAACTGGAAGCCTGGATCAAACCAGACCTGTCCGGCATTCACTGCTTCTAGTGCTGTTGCGCGCTCAACCAGAAATGACTGCACTTCGTTCGTAACATCATCATAGAATTGATCAACTTCGTAGTGCCGAGTCGGTTCACCTCTCATATGCATCACAGCACAGGAAATTCCAGCTGCACCTGCCACCTTAATCATCTCTGGATCGCTAAAACCACTAACGTCATTTAAGAGATGCACTCCAGCTTCCACAGCAGCGCGAGCGACCAACGGATTCCACGTATCAACCGATGTTGGGATACCCTCCCGAACGATCGATTCGATCGCGGGACAAACACGATCAATCTCTTCTTGCGTATCGAGCGCTCGACTTCCGGATGATGTAGAAACTGCTCCCACATCAACAATCTCCGCTCCTTCGCGTGTTAGTTCGACAGCTCGATCAATCGCACTACCGGTCATGACAATCGATTCCCTTATAGGTGAATCGTCGGACACGTTGAGAATTCCCATGACCGCAGTCCGGTTCGTACAGTCGATCGTATGTTCACCCAATATCAGTTTCATCGATTATCCCTCAGGAGAATTGAACAGTACTTGAAGTGTTTCGATCGTCTTCTCCGAATGGCCAAGATCGAGGTTCAGCAACTCATTAGAGAGCCCTCGATACAATCTCGCTAGCTCCGGAATGGATTCAATGCTTTCAAGGTGTTGGCGAATCGTCTCAAGATCACCACGTGCGACCGGACCAGTGAGCGCTTCAGATAGCGATCTTTCAGAGATCGCTGCCGCGGTCGACTGCAGAAGAGGACTTAGTGACATCTGAGCCTCATCTGAAGGTAGTCCGGCAAATGACCAAGCACGAGCTGCTACGGCCATAGCAGCGACAAGATTATTACTAACGAAAACAGAAGCGATGTGGTACATCGCACGATCAACCCCTTCGAGTCGGAAACTACGTGCACCAATATCATCGGCCATCGCTTCGAGAATGCCATCGAGTGGCTCTGGAGCTTCAATCCCGCAAGCAATGTCCTCAAAGCGCAAACGAGCAAGGGATGGCTCCTCTCCGCTGGGAAACGTCTGAAGAGGATGCATACAGCCCGCCAGGCCATCTCTCTCCGTTACGGACCTTAGAACTTCAAGATCCCGACTACCACTCAAGTGAACAACAGCCTGATCTTGTCGCCACAAGATTTTATCTGCGAGTCGTTCCAGTTCATCATCTGGTATGGCAAGCATCACCAGATCACATGTGGCGATAAGAGTTTCAATTTCCATAGCGATAACAAACGGAAGCTTGGACGCGAGTCTGTCCGCACTCTCTTTTGAACGACTAGCAACGGCATCGAGCCTCCAACCAGACTTCAATAACGCATCTGCAAGCGCACCTCCAACACGACCGGCACCAATGATTCCAATCGACGATGACCGACTCACTGTCATGACCCCTCGATTCGCTACTGTGAAGAATCGTGGACGAAGTTTCCCCTGTCGTCACCTCCTATAAGGTGAGCTTAGATTCACTCACGTTTTGTCCAAGTCAGGACACGCGTCTAAAGTACGCATAATTGGAGAACCATGAATCACACGAATTCAGCTCAACTGGGAATTAATGGCGGGACTCCTGTACGAGAGAAACCTTTCCCTGAGCGTCCCAATCTCTCACCGGCCACTGACAAAGATCCGATAACAGTATTCGAAAATTCGTTCGCATCGTTCTTTGGATACACCAAAGTCGCGGCAGTTACTTGTCAGGATGAAGCTACAGCCTATGCACTCGCCTTTGACGCACTCGATATAACTGATGGTGAAGCAGTGCTCCCATCGCTTACTTCTGAGGCTGGGGGCACTGCTGCTCATGCCGCTGGCCTGACAGTCAGACCAAGCGAGTTAGAACCTGATTCCATAACACTGAGTCCACATCGCCTCACTAGAGTTCTTAACAAGCACACGAAAGTTGTGATCGCAAATTACGGGTTCGGTCACCCTTTCGCTGCAAATGAAATTCTACGAATTCTGGAACTGACTGGAGTCCCGTTAATCGAGGATGCTTCGGCTGGTCTTGGCAGTAGCTACCATGGCCATCCAGCAGGGTCGTTCGGACGACTCGCATTATTCTCGTTCGGACGACAACATTTGCTACCCGGACAGGGCGCCGTATTAATCTCTACCGACACCGAACTCGTGTCAAAAATAAGAAATGCTCGTAATAAAGCAAATGCACACATCCAAGAAGATCAAGTGCGCGTTGCACTAAACGCCTGGCGGAACGTCGACGAAGAACTGAAAGTAAGACGCCAGCTAGCATGGGAACTCACTCTCGATTTACGAGATTGCAAAGCGCTCGACGGTATGGCGCACAGTCGATGGATCGCACATGGGTACGATTGTTACGTCGTACGTATCCGAAGCTTACTTTGGAAGCGCTCTCTTAACGAAACTGTTGCCGCACTCCGAAGCGAAGGCATCCCTTGCACTCCTGCTCTTGGTTCATCAACTCAGCTAGATCTAGAGGCAAACGCGACAATGCATAAACACAAAGACCTCAGTCAAGAACACTTTCCTGTATCAAAACGACTTCCGAACGAACTGATCGCCCTACCGCTTCACACGGGCATGACCGATCTGGATATCTCTGATATCACCGCGGCACTCGAGAAGCTTGAAGCAGCGAGCACCTAATCAGTAGCGAGATCTAGATAGAGGAGATAATGACACGAAACAGCAAAAGTGAAGTACGTCCCGCTTTAGTCGCAATCGACTTCACGTCAACAGACCTCCGCTTACTTTTGTCAACTCCCGAGCAGCAGTTAATCGCTAATGAGCAATATCAGCTGCCTACTCTCGATGACGAAGAAGCATGGGCTTGGGAAGTAGGAGGCCGCCTGTCAACGCTGTTCTCTCGTGACGGAGAACCATTATTTGCCCTGGGAATAGCTATCGCCTGCCCCGGCATGGTTCATCCCATTCGAGGTGTACTAACCGAAAGTCGAGCTCAGGAAGGATGGAATGAGTTGCACGTTGTAGACGCAATTCGCCGTCACATCAATGCACCAACGGTTGCCATCGACCGTGTACAAGCAGGTCTCCGAGGGGAGATGACAGCCGGCGCTGCTATTGACGCAACAGATGTGCTCTACGTGTCAGTGCGTGAATCGACGATAGTGGCTGCCATCCTTAGCTCTGGAACAATCATTCGTGGCGCTCATCATCGATCTGGGCGGATAAATAGCACTGATGATGCCCGCGAGATCGCCACTATCGCCGCCGCATTGGATAGCGCGTTGGTGATTCTCGACACGGTCAACGAAAACGCTGATGAAATCGAGAGTCGGACACGTAAGGAATTAAAGAAAGTCAGAGCGGGAGGAGAAGTGATAATCTCAAAACTTGGTACGCGCGCCCCTCTACTAGGAGCGCTCGAAGCTGCTGCGATAGTCGCGTATGAAGGTCAGCACACGATAGAGAACGATAATCAGTAGAACCTCAAATAGCCAGTTAATAACCTCGATATTTGGTAGCAAGCGGTAGTCTTCGGTCGCGACCAAAAGCTCGTGGCGAAATCTTGATTCCAGGAGGCGACTGTCGGCGTTTGTATTCGTTCTGGTTCACCAAATCGATGACCTGTCTCACAGTTACCTCATCAAAGCCACGAGCAACTATCGACTCCAATGAAAGATCATCTTCAACATATGCTTCCACTATTGGATCAAGGATTTCATAAACTGGTAGCGAATCGGTGTCGAACTGATCAGGCCGCAGTTCCGCAGAAGGAGGTTTCTCTATAGAGCTGGTCGGAATCACCTCGCTCACGGTATTTCGGTAGCGCGCTAGCTTCCAGACCATCGTCTTTGGCACATCCTTGATTACAGCAAAACCTCCAACCATATCCCCGTAGAGAGTTGCATAACCACATGCGTACTCAGATTTGTTACCGGTAGTCAGAACGAGTGATCCCTCTCGCTTATTCGATAGTGCCATCACCAGCATCCCACGAATACGCGCCTGCAAATTCTCCTCTGCCGTCCCAGACTCATGACCATCGAACTCATAAGACAAAGCTTCCAGAGCAGTGTCGTGTACAGACTCGATTGGTAGCGATATTAAATGAATACCGAGTCGCTTCGCTAGGTCAGTAGCATCGGCAATCGATCCCTCAGAGGAGTATCGCGACGGCATTGAAACTCCAACCACATGCTCAGGTCCCAATGCGTCGACGGCTATCGCACAGACAATTGCCGAATCGATCCCGCCGGACAGCGCTACGAAAGCATCCTTAAAACCATTCTTTCTCAGGTAATCGGAGGTTCCAAGTACCAATCCGTCATAAACCTCTGCCTCAATCGGACGGGGAATTAACTTACTTTGCGTGCGCAGTTCACGTGTACCCTCAAACGAGGGCGTCACCAGGATTGGTGCAATACGATTGCCATCGTGCTGTTTTGATTCCTGCATCTGACGCTGGACTGTCTCCTCAACGGAAATATCAGCCACAAGCAAATCAGGCGTCATCGATGCTCCGCGGGCAATCGTCAATCCCGCAGTATCTACAACGAATGAATTCCCATCAAACAGTAACTCATCCTGACCTCCCACCTGATTCACATAGACCACGGAAACTGCATCGTGAACCGCCCGTGTGGAAATCATCTGCTCTCGATCACCCGACTTATTGACATGAAATGGAGACGCATTCAGATTGAGAATCACTTGAGCACCTGCAAGCGCCTGCTCACGACCAGGCCCTCCTGGAAGCCACAAGTCCTCACAGACAGTCAAACCAACTACAACACCACCAATTTCAAACAGACTGAGATCATTCCCCGAGTGGAAATAGCGTTCTTCGTCGAAAACGCCGTAGTTCGGTAGCCGTTGTTTACGGTAGACACCAACAACATGCCCATCGTGAAGCACTGCGGCTGCGTTATAGAGATGTTCATCGTGATCAAGGCAACCCACGACCAGTGGCGGTAAACCACTTGATTCCTTAGCCAGCTGAAGCAATCGTAGCTGCGCCTCTTCAAGGAACGCAGTACGGAGAAGCAAATCTTCAGGTGGGTATCCAATCAGGGCTAACTCCGGATAGACAACAAGATCCACTTGCGATTCCATGGCTTCCCGCGCAGCCTCAAGGATCAATGAATGGTTTCCATCAAAATCACCAATCGTTGTATTAAGTTGGCCGAGGGCGACACGAAGATGTCTCACCTGAGCTCCATCCGTTACTCTTTGTGTATACCTTACGCAAAGTATCGATCAGCCATAGCCTAGAGCGCTATGGATAGGTGGTCAATCGGGTTCATCCGATCATGTGAAATGGTATCCAAGCATTGCTAAACTTCTACAACTCTGTTCGGCAAACAATCAATCTGAATGAGGACAGAGTTTCTAACAGCGATATCACAGAACAAGATAAGAATTCAGCGCTTTAAGGCTTGAAGAGTATTCATTGCTGAGCGTATCGACGCAATGCTAAACAACAGATGTCAGATTGATCCGATATCAGTTCGCCCTATTTAGTGGCCGTGATGTTCCCAGGGTGGCAACTCCTCAGGACCAAGAGCGTCTGTACTATCGTTCCAGAACAATGCCAGCAAACCTATGAGTATTGCGGTGGCCAGTATCAAGCCAAGCATGAACATCTGAGTAAATACCCGCGATTCAAAGCGCAGATGCATGAAAAGAGCTACGACCACGCCAAATTTCACAGCGGACATCACGATCAATACCGTTACAAGCGTAACTGTCCCAAGACCGGCATACGATGCGATTAACTCTAATACGGTAACAACAGCCAGACCGATCGTGATCTGAATATATTGTCGTGGCCCAAGTGTGGACCCTGATCCTTTAGTGTGTGCGTCGCTGGCCATAAACCGGCCTCCCTAGGGAATCAAGTAGATGACCGTGAAAATCACGATCCAAACAATGTCCACGAAGTGCCAGTACAGTCCGGCAATCTCCATATATAACCCGCCACTCGGACCCAATCCATTTCGTCTCATCGAACCAATTAACATCGATCCGAGGTACAGCACACCAACTCCTACGTGAACACCATGGAAACCTGTAAGAACGAAGAATGACGCGCCAAACTGGTTAGTCGAAAGGTTGAGACCTTCCGAACCAAACAGACGAAACTCATAAACTTGGAAACCAAGAAATACAAGTCCGAGAAGTATCGTACTGAGAAGTGAAAGTTTCATCATCTTGGGGAAATTATGATGAGCTGCGTAAACGGCGAGCACCATCGTAAAGGAGCTCACTAGCAAAACGAATGTACTGAGGGACGTTAGCGGTATGTCGAAAACATCGTCCGGTAGAGGTCGGACCAGTGATTCACCCTTGTAAATCAAGTACGTCGATATCAGTGAGCCGAAGAACAAACACTCGGACGCGAGAAAAATCCACATGAGAAGCATGCGGTTGTCAACACCCAAAGACGTATGGTGCTCACCATGTGCCGCTTCAGTCGCTTCCATGCTCACTCCCTGTACGCGACGACGAGGGTCGCGACGCCCTGCTCATCGTATCCTTAACTTTACTCTGTTGGTTCTAGAGCCCAACCCCAGATGGAATAGATAACTATGACAACACCCAGCGCTGTAAGAGCCAGATGAGAGAGTACTCCTACCCCGAGAAGCAAAACGCCAAGACCTATTAGTAGTGGAAAATACGATGGTGGCGGAAGGTGAATGTGCATCTCACTTGGAGGTTCAACCTTTTCGATTCCATGGTCTCGGTCGTACCACAGAGGATCACGGTCACGCACTTCGGGAATCACATCAAAATCATGCTCTGGGGGTGGTGAACTAGTCGCCCATTCCAATGTAGGTGCATCCCAGGGGTTGTCAGTAGCAGTAGGCTCCTTGCGCATCGTCCAGAAGAAATTCACAAGGAAAACAATGATACTTAGGGCAAGCATGTAGGAACCGATCGTCGCGACCATGTTCCAAGTCTCCCAACCTAGATCGGCGTCATACGTGTAAATCCGCCTGGGCATCCCCGATAACCCAAGAAAATGCATTGGGAAAAACGTTATATTCATTCCGATAAACATCAACCAGAAATGAATCTTCCCCAGTCTCTCATCCAGAAAACGACCGGTCATCTTAGGGAACCAGTAATAAAGACCAGAGAAGATTCCTACGATCGCGCCACCAAACAGCACGTAATGGATATGAGCAACGATGAAGTAAGTGTCCTGCTGCTGGCTATCGACAGGTGGGCTGGCATGCATCACACCGGAAATTCCACCAATTGTGAAAAGTGCAATGAATGAAACAGCAAAGTACATCGCCGTATTAAAGTGAATACTGCCGCCGTATAGCGTTCCCATCCAATTGAATATTTTAATCCCTGTTGGCACCGCTATTGCCATCGTACTCGCCGTGAAAACAATCTGGGGAACTGTACCAAGTCCTGTGGTGAACATGTGGTGGCTCCAAACAGCGAAGCCAAGTACGCCAATCGCGACTCCAGCAAACACGATAGCGGCATATCCAAATAGTGGTTTACGTGAAAAAACGGGTAAAACTTCGGAAACAATGCCCATCGACGGGAGTATCAAAACGTAGACTTCTGGATGAGCAAATACCCAGAAGAGGTGCTGCCAAAGTATTGGATCTCCGCCCTCAGCTGGCGTAAAGAAATTTGTCGTAAAGTTACGATCGAACACGAGTTGCACCAGTGCCACGGTGATAACAGGCAATGAAAGGATAAGCAGGAAGTTAACAACCAGCATCATCCATATGAAAACTGGCAGTCGCATCATACTCATACCAGGTGCTCGCATATTGAAAACAGTGACAGCGAAGTTCAGCGAAGCCATCAATGACGATGTCCCGAGAATCAGCAAACCAATCGCATAAAAATCGAGCCCTGCGCCAGGAGAGAACTCTTCGTCAGAAAGCGGCGCGTATGCAAACCACCCACCGTCCGGAGCTCCACCAAAGATGAAACTACTTGTGAGTAGCAATGCGCCACCCAGAAATACCCAATAGGAAAGTGCATTCAGCCTCGGGAATGCGACATCACGAGCACCGATCATCAACGGTAAGAAATAGTTAAAGAATGCCGCACCGAGAGGCATAATCCCAAGGAAAATCATGGTGAGCGCGTGCATAGTGAAAAGTTGGTTATAACGATCAGCATCAACCACGGCACCGTTCGGAACCGCTAATTGGGTACGAATTATCAGTGCTTCCAGACCGGCTAACAAGAAAAAAGCAAAACCGCTAATGCCATACATCGTGCCGATCTTCTTATGATCGACCGTCGTTAACCACGTCCAAATCGTGGTCTCTTCCTGAACCTGAGGCAGGGTGCCGGTGGCCGTTGCCATATGGTTCCTTCCCTAAGTACTCGTCAGCCGAGGATCTACTTCAGATCCTGCAGGTAAGCAACGAGTTGTTCGATCTGTTCGGCATTGAGATTAAGGTTCGGCATTATCGACCCTGGTTTCTCGCCTGGCGGATTTGCTAGCCAAGCTGCCATATTCTCAGAATTGTTCTCAAACATCCCTGAAGCAAGAGTAGTGCGCGAAGCGATGTGCGTCAGATCAGGACCGATTTGACCAACAGCGTTCGTACCTCGGATTGTGTGGCACGCCGCGCAAAGTGTCGTAGCAATTTTCTCACCAGCTAATGCTAGGTCACCTTGAGCAGGTTCAGCATCAGCAGCCTGAGAAGCAACCCAAGCATCGAAGTCTTCGGGAGCGTGAACAAACACTCGGAATCGCATATTCGCGTGTGACGTCCCACAGAATTCAGCGCACTGACCTAGGAACATGCCTGTCTCATGCGGCGTAAACCATAGACGGTTCTCGTGGCCCGGTACCATATCGACCTTACCGGATAGTTGCGGCACCCAGAATGAATGGATTACATCTTCCGAACGCAGCTCTACGTTCACTGCACGATCAACTGGGAGGTGTAATTCATTCGCCGTAGTGACATCTAACCCGGGGTATTCGAACTCGAACCACCACTGATTACCGGTTGCAACTACCTCCAGCGCATCATCGGGCGCGTCACCTGTAGTATCGATGATTACTGAGAAGCTAGGTAGTGCTATTGCTATTACGATTGCTACCGGAATCAGTGTCCAAAGCACTTCGAGACGTGAGTTTCCGTGAATCTGTTGCGGCTCGTGACCTGCACGTTCCCGGAAGATAACCGCGAAAGCCAGCGTTAGCGTGAGGACACCAACCATCACAATCCCCGCAAGGATTGTGACGAAATTATATAGCCCCTGTACAGCATCTGCATTGTCTGAAAGCGGAGCAAGCGTCGTCATTGGATCGGACGCCGTGGCGTCCCAAGCGATCCAAATAAGCCAAGTCGTGATCAGAACGATCGCTAGCGAAAGAACCGTTAGCGAGATAGCGCGCGGTGAAGGACGCAAACGATGCCTCCGCGATCCAAGTTCGGTCACAAATTCAAACAGTGACCGTTCGCAGCGTAGCCTTCGCTAGCCACGTGTTAGTGAGTAGCATCGGCCATCGGTGCGGTCAAGCAATTTAGCGAAAACAAGTGTCTTAAACTCAGTGACATCTGGCCGGCAAAGGGCCTATACCAACACCTATCAACTGCACGCATAGCTCACAGTAAAAACACATTAACGGGTTAACTCGTCAAATTTTCGGAGATTTAAGGTACTCCAGTGATAGGCAAATATTCTATACCTAGCGTGTTCCTCTCTTATCATTCGTTGAACGGAGCAATAAGACAGCCGTACGCTCGCCTGTGATGTTAAACGAACAGCTCAATCGCCTACTTGTAGCAGTCGTCGGAATCGCCGTCGGCGGTTTGATCGTCTTAATGGGGATTGGAATGTGGCAGGATGTCGGAAACGAAAACATTGGTCGAGCTGATACCGAACTGGAAAGCGGTTTCAACTTTGATCTACCGGCTTTCGACGGATCGCGGTTTGTCCTTACGGATCACATACAAAACCCTATCTTCCTCTACTTCTGGGCGAGTTGGTGTGCCCCATGCGAAATTGAAGCGCCACTGATTCAGAGCCTCTGGCCAGAGTACCGAGAACGCGGTTACACGTTTATAGGAATCAATATCTGGGATAACACACAGAGTGCCCAAGACTTCGTTGACCGTCACGGCCTCGAATTTCCAATCGTCATCGACGACGGAAATACGTACCTTGATTACGGTGTCTACGGAATACCGGAGGCATTTTTCTTGCTACCTGGACTTAGAGTCGACCAGAAGTACATCGGCACATTGACTGAAGTACTCTTCCGCAAACATCTCGAAAATATCAAGAAGTCATAAGGATTAGGCTATGACTGCATCCGACTCTGATCAGACACCTCCCACCACTTCGAAGGAAGGGGGCAAGCTATTTTCCAGCAATCGAAACCGGCTATTGCTACTCCTAGCGATCTCAACGATTGTGATCGGCATCCTCGCTTTCCGTGCCGCTTCAGGTGATCTCTCCTACTACGTCGAGCCGGATGAATTTCTGGCGAAAATCGAAGATAACGAAAACAGCCGCTGGCGTGTCGGAGGACGTGTCGTACCTGATTCGATCATCGAACAAAGTGGCCAACCTATCTCTTTCGACATCGCCGGTGAGAGTGGTGAGCGGATCAGCATCACCTACGATGGACTCGTGCCAAATCTATTTACCGACAACGCCTTCGTTGTGGTTGACGGGCGTCTTCAAGAGAGTGGGTATTTCCAAGCAACCAGAGTGGTAATTAAGCACGAGAACGAATTCTTTTCGGAAAACCCTACTTCTGAGTAGTCAATTGCGAACCTCGTCGGTATCGAAGAGTCGCCGCCAGAGTTCAGGCACCGGAGATTAGAGTCATGAACGTGACTGCAACACTAGGAGCGTCTGTACTCATAACGGCTCTCGCCAGCTCTTCTTTCGCAACACTATCTGCAATCTATGGCCTACAGAAACAGAACAACCGTGCAATCCTCGCCTCGCAACGAGCAATCGTAGCTACCGGCGCCCTTACTACACTCGCACTCTTCTCACTCGCATTCGCATTGCTCTCGAACGATTTCTCAATCTCCCACGTCGCAGAAGTTTCCTCGACGAACATGCAACCTTGGATGAAATGGGCATCTCTCTACAGTGGTCAACCCGGTTCGCTGCTGTTCTGGACATGGTCGATGTCCCTCCTCATGACACTCTTTGCCAAAACAACACTAAGGCGAATGCCCTGGGGAACGGCCCACGCGATTGCCGCGATGGGCATCATCCTCACAGCGTTTCTTATGGCTCTAGTTTTCTTTGCTTCGCCATTTCGAATCAACCCCGTCACACCAGTTGATGGCCAAGGACTAAATCCTTTGCTGGTCGATCCGGGTATGTTAATCCACCCACCTATGTTACTCACTGGACTCGTCAGCACATCGATTCCGTTTGTGATTGGAGTATCAGCATTAGCGTCCGGTCGTGTCGACACTGCTTGGTTGCGCCATGCACGACTCTGGGCTCTAGCATCATTCGTCATCCTAAGCGCTGGAAATTTTCTTGGAGCTTGGTGGGCCTACACGGTACTCGGCTGGGGTGGTTACTGGGGCTGGGATCCTGTCGAAAATTCCGCGATCTTGCCCTTGCTGCCAATCACAGCCTTCCTCCACTCAGCAGTTGTCCAGGAGCGACGAGGAATGTTGAAAGGTTGGAATCTGGCGCTCATTCTCACGGCGTTCGCACTAGCTATCTTTGGAACATTCAACGTCCGGAGTGGTCTAGTTGCCTCGGTACACTCTTTCGCCCAATCCGAAGTTGGACCTTACTTCCTCGTGCTACTGGCACTGGTTGTCGCTACATCGCTCGCCCTCGCCATCTGGCGAATGCCACTGCTACGCGCCGACCATGACTTCGATTCCTTTGCCTCACGTGAAACAGGATTAATAGTTAATACCTATGTGCTAACCGTGATCACGCTCGTAATCCTTGGAGGCACTCTTTTTCCCATATTCTCTGAGCTAGTAAATGACACAAGAATTACTGTCGGACCACCTTTCTTCAACGACACTACCGGCCCGTTATGGATCGGCCTGCTTCTGCTAATGTCAGTCGGCACGATTCTTCCATGGCGTCGTGCCTCACCTAGCACTGTTCGGAAACGATTTCGTTCACCGTTAGCAATGTTGCTGGCGATCATCTTCGCCCTAACTATCTTCGGCATGCGCAATCCATATGCGATCGCAACGATCGCCGCGGCAGCGATCGTCATCTTCGTCACTACCCGAGAGTTTTATCTCGGGCTGCTGCACACGCACAGATCTGGAAAGAGCAACTGGCTTAGCGCGATCTCAAAGCTCTTCGAGCGTGACCGGCAACGTTACGGTGGCTACCTAGTTCACCTAGGTGCAGCAGTGATCGCTATCAGCATAATCAGTTCTTCGGTGTTCGAAACACAAGTTAGAGCGACGTTAGCTCCAGGCCAAACAATCAATGTTGGCAAGTATCAACTAACCTATGACGGCCTCCGCGTCCGCAAACCTGACGTAAATGGAATAGAGCAAGAAGTAGTAGCGATCATTGATGTCGAGAAGAACGATACGGTGATTGCCTCATTGCAACCCGGTCAGCGGTTCTTCAGTAACTTCGCCAGTCAACCAGTAGCGATAGTAGCTATCGACGGGAACCTCCTCCGTGACCTGTACGTATTCATGCAAGGATTCGAACCAAATCAGACAGCCGAAATCCAAGCGTTCATCAAACCTCTCATACAATGGCTATGGATCGGCGGAGCAATATACATACTCGGTGGACTGCTCGCCTTCACGCCGATTCGACAGGAGGCTCGAGTGCGCGACAAAACCGACACGCCAGAAAATTCACTGCAAGAATGACACGCAAATATTTGATAATTGGCCTCCTGATACTTCTAACCGTTGGTACGGCAGCACTAGAGATAGCTATAGCGAACCCTATCAATGCCCAGGAGCTACCGCCCGAGCTCAAGAAACGTGCACTTGGGATCGAACAACAACTTCTGTGCCCTCAGTGCACAAACAAACGATTAGACGTCTGTGAATTAGCTATATGCGACGATATGCGTCGACAAATCCAACAGCAGTTAGCAGAAGGTCGGACAAACGATGAAATCATATTCTTCTTCTCGAATCGCTACGGACAGAGAGTGCTCGCTGAAATCCCGCGTAGAGGCTTTAACCTCTTTCTGTTTGCATGGGTTGGTGCTTCGTTCTTGATCGTTGGTGCCGGAGGTACGCTGTTCTTGCTTCAGTTACGCCGCACCGGGAAAAAACGACACTCAGCAACGACGAACACTATGAACGGGCAATCTGAAGACGAACGATGGCTTGAAGCCGAACTGACTAAGGACGAACACTAATGGAGTGGCTAGTATTGCTTTCTGTCGCATCCTTAACAGCCATCTATATCTGCTGGCCGCATAGTCCTCTGCCATTAGAATCCGCTTCTGAAGTTGAGCGACTTCGCGATCAGCGGAACAACCTACTGGAAGACTTAACCGAAATCAATGCAGATTACGCGATGGGTCGGATATCCAACGATGAAAGAACCATCGGACGGCAGATAATCGCGCCAAAACTAAGAGCCGTGACAGAACGGCTTCGTGACCTCGGGGAAACACTTGAGGTACTACCCTGAAACGCCTCTCCGCGATCACTCTCGTCGCGACAATGTTATTGATGAGCATCGCAACGAGCGAGCGCTCCGAGGCGCAGACGGTGGATGATCGTAAAGGAAGGATCAACGGCGCAATCCACTTAATGACCCCGGGGGTCGTGCTTGGGAAGATCACCGTCCAGTTGATAATAGTCGGAGACGATGCAGACCTGAGGTCAATTGAAACGCAGGCTCGACCCGACGGTCGTTTTTATTTTGACGTGATCGCTGATCCAGCAGTCACGCATGTCGTCCGCGTCGTGTATGACGGGGTACAGTATCTGAGCAATCCCGTCTTGATTTCCCCTGAACTGCCCATTGCTGACGTCGAACTTGAAATATTCGCAGTCAGTGAAGACAAACCCGCCTTAGTAATTGAAAAGACTATCGTGACAGTTCTTGCAATCGATCGTCTCACAACGGAGCTAACATTGATTCGAGAGGACCTCGTCCGGCACGATGCGCCAACCGTATATGTCGGTTCGAACGACAGTGCCACCCTAGTACTTCCTGCACCCGACGGTACGTCTGATGCAGGAGGATTCGACGAAGACACATCGATATATTCGTTCGATGGAAGAAGCCTCGCCATTACAGCAGCACTTCATCCAGGAGTGACTTCTATCGTCACTCGATATACCGTCGGTTACAGACTGGATGAGGACGAATACCGCTTGCGAATTACGGCACCACTCAGATCAAATCACATAGAGGTACGTGTACCCAAGCGATTCGTTAACGAAGTTCACTCTAGGAGTATCGACGCAATTCGCGCTCCTGATACAACCTTTGAGGGTGAATCACTGAGCGTCATCAAGCGGACAACCGTCGCGGAACCTGGGCAAGGTCTCGTGGTTGACCTGCGAGGGTTATCGGGCATCGAGCGCACAGCAAACCCACTCACTTCGCGATACGGTGCCGCTGCGGGTGTGGTATTCGCGCTAATTGTTATCACGGGAATCGCGATTGGCCTCAGGAGATGCCTTCCAGAAAAATCAGCATGGTAGAAAGTACTGTCGCGATAGAAACCAATGGACTAACGAAGAGATACAGCGGTATCGAAGTGATCTCCGCCGCAACATTTTCCCTACCAAAAGGATCAAAGACTGCATTGATCGGGCCGAATGGTTCGGGCAAGACCACACTACTCGGGATGCTCTCCTCACTGATCACACCGAGTGCCGGTGAAGCAACTCTCGCAGGGCATTCACTGACCGCAAATTCGCAATCGTTTAGGCGCGAAATTGGTGTTCTGGCACATCGACCGATGATCTACGAGGAGCTATCACCTTTCGAAAACCTCCAATTCTTCGCGAGGTTATACGAGATCGATGAGCAGGACTCTAGAATCGAGGATTTGCTTCGTGCTGTGGGTCTTTGGCAACGACGCCAAGCGCCAGCCCAGATATTGTCTCGCGGTTATCATCAGAGACTTGCTCTAGCACGAGCATTACTCCACCGACCGCAGATACTATTGCTAGACGAGCCAGAAACTGGCCTCGATCCCGAAGGTATCCGACTACTCGATGAACTCGTCCTCCGCGCGCCAGATATAACTGTCCTCGCTGCCACACACCTCATCGAACGCGCTTCGTCTTGGTCTGATGGAGTTCTGCGTCTCGAGAGAGGGCGTATCGTCGAAGCTACCGCAAAACCATCAAAGACAGATGCACCTCCTAAGATCGAAGCTCCAGCATGAATCCTATGCTCACCTTAATTCGAAAAGATCTTCAACTGACCTGGCGCGACCGTAGCAACTGGCTTTCCGCACTTTCGTTCGCTTGTATCAGTCTCCTGATTTATTCGTTTGCCTTTGATTTAGTAGCTACCGACCTGAAGCCATTGTTACCTGGTGTCCTCTGGACGACATTCCTATTCGTTGGTGTCTTTGCCAGTAGCCAATCTTTTCAGCGTGAATGGGACTCGGACGTTTTAGACGCCTTAATGCTTGCTCCAATCTCTCCTACAGCAATTTATCTCGGGAAAGCATTGACAAACGTGATCTCGCTATTGGCAATCGAATTGGTTCTTCTGCTCCTCAGCACTATGCTATTTGACACGGCCTTCCTCACCGCCGAGCTAATACTGGTGGTTGTCATCGGAACGATCGGATACATCTCGCTAACAACGCTTCTGTCGACACTCGGCACACGTGCTAGAGCACGTTCTATGCTGTTCCCCGTACTCGCACTTCCACTTTTGATCCCGCTACTAATCGCAGGAGTCCGAGCATCGAGTGCAGCGATGGACGAGCCTATCGGTTCTGCACCATGGATCCTCTTACTCACTGTGTTTGCTATCTGGAGTACTGCTAGCGGATTACTCCTTTTCCCATTGGCAGTGAAACGATGAGTGCTACGAGCCCTGATATCCCTGAAGCACGTCCATCGCGCCTTCAAGCACTATTCACGTTTCTTCTGAGAGCTGTTCTCCCGGTTTACCAGAGGCGCTGGGTGCTCCTTCCCGCGCTCACCGGAGTCATGATGATGGCTATGCTCGTGGGAGCAGTCCTAGCGGCCCCGCGTGAAGTCGTGGAGGGAGATGTTCAACGCTTGATGTACTTACATGTCCCGTCTGCAACCATTGGGACTTACTTTTCTTTCCTTATCACCGCCGTTGCTTCAGCAATCTTCCTCATGTCCCGGGATATCCGTTGGGACGCGGTCGCACGGGCAGCTGCAACGGTAGGTGTGCTCTTTACGATCTTTACTCTGGCAACAGGGGCGATCTGGGGAAAGCCGATTTGGGGAGTCTACTGGTCATGGGACGCGCGTCTTACCTCCACTTTGGTACTCCTCCTGATCTACACGGCGTACTTACTAGCAAGATCAGTGGCTGGTCCAAATGATGAACAAGCAGCACGTTATACAGCAATTTTCGCGCTGGTTGGATTTCTCGATATCCCGCTAATCCACTTCTCTGTTGATTGGTGGCGAACACTTCACCCACAGCGGATAATCTTTAACACTCGGCCTGCAGTACCAAACGAGATGTTGTTCGTCCTGCTCGTCGCGTTCCTAGCTATTACGTTTTTGATGTTGTGGCTCATCGCTTTACGCAGTGATTCCGAACAGCTTGCGCAACGCACTGACCGTATGCGTATGTACCTAGATCAGCGAGGAAACAATTAATGGAAGAAAATGCACTTGAGTTCCTCTTCGCAGGATTCGCTGTCTTCTGGGCCGGACTCTTTATCTACCTAGTGCTGCTGCAGATACGCCTTCGTGATATCCAGCAAGAAGTCGCGACCCTCGAAGAACGCCTTACCGAATCAGAAAATACCGACACTTCCTACGGAGAAGCTATTAGCACCTCTGAATCAACTGCAGATTCCACCACTCCAAACGAACTTTCCAAGAGAGACACAACCACAAACGCATCCTCACGCGACGCTTAGGAAATGATGACAAAGGTCAAGAACCAAGGAATAAACTTGGTTGGAGCCAGATGATATGTCGGAAACCGGGTCGCAGCGTCACAAAAGAGCCTCGAGCGTCAGCTTGTCCGACACCAGCGACCTGTCTCAATCAATGAGTAAACGTTCTTTCAGTACCGTACTATACGACTACCTAATCCTCCTCAAGCCATCGATCATCGTGCTATTACTTATCACGACCGTTCCTGCGATGATCTTGGCCAATGACGCATGGCCTGATGCTTGGCTAGTAATCGCTACATTGATAGGTGGCATCCTCGCTGCCGGTGGTGCCGGTGCCGCGAACATGTACATTGACCGCGACATTGACAAGATCATGGTGCGAACAAGATCTCGCCCACTACCCGCTGGTCGTATTCCTGCTCGACATGCGGCGATCGCTGGCTGGTCGATGGGTACAGCCTCAGGCGTTTGGCTAGTGCTAACCGTCAATATCCTCTCAGCAGTCCTAGCAGTGAGTGCCTTTTTCTTCTATGTAGTGGTCTACAGCATGTGGTTGAAGCGCACGACGGTACATAACACCGTTCTAGGAGGAATCGCGGGCGCAGCGCCTCCATTGATTGGGTGGGCGGCTGTAACAGGCTCAATCGATTGGACCAGTGCACTTCTGTTCCTCGTCGTCTTTGCCTGGCAACCGCCTCATTTCTGGGCACTCGCTCTACTACTTGCAGACGATTATCGGGATGCGAACGTCCCAATGCTCCCCGCTGTTCGAGACGAAGGCGAGACGAAGTACCATACGTTGATCTGGTCGATGCTAACCGCTGCCGTGACTTTGGCTCTGGGCATCACTGCACGCCTAGGCGCACTATATTTTGCGATCGCAACGATTGGAGGAATCGGGTTGATAGTTGTTGCTTGGCGACTATACCGAACACCAGGGGTCGAAATGGCACCAGTGATGTTCCGCTATTCGACAATTTACCTCACGCTGCTATTCGGCAGTATGGCAGCGGATCGCCTTCTATTTGATTAGCTCTGCCAACAAACTTAGGGCTTAATCAACACTGCCTTCTGTTGCTAGCCGCGCACCTCAAGAACCCTGAACCGTAACTTTCCTGCTGGTGCTTCGACCACTACTTCTTCACCTTGGCCTCGATTCAATAGAGCAACACCGATCGGGGACTCAGTAGAGATCTTGCCATTAGTGGGATCAACTTCCGCAGGACTTACAAGAGTGAACTCTTGCTCCTTGTCCTGATCAATATTTAGAAGCTTCACTACGGATCCCACGTTCGCTAGACCACCTTTTGCATCTGCGTCGATTATCACAGCATGCCGCAATCGATCCTCTGTCTCGCGAATTTTCGCTTCGAGATGAGCTTGTTCATCACGAGCCGCATCCAAAGGAGCATTTTCACGGAAATCTTTGTCCGCCATCGCTTCACGCAATTTCTTCGCTATCTGCGGGCGCTCTGCCTTCAACTCCTCCAATTGTCCTTCGAGTGATTGCAGACCATCAAAAGTGACGTGAAATGCTTTGCCACCAAGATCATCAGATGCACCGCGCAGACCTCGGGCTCCCCCGTGGTCTCCTTCCAATTGGAGTTTCGGAACCAAATTTTCCTCCGTGAACGCGAGACGTGATGAATAAGCAAGGAAAGCACGTAATGGCTCTAGATGGCTAACATCATGTTCCTCTTCAGTAAAAACTTCTGAGATATAACGAATGATGTCAGCGCCCGATAACTCCTGCATCGTTCGATCTGTGCCAAACCAATCGACAAACTGATCGACAATCGGACGCTCTACTTCTGCCTTCTCGGGCTCAAGAGAGTTCACGAAATGAGTAAGTGCCTCTTTCGAAGTAATAGATTCCACCATCGGACGATCCTTCCGATTTCCTGTGACGGAAATAGCAAGCATTCTGCGGGATAACAACCACGCAAGAGTCAACAGTTGATCCCGTACGCAGCAGTCTAGAAGATGACTAGTCACGACTGTCAATCAGCCGAAGAATCAGTACTGGACTAAATGTCGATAAGTGCTAACGAAGACCACGTTACAGGAAACGCTCTAGATTCCGAAGCAACTCGTCTCGGAATACAGCTCTCGCAGCGTGATAGCGACGCTTTTAATCGCTACTTCGAACTGCTAAGAGAAGGAACCAGACGTGCTGGCCTGACCTCTCTCAGAACTCGAGACCAGATCGAACGACGCCTCTTCGGTGAATCACTCGCACTCCTCGTTGGCTTGCGAAACGCCAACCTAGTACCCAGTAACAGACCCTTCCTAGTAGCTGATATCGGTAGCGGTGGTGGCTTTCCCGGTATACCGATGCGAATCCTAGAGCCGACTATGCAACTCGCCTTAATTGAGGCTCAACAGCGCCGTTGTGCGTTCCTCGAAAGTGTTACTGAACAACTCAGCCTCAACAATGTTCGGGTACTACACACACGTGCAGAGGACGCCGGCCGTGACATTAAGCTCCGTGCCTCGTTTGACCTTGTAGTCGCCCGCGCCGTCGCACCACTCGACATTCTTGTGGAATACGCGCTACCTCTTCTGCAAGTCGGTGGCATACTCGCGACACCTAAGGGAAGTAACGCATCGAAAGAGCTGACGGAGGCTCAGATCGCGATCGAGGAACTCGGTGGTGTCGCCCTCGACCCGATCCCACTCTCGCTCCCCGAGCAAGCTCCATCTCAAAATGTGTTGGTGATACGTCGTCAAGGGAAATTGAATGACCGCTACCCTCGCCGGGCCGGAATTCCTTCGAAGCGACGACTCCGATAATTCTCTCACTGTATTCGACTCAAAGAATCAAATAGGACCAACCAAGGACGGACGACCGAATAACTAACCAATTCATCAAGATAATCAGTTGATACCTGCCCTCCTCGAGGAAATCGTCAACCATACGAAAGAAGCGTTATACGACAGGGCGTGCTGGCGAATGGATTCCTCGAACGGAGCTCGTGCATCTTCGCGACAATGAACAACTCGTTATGCGTGCGCGTTTGGAATGGCTCATCAACCAAGAACAGTCCGATCAGCTTGGCGCCAATTTGGAACTAACGGCATAGCTTCGTAAAGCAGCAATCCCACGGGGCTTAGATAGAAATCTCACTGAATCCAAGACCAGCATTAATGAACATCGCCGTAATGTTCTCAATATTTCATTACGTATGTTTTTTGATGATCATTAGTAGATACTAATGATCATTTAGCAGAAATCCGCTACTATCTCCCTTGTCGGTCGGGCAGCCGGCACTGTTTGAAGTCCTTGGCGGGTATCTCGGAGGCCATACGATGGCTGTTCTGACCGTCCGCCGAATCCGCAGACTCGGCTTATTGGATTTTTCGGTTTTCGATGAGGTCGGAACCGATCCACGTGCCACCGTTCCATCATTGATGATCGCAAGTGGATCAATGATGATGCTGAGCGTCGGTGGTTGGCTTTGGTGGATAACAAGCGGCCTAGGTGACAGTAGCGCGGTTCTACTGAAAAGCGTTGTCATTGGATCGCTTTTCTCTATTGCGCTTTGGCTAGCGTGGCTAGTCGTCGTTTACGTGATCCTGCAGCGTGTCACACAATCCGATGTCAACGTCGAGCGCCTTGTACGCGCTGCAGGCATGGCGACCACACCTCTCATCATTGGCCTATTGATGGTTATCCCAAGCATCTCTTTCGGGATAGGCATTGTCGCAATCGGCACATGGGTAATAACAACGCATGCGGCCATAGAACGCGCTACCGGAATAAGCGGTCGACCAGTCGTGATCGCAAACGGAGCCGGTTTTGCAGTCTGGGCCCTCGCCATGTCGGTACTCGCTACCAGCACCAACCAGATCGCGCCAGGTCCATTCCTAGCAGAATCAATCTGGGAAGCAGTAACCACCTACGACTACGCGCAAATCGTAATCAATTCCTAACTGCCAACTAGCCGACCTCGGTTCCAGCGTTATCTCCCCAGCGCTGGAACCGAGGCAACACACTTCCTGGATATCAACTCGCACTTGACCGTCTCGCTTCTGGAACCGAACTCCTCACCGGCCCCAGAAGCATCTGGATCATGGATATCTGTCAATGAGGCAAATGAAGAGTAACGAGTGCTATGCGCTAGACCGGTCACAGAAACGCTGTCTACACTCAAACTTCGCGGGCCTGTAGCTCAGCTGGGAGAGCGCCACACTGGCAGTGTGGAGGTCAGGGGTTCGAGCCCCCTCAGGTCCACCACTCAAAACCTTCTGTTCCGCTAGTGCCAAAGTTGAACACCCTCAGCAGGGCTATGTTGTCCTCTGGGTTAGGATCGGGCACCTGTCCCAAAATCATCACAGGTGTGAAACGATGGTGACCACTCTGCGAGGCGCTTTGCCATCGCCTGAATCGCAGCCTCATTGTTATCGACTAGGATACAGTTACGTTCATTCAACGCTGCCGCCTCCCCTGTCGTACCGGATCCAGCGAAGAAGTCGGCAACGATATCCCCAGGGTTAGAGTGCACACGCACAATCTGGTTCAAAATCTGAATCGGCTTTTGAGTCGGATACCCAGTTCGTTCCTTACTGTTCGTCGGAACGATTGTCTGCCACCACACGTCGGTGGGGGTCTTGCCTCGCAGCGCCTTCTCTTTAGTTACAAGATCAGGGGCCATGTAAGGAATGCGATCGATGTCATCGTAACGAAACGTGTACCGATCGGGATCCTTCGTGTACCAAAGAATCGTGTCATGCTTTGCTGGCCACCGGCGCTTCGAACGACCACCAAAATCATATGACCAGATGATCTCGTTTTTGAAGCAATCCCGTCCAAACAGGTGGTCAAGAAGAACTTTTGCGTAATGTGATTCATGCTGGTCAAGATGGAGAAGGAGCGAACCATCTGCAGTTAGAACACGTCGGAACTCGACTAACCGTGGCTCAAGAAAACCTATGAAATCATCGAATACGTCATCGAAAGATGTGGACCCAAGTTTCTCGGTACGGTAGCTACTCCCCCCGAAACCTACGCGATCCCCATCTTGATCGCGCACAGTCCTGAGTGTAGTCAGATTCTGCTGCCGACCGGTATTGAAGGGTGGATCGACATAAATTAGATTGATAGAACCTGATTCGAATGTCTGGATGACTTCGAGGTTGTCTCCGAAGTGAATATCGATCGTCATTGGACCTCTGATAGTGCAGTTTACGGAGTGCAGCGTCTAAGTAGTTGGGGAACGGTGGTCATTCAGCAACTATGTGGCCTCACCCCGAAAGTGGCGAACCATAACTGAGCGTGTCACGGATCGTACCGCGCTGTCTTCTAGGCGACGTTCAAATGGCTCACTACATTCAAAATGGTGTAGACCTTTCAGGATCTACGAGTAGAATCTTGCTTACTTATTCCATATATCCGAGGAGCAATATGTCCCAGTACATGGTAGTGCACGCCCTAAAGATCGATGCAGAAGCATTCGCCGAGGTGATGCAGTCAGATGACATGGGCGAATTCGCAAAAGCTATGGCTACCGGCCAAACGCCGGCTAAGTGCGTAAAAAGTTGGAACCCGATTCCACATGGCAACACAGACACTTTCATATGCCTGTGGGAAGCTGACAACTCAGACGACATCACAGCTACTCTGGGCGAAGAAATGCTAGCTATGCTGACATGCGAGCCTATGCAAGTAGACGAAATTGACTGGGCTGAGGTGGCAGCGGCTTCGTAAAATGAACTCGCGTGTTGAAGTGCGGCGCTGACCAGACCTGGAAGTCATAGAACGATAAGTAGGCGTATAAGCATGGCTATAAAAGATTTTCTTTCAGACATTCGCAACGCGGCACTTGCTAACGTAGTGATTGTTGTCTTTCACATCTGGATCGCTATCGAGATCGAAGGACTAGATTTCCTCGTCATTGTCCTTCCAGTTGGCGCTCTGATTGCTGCGGCATATTTCATCAAGGGCAAGATGGGAGCCGCTTTACTTGCTATTCCAACACTAGGTTATCTACTTATTGCACCAGAGCTAATTGAGGGAATAATCACTGGGGAATTGGGGCCGGATGACGAAGATGTCGATATTGGATGGGGCCTAGACCGGTACCTACTCGCCCCGTTCTGGTTATTCACTACTCTGCTAAACATCATGTCGATCATTGCTGAGGTACGAGGAACTAGCAAATACTCACAGCAGAGCAGTGCAAATTCATCAGAGAGTTGATCTGTTCCGAGCTCATCGAAAACCGAAAATCCAATAAGCCGAGTCTGCGGATTCGGCGGACGGTCAGAACAGCCATCGCTGAAGAAGTTATCGACGAGCACTAGCACTTACTGGAATATCCGTGTGTCAGTTCGGAGTTGGATCCGAATTAAGATCGCCGCCAAACACCCAACGAACCTGAGCGCCTGAACCCAGTCTTAACTGCCAATGGAGCGGCAACATCGCGGGCAACTTTCGTCACTTTGCCTAGAACTGTTTTTGATTCGTCGGACATCCGCTCTTCAAGCATCAGACCTCTAATCTTTGAGGCGCAGACGCTTGGCAACCTGTTAGGGCGCACCAACATGTGATCTGGATCGCCTGTACCAATCCAGATCACGGTCGAAATTCAGCTCCATAGCTGAAAACTCTCTATGTCTCGATAAGTGCCAGAAAACACGAAACTACCGACATATGTCTCCTTGGATCGTAAATCCTTGAAGCACATCCTCGGTGTTCAGGCGGAGAATACCAGTAGAAGCTTTCACGGCCCCGGCAGGCATGATACGACCCTCCGGCCCAGTCCAATTAATTACCCAGCTCTTTGTGGTGGACGCGGCATACTCTCCGGAAAGACTGCCTTCTACCTTTAAGCCATTGGCACAAGTCTCTTGGATAAAGATATCGATCGCCTCTTGCTCACTCATATCCGGTGCCGGGTGAGTGAAAAACGCATTAGGAGTTGGTTCAGCAGGTGTTTCTTCACCGGAACAGGCAATACTAGAAACGAGTGTTAATCCCAGCATTAATACAAAAGCTCTCCACAAATTTTTCCCTACCACGTTATCCGATCGAATATCAAAAATGGCTGCTAAGGGAAATGTCATTAGGCACCTCTCGTCAAAATTTTGAAAAGTTAACAATAACCAGAGGTGATTCTATTCGAAGTGCCCTGACTCTGTGCAATACATCTCCCCAAAATCTTAACCACCCGCGAGCAGATTTTCATTCTCAGATCCGGACACACGTAATATTTTGGATTGCTCGCTAGTCAGCGGACGTGCACGATTGATCAAAAGAAGCACCTCTAGACAACTAGCAAATCACGACCAGTCCGTGCACTAGGAGACGTGTTATGAAAATAGCAATCACTGGCAGCTCTGGAATGATTGGTTCCGCGCTATGTCCACGGCTTGAGACGGCCGGGCACCAAATTATTCGGATCCGTAATCGTCACGTAAAAAACCCTAACGGCGAATGGAGTCCGTCCAATCAGTGGATTCGCGATGGTGTACTAGAAGGTGTAGACGTCGTATTACATCTCGCCGGTGCTTCGATTGGTGATAAACGCTGGAGCAACACCTACAAGGAAGAAATGCGCGTGAGCCGCATCGACGGTGCTCGTCTCCTCGTCGAAACTATTCGAAACATGACCAACCGTCCGAAGGCGTTTATCACTTCGTCAGCAGTTGGATTTTATGGCGACCGTGCAGACGAAAAGCTGAACGAGCAGTCGTCACGCGGTAACGGATTCCTTGCAGACTTAGTCAACGACTGGGAAACCGAAGCACATGCCGCGGAAGAATTAGGCCTACGCGTAGCTATGGTTCGCAGTGGAGTAGTGTTACGTAGCATGCTGCCCGTACTGATCACACCATTCAAATTTGGCTTGGGTGGCAAGCTGGGCAATGGCAAGCAGTACTTTCCATGGATCGGATTGGAAGATCTCGTCCGGATCTACGAGACAACCGTGACCGGAGACCTTACCGGACCGATTAATGCTGTTGCACCTCAAGCGGCAACCAACGCCGAATTCACCAAAGCTCTTGGCCGCGTGATAAAGCGACCAACATTGTTCCCACTTCCTGGTTTCATGCTGGAGCTAATAATGGGTGGAGAGAAAGCTCAGGAAACTGGGCTCGTGAGCCAGCGCGTGGTACCTCAGCGCTTAATCGATTCTGATTGGCAATTCACTCACACCACCATAGAGCAAGCTCTCCCTGAGGAACTCGCAGCATTATAATCTCGAATACTAGGTCTGTTAACAGTCTGGCAGTATCGTATTTCACGATATCGCAACCAGCCTTTTAGTCGACTAGCACAGGCGTAATTGTGTTAGTGAATCAGCGCACTGACATTCCTACATCTGGAGCATACGAACTCCAGCAAACGTGGACATCGCTATGACACTAACCCATCTCGAGATCTTAAACCAAGAATCATTTGGCGATTCCCAATCCTTTTGTGATACCGGCGAATATGAACGATTGGATGCAATCGCGCACTATGCTGTGAACCCAATCGATAGCGCTAACGCTGACATCGTCGACCTTGAACGAGCTGAACGTGACTCAAACGGACAAGTCTTGTTCAGTGGCGACATCACAATTTTAAGACCGATAGATCCAGATCGAGGTAACCGTGCTGTGCTCCTCGAAGTACCGAATCGTGGCAGCCGCCCAACCCTGAAAACTTTCCTATTGGGTGACCCACCAGACTCTTTCAAAGATATTCCAGCAGGGGACGGACTGCTCTTTCGACATGGCTGGTCGATCGCCTGGTGCGGTTGGCAATGGGACGTCCCGCGTGACAAAGGCAGAATGGGGTTCGAGGCTCCGCTCGTTCCACCGTCCGCACTTGAGAACCGCACGGATCAAATGCAACTTCGCTTTCAACCGAACGGGTCAGAGGACAAGATACCTCTCACCGACCATCATGTCGGAGCCATCGGAAATCACAATCCCATCGTGCCAGACAATGTCGATCAAATAGATGCAATGCTGTTGGTTCGCGACGGCATCTACGGAGAGCCACAAATCATACCTCGCGAGCAATGGGGTTTTACCCATGAAGGAGCGTCTTTATATTGCAAACTCGGCTTTGACCCGGGACGGATATACGACGTTATCTACCGCCCCGAAAAATGCCAAGTAGTAGGCGCGGGACTTCTTGCAGTACGTGACTTCGCAACATTTCTTAAACGTGACGATCCAATAAACCCATTGAGTGGCGCGGTCGAACACGTGATTGGACAAGGCCAAAGCCAATGCGGCCGTTTCCTGCGCACGTATCTGAATCTCGGCTTGAATATCGACGAAGAAGGGCAACAAGCCTTCGACGGCGTTTTGATCCATATCGCTGGTGGACGTCGAGGCGAATTCAACCACCGTTACGCACAGCCTTCAGTCCAACCCACTCCTAGCTTTGGACACCTGTTTCCATTTGCAGACAGCCCTCAAATCGACCCTGCAACAGGTAAGTTGGGCGGCCTACTGGATCGCCAAAGAAGCCGTGGCGGCGTCCCTCTCATTTTCCAGACTGATACTTCTTGCGAATACTGGCGATCAGATGCGAGTCTCGCTCACTCTGACCTCTCAACCGGGAAAGATGTTGAACCTCCTGAAGAAGTTCGTCGCTACCTATTTGCATCAACGCAACACGGTGCGGGTACAGCTGCTCTTGAAAACACAAGTGCGTTTGGTACTAGTGGTGCCAATCACTTCAACATCATCGATCATCGACCGTTAATGCGTGCGGCTCTGTTTAACCTACTGGATTGGGTACGCGGAATGATGCCACCAAAAAGTGTCTTCCCGCGTTGGCGCGACGGTACCGCAGCAACACGCGAAGACATTGTGGCCAAGCTTGAGGAGATTACAAATCTCGCGCTACCGGATGTGAATGCCTGTCCTCGCATGGTTCCGCTTAACCTAGGATTAGATGCTGAGGATGGTATAGGTTACTTTCCTGCCTCTGTCGTCGGTGATGCTTATCCATCGTATGTCTCCGAAATCGATGCTGCCGGAAACGAAATTGGCGGTATTCGCCTCCCTGATATCGAAGTCCCTATTGGCACTCACACTGGCTTCAATCCGCGCCATCTGACAACGGGTGGTGTAGGGCAAATTCTTGATTACTTGGGCTCAACAACTCTCTTCGACCGTTCAGATACCCTTGAACTCTATCCGTCACGTGAGGCGTATCTCACAGCAGTCCGTGCAGCAGCAGAGCAGCTTAATCGCGATCGTTACCTATTAGCTGAGGACATCGAACTTTGTATCGTTAACGCAAGCAATCGCTACGATTTAGTCTTCAGCTAGCGACAGCTTCGTAGAACCAATTTCAATCACTCCTTTGTAAGGATGTGGATGCGATCCAATCTGCCAATTCGCTAAAGGAATAACCGCATTCTTCCGACAAATAATCACTACCAATCAACTTCCAGAACACTGCCTCAACGTCAGATTTCACCATCTCGTCAAGTACTACAACATACTGAGACTCGCTTCTCGTCTCACTAATTCGCCAACCATATCGTTTGAATAATCTTTCCGTTAATAACTTCAGATAGTCAGATGCCTCAATGAATATCGCGTTACGCGCTTCTTGATCACCGATAAATTGATCTGAGACCTCAATAATGTCGAATCTTCTTTTGAAACTGATATCTTCCGTGTTACCTGACAATATCGTTCGTGGTGACTCGGCTATATCGATACTCCACACCGTATCGCTTATTTTCTCAAAATGATCAACATCGTGAGTTGCTGAAACGATAGATATGCCACGATCAATTGCAAGTTTCTGTAATATTGATATAAGACTATTCTTTGATTTACTATCCAAATAAATAGTCGGTTCATCTAACAACATAATCTGAGGTTCCTGCGCTAATGCTCTAGCAATAACCAACCGCTGCAATTCGCCATCTGACAATGTCTGTATGCTCCTATCCATGAGATAACCAACATTCACGAAATCAACGGCTGTATCGATTGCCTCCCTATCATGCTTCCGCAGAATTCCATTCCAACCGGTAAACGGATACCTACCCAGACTCACAAACTTGTATCCACTCAGCATTATATTTTCTCGTGATACAGCACTCACGGTTGCGATTTGTTTCGCCTTATCTGATGACGTCACACTGTTGAATGCTGCACCATTAAGATAAATCTGTCCCGCTAATGGTTTCTGAATTCCACCTAAAGTTCTAACTAATGTCGATTTACCGGAACCGTTATCACCGATTAAAGAGATGATTTCTCCGCTGTTAATACTGAGATCAATATCGCTGATTAAAGTGCGCCCTCCATTTCCAATAGCGAGTTGCTTCACCTCTAGTACTGTTCTATCGCTTTTGCGGTCAAAGGATGGTTTAACCATTCTCAACACCTCAAGCTATTTCGTTTTTTTGATATCTGATTAACACCCAAATCACGATAGGGGCACCGATAAGTGCGGTTATCGCATTCAATGGCAAAACTGTATCTCGCCCCGGAAATTGGGCTACGATCTCAGAAAGTAACGCGATGATCGCACCAGTCATGATCGTTGCCGGGATGAGAACGAAATGATCTGATGATTTCATGATCATTCTTGAAATATGAGGCGCTGCTATGCCTAAAAATGCGATTGGTCCACAACAAGCTGTTACTGTTCCTGCACAAATAGCCGCACTTGTAAGGGTAATAATTTTTACAAGCCGTACGTTGATGCCGATCGATCTTGCATAGTCTTCGCCAAACAGAATTGCATTCAGCGGTTTCGCACTTGCCATAGCAATCGTCGAACTCAGTATGAGCAGGGGGGCCGCCCACGTTAATCCACGCCATCCTGGAGCTCTAAATGAGCCGAATCCCCACGATATATATCGCTGTATACTCTCCGGCTCCGCATATGCAATTAAGAGTGTGATTCCAGAAGTCAAAACGTAAGAAATCATCAATCCGATGATCAGTAGTACACCAACCGACCGCACTCGTTGCGCTACCAGTATGATGATTAAGAGAACTGCTGCAGCACCAAGTATTGCATTCAAGGTTGTTGCTGATGTAAATCCCCAACCAAGGGATGAAGCAAATTCGGTTGCTGGTGCGGCATTGCTAATTAGCACTGTTAATGCGACACCCCAGGTAGCTCCTGCTGTGACCCCTAATACTGATGAATCAGCAACCGGGTTCCGAAACAGTGTCTGCATTTGTAGACCAGCTACACCCAGTGAACCTCCAACGATTATAGCTGTGATTGTCCGTGGGATTCTTATTTCCCAAACGATGGTATTCCAAGCTTCATTACTGCTTTCATGCGCAAGAAGAATATTGTTTAGTTCTGAAATCGGAATTTCTACTGACCCAAGAGCGATCCCGAGCAGCACTAGCACTACAAGAATCGGGGCGCACAACAGAAATATGAAGTAAATATCGCGTGTTTTTTTGTAATCTCTGGAAATCAGAGCATCTTGTCTTGGGTCTGATAACGACATGCTGAACTCATCGATAATTCGTTATTATCCGGCCGTTATTATTATTCTGGTAGTCGTTTATACCATTCGATTTGATGGTCATTTAATAGATCGGGATGTGTGATCTTTATCAGGTCCGCTAAGAGCAAGTCAGGTCGGGACGCGGCACGCTCGAAATAGTCATCCGCACCTTGTTCATTCACCATGCGAGTGTGAGTCCATACGTTCGCATTCTTGATCGATTTCAACTTCCCGTATCGAGGATCTTCGTTCAAACCTTGGGCGATCGTTTTCCACTGTGCCGGGGCGTTAATCCAGATATCAGCAGAAGCACCATCAAGTAAGACAGCTTCTAAGTCCAGATGCAGCGATCCAGTTCCCGGAGTACTCTCCCAGATAT
This sequence comes from Dehalococcoidia bacterium UBA6627, assembly GCA_002455955.1. Lineage (GTDB taxonomy): Bacteria > Chloroflexota > Dehalococcoidia > UBA2979 > UBA2979 > UBA6627. The sequence goes on from DKLZ01000075.1 coordinate 58,735, forward strand.
ATCGAATATTCGCATCTCTAAGAAGATTCGCTATATAGGATGATCCTCCTGGTGCATAAAATGTCCCTTGAAACGCTGCACCTACTAGAGCTGTTGGTATCTCAGACGCTTTCGCAGCAATCGCAACGGTCTCGCTATATCGTTTAGCTATGTCTTCTATATAGGTTGTTGCGGCTGCTTCTTCATTCAGTAACACACCCGTAACCAACAACCATTCCGCTCGCCCGAGCGCTGATGTCTCTAACCAGTCCATCCAATGAACGACAGGAATATCAAGATCCATCAGCTTCGGATAGGAAGGATCGGCGAACCCATTCGATAACAAGACATCTGGACCGGATTCAATCACAGCTTCAGTACCAACTTCAAAATTCCCTGCGAATTCCACTACATTGTTCTCAGATATGTGCTGCAGCACTTCCGAAGATGAGATATAGGAAGTCTGAGCTACTCCGGTAATTTTCGACACAGATTCAAACTCAATAAATGATGGATATTGTGTTGTTGACGATAAAAAAGCAGATCGTATAGGTGTACTAATAATTGGCATGTCAATGTCAGGATCAGGAGCGCCGCATTTCACCAAAGCAAATGACTGCTTATCAGTCATGTCAGTCTCATTAATCGTTAGTACTCTATAAGATTTATAATATTCTATAGAGAACCCACTCGCATATGAAACATCTGCCTTTACTGGAAAATAATCATATCCACCATCAAATTTATTATCTGGTATACAGGAAGAATTAACATCTTCCTGATGCACTAAGGTACTTTCGCTTTGAATATCATTATTGTTAACAACATTCTGAGATGATGGGGATGCTTCAGGCACCTGTACGACGAGGTTTTCGTCATCGTGATCAGCGCACCCAGCCATAACCAGCAAGCAAATAAAAACTGAGACCACCATCCGAAGATGGCATGCCGGAATTAAACATAGTAAATAGTGATTCATGGATTATCGTCCGCCCGTTTCCACGCGGTGTGGTTTATCGATATGCATTCAAGTAGGTCGACCTGACTGGCCAGCTAGATTGTTATCTGCTGGATCGACAGTTGCGGGACAGTATCGGGCTCTCACCGAATTTCGCCTGACTTGAACAGTGCTAATGATATGTCATGATTGCGGCAACAACAAAGAGTCTTCCAAAGCCCTGAGTGAGCTGATCAGTCAAGCCATAGCAAATAATCGCAGCCGCTACTGGTTAGAGGGATCACGTCAAACGAATCCGAACAATCTTCAATATTAAGAGCTGTTACGAAACCGCGGATGAACATCATGCGAAGGTTTTGAAACCGTCCTTAAGGTCTAAAGGTATTCTGTTATCAAACAGAGATAGCTAAGCGGTAACTAAGGCAAGAATATCGTGAAGCGTCCCAGTCCACGGGAGTCCAATTGTCCTATAGCCTTCCATATCTCCTGTGACACGAACGTAATTACGTCGAAATTCTTCGCGGTCCGGACCATCAGCCTCCGCATTCGTCAGACGGGCGTACGGCAGAACTTTTTCGTACGGAACGGTGATTGTCACGTCAGCATCAGCAAGCACCCCGGCTCCCACCAGCACGGTCCCATTACTCACCACGACATGCCAGCCAAGACTTGATCCATCCGGGCTGAGATGCGCAGGAGGATCAGTGAATTCCTCACAAAATGATGACTCGATTCCATCTAGATCAAACCCTTCACAGGACTCAACAATCGCCTGACGGGCGTACGAAATCCACTCACTGCTGGCAAATTCAACCTTGGCACTCATCACATCCTCCTTCAGAAATCAAAAGTGGCTCGGTGCTTCTCATCTTTCACTCAAAAGAAGATAGATTACGCATAACACAGCGAGTCAACCTACTTAGAACGCTTTATTGTAGGAATATCCTCAAAGAATTAACCACAATAAACCGTCTCAGTGCTCCTGATCCGTGAATGAAGCCTCGCCTGCACCTTCCGAACCGTCCGAACCGGACGGCTTAAGATCCATCTCTCAACATCCAGGCTCTCCGGTATTTCCGCAGCAATTGGATCCTGTTCGAAGCTTCGTCCAGTTGTTGCGAATCGCAAGCCGGAGCTTTTCGTTGAATGAACCCTCAAAATTTTTCCAGTTAGCAAACAGTCCGCGAAATGATGGTCGTGATTCAACTGGTCTACACATAATGATGGCCTGACCTCGATCTCCTTTATTATTCAATGGAGTATCGTGCCTGCCCTCGCTCTAGTCGATTGCTCCAAAAATTTAGCAATCTGAAAGATACCTGACCAAATCTCATGAGCAGCTACCATGCACAGGTACCACCAAGGGGACAGCAACATGCTCGATGGAGTGCGAGTCGTAGATCTAAGTACTGACGTCGCAGCTGGGTACGCCGCAAAACTATTCGCGACCTATGGAGCTGATGTCATCAAAGTGGAGGCACCAGAAGGTGATCCTACACGTCGTCTCTCACCAAGCGCCGATAGCGACCCGAATGCTGGCATTCTCTTTGCCTACGTCAACAGCGGCAAACGGAGCGCAGTCCTAGATATGGATGACGAATCGCAGCGCGCTTCCTTGATGCAACTGCTAGCAACTGCTGATGTGATCTTCGATTCTTCGACACCGGGAACACTCGCACAACGAGGTGTACACCTCACCGCAGTAGCAACCGAACATCCGGCCCTGATCGTTTGCTCGATCACTCCCTTCGGGCAAGACGGACCGCGGGCTCATTGGCACGCGACAGCACTCACAGCCTTTGCAGCTGGAGGCGAAATGGCGCTTTGCGGAGACGAAACTAAGCCGCCGCTGAAAACTGCAGGCCATCAGGCATACTTCCAGTCCGGTCTCCATGGCTTCGCCGCAGCAAGTACCGCGCTTTTCGCCTCCAGAGAGAGTGGGATCGGCGAGTTACTGGACATCTCAATCCAAGAAGTACAAGCCTCCACACTCGAAGGAGCCGGGCCAGCAGCAATGGTAAGAGGGAGCGATTCGGAGCGAACCGGTAATTCACTCAGCGCAATGTGGAGAATCTATCCGTGCGCTGACGGATGGGTAGGACTGGCATCATTACCGCGCCAGCAACGAGCCGTATTCGAATGTATCGGGCACCCGGAGCTCGTGGTAGATAGTCGAGCATTTGTGACCGACACTGAAACTGACGCACTGAGAACGGCACTGATTACCGAGTGGACCACCCGGCACACCGCGAAAGAAATTTACGAAGCGGCCGGTCACCATCGGGCTCCTTTCTCATTGATCCTTGAGCCGCCTGAACTAATCAACTGGCAGCCTCTACGCGAGAACAATTTCTGGCAAGAGATCAAGCATCCAGTCTTGGAAAGATATGTGACCCCTTCTGGGCCAATCATGATCGATGGCAATCGCGGTAATGATCAGCGTGCACCGTTATTAGGAGAGCACACCAGCGAAGTACTCAAGGAGATCACAAAATCTGAGGTTCGATCGCAAGTAAAGATGAGCCCGTCTAGCGCCGCCGAAATCCGCGGCCTCCTCGATGGTGTTCGAGTACTCGATCTCTCGGCCGTCTGGGCTGGACCCTACGCTACGCGATTCCTCGCCGATCATGGGGCTGAAGTAATTAAGATCGAAGGGCCGCAGTCACCGGACGTTATTCGATTCCTGGGCGCTTACGGTAGTGACCCACTTATCTACAACAAGTCTGCCTACTTCAACGAGTACAACCGCAACAAAAAGAGTCTCACTCTCGATTTCAAGAACTCCAAAGGAATCGAAGTCTTCAAACAACTCGTGCGCGACGCCGATGTAGTAATTGAAAACTGGAGTTCTGGTGTCGCCAGTCGGCTCGGTGTTGGTTATGACGATTTGCGTAAAATCAATCCTGATATCGTATTTGTCTCAATGCCAGGTTTCGGGCATGACGGTATCGAAGCTCAGCGTATCGGATATGGCCCGACTATCGAACAAATGGGCGGTCTCGTGGCACTTCAGGGATACGAAGGTGAATCGCCGCACAAGAGTGGAATTTCTTACGGCGACCCAATTGCTGGAGTCACAGCTGCCGCCGCCGTAGCACTTGGATTACTGCGTCGCCGACAAACTGGAGTAGGTTGCTACGCGGTAGTCCCTCAGCGGGACATCATCATCGGGTTAATCGGCGAGTACTTGATTGCAGACTCAATAAGACAACCACTACCGAAACGTATCGGTAATCGTGACTCATTATTCGCGCCACACGGTGTTTATCGAGCAAGAGATGATTCTGGGCGTGATCAAAAGGATTGGTCAGGTGATGTAATCAGGCATTTCAATGAGAATTGGGTCGCAATCGCCATTGACAGCGATGAAACGTGGGAAGCATTGAAATCGGTGGTCGGTGACCCACGCCTCGACCGAGCAGAATATGAAACAATGGCTGGGCGCAAAGCAGCCGAAGCGGAAATCGACGCAGTGCTAGCCGATTGGTTACGAGATCGCGAACAGACGGACGCTGCTGAGCAACTTCAAGAAGCTGGCATCTCAGCCTCTCCAGTACTCACACCACTAATGCTTACTCGCGATGAGCATCTCCAGTCACGTAACTTTTATCTGAAATACAACCACAAGGATGCTGGGGAACATATAACCTCACGCCCCCCCTGGCGATTATCGCGTCGAACGGTCACCGACATACGACCTGCTCCTCGTTTTGGAGAGCACAATCAAGAAATACTCAGCTCACTTGCTGATATGGACGATGAACTTATCGAGAAGCTGTACGCTGAGGGAATCGTTTCCGACGTTCCTCTACAACCCTAATGTTTGGAGCGTCCAACAGAGAGGAACGGCACAAGGCGGAGCCGATAGTTGACCGCCGAGCCACCTGATATGGAATACACGACTTTGGGAAATACCGGTCTACACGTCAGTGTCGCAGGCCTCGGAGCTGGTGGATTCAGTCGAATCGGACAGGGCACCGGGAAAACTGAGGCAGAATCAATCTCGATTGTGAGACAGTCCCTCGATCTGGGTGTGAACTTTATCGACACGGCTGCGAGCTATGGAACTGAGTCGATCATCGGTAAGGCGCTAAAAGGAATTGATCGAGACGCATTCGTGATCTCAACAAAAGCCACCGTCGGAAGCAAAAAATCAAATGGGGATGGCGCCGACTCAGGTTTGCGCTCCCCGGAAAATGTGGTCGCGAGTCTCGACAACTCACTTCGAAATCTTGGGCTCGACTGTATAGATGTGTTCCATTTGCATCGCGTATTGCCAGAGACCTACACATACGCACGGGATGTACTCGTACCAGCACTAGCTATCGAGCAACGTAAAGGAAAGTTCAAGTTCCTTGGCGTTACAGAAGCACCGGAGGACAAACATCACGAGTCTCTAAATCAAGCAATCAACGAAGATTGCTACACCGTGATCATGGTGGCCTATTCCATGCTAAATCAGTCCGCTCGAACACAACTCTTTCAGAAGACACTCGATAAGGGAATCGGAGTTCTCATCATGTTCGCGGTTCGGCTCCTGTTCAGCGAACCTGGTCGATTAAACCGTGTGATCGGTGAACTAGTAGATCAGGGGCGGCTGCCAGCAGAGATTATGAACGATGGGGGCACTCTCGGATTCCTAATTCACGAAAACGGCGCCCTCAACATAGTTGATGCGGCTTACCGTTATTGCCGGCATACGATTGGTACAGATGTAGTGCTATTTGGAACCGGTAATCCTGACCACGTTCAAGCGAACGTAGAATCGATCCTGAGACCACCGCTTCCCGCAAAGGATGTCGAACGCCTCGAATCAATATTCGGGGCGCTCACAGGTATTGGGCTAGACAGACCTGGGAAGAGTTCTTGATGCAATCGAGAGCAACGATCTAGACATCGACTAAACAAACGGCTCAGGACTTCAATTTTCAGCGTTGAAGAAAACCCGCCTCAGAATGTGCAGCGCCCCCTACTTCATTCAGTAGTCTCGCAGCATTACCACCCAGCCATCGATCTCTGACATGACGAAGTGGTACGTCAGGCATCTCCTGCACTGCAAGGGCATATGGAATCAGATTGTTCGTCACGAACAGCACAAGACCGCTCAATAATGAAGAGCCCCTGAGAGACCTGTTAGTGTGCTGATAACATCCTGAACGCTAGCAAACGATATGACAGTTAGCTGGTTGCGCCGCATCGAAAGGATTTCCCATGATCACCCGCTTCTCCTCTCTATACGCTGGGCACGTCGACTTGGAAGATATGGGCCAAGAAGCAACACCAGCTAACGAACGACGCCTGCCGAACGAACATCTCGCGACAGTATTTTCCAAAACTGAAGCGATGGCCGTGTGCATGGACAAGAATGGCTACGACACGCTGTGGTTGGCTGAACATCATTTTCAGCACGAAGGATACGAATGCATCCCCAATCTAATGATGATGGGTGTGCATTTGGCACACCTCACAGAAACTCTCAAGATTGGCTGTGGATTCAACGTTGCGCCAATGTGGCATCCACTTCGCCTAGCCGAAGATTATGCAACCGCAGACATACTCACGGGCGGAAGGATGGTCTTCGGGGTAGGTCGCGGTTACCACACACGCGAAGTTGAAAGTCTCGGTGGCCCAATGCTCGATCAGGACGAGAATCGTGATTATTTCGAGGAAGCAACGTCGGTCATCTTAAAAGCGTTCGAAAACGAGTCATTCTCACACAGTGGCAAGTATTTTAACATCCCTCCGAACATTCCTTATCGTGGATATGATCTTGAGGAACTCACTCTGGTTCCACGACCAACCCATCCGGTCGAGTGCTGGCAACCGATCGTAAGTGCAAGCGAACGTGGACTTGACTTCATGGTCAAGCACGGAATCAAAGGTGTTGTTGGAGGTGGTTCAGCGCTGATGTCAGAAGGGCCGGTAGCAGCGTATCGTGACGCGCTTGCTCGATCAGGAATCGAGTCTGATCTCGGTGAAGGACTATCTGTTGGTATCAACTTCCATTTGGCAGACACGAAAGAACAAGCGATCAAGGAAGCAACACCTTTTTACGAGGAACACATCAAGATGTTCGCACCCCTCGGCTTCTTTAGAGGCCTGAACGATGAGCAACTAGACGCAGTTGCACAGCGAGGTGGTTGGACACAGGCTGGAGTGCCTGGACTCGAAGAGGCATGTGAAAGTCGAAGCTGGTACTGCGGGCCGCCCGAAGGTTTTGTCGAGTATCTCCAAGAACTCAGTGAGAGCCTACCAGGACTTGAAATGGTTAACGTTCAATCAAGCATGGGTACCCCTCAGCAAGTACTGATCGAGCAACTCGAGTGGTTCGCAAGCGCAGTAATGCCTTCGTTCAGTGAGACTGCTGAAAAAGGTATCGATCCAGTGACAGTGCAGTCGGCGTAAACTATAAAATTCGGAGGTGTGGTAACGCTCAGTTCTTCGGTCGACACGCGTCCTAATCGAACACCCATGACATAGAAATCAGAAAGGAAACCAATGAAATTAGAAGCAGTCAAGACAATCGGTGTACTCGGTGGCGGTGTGATGGGTGGCGGCATTGCCCAAGTCACGGCGCTCGCAGGATTTGACGTGGTGGTGCGCGATCTAACTCAGGAGCTAATTGACCAGACGCACGACGCAATCTTCGAAAGCCGCTGGGGCATGAAACGAGCTGTCGAAATCGGAAAGCTCGAATTCGACCAAGTATCGGAAGCAATACCAAGAATTTCTTTCAGCACTGATGTCGCCGCTCTCTCGAGCTGTGATTTCATTATCGAAGCTGTGCCCGAGAAACTTGAACTAAAACAAAAAATCTTTCAAGAACTAGATGCGATTGTGAAACCAGAAGCGATCTTCACTTCTAATACATCAGGATTCGTAATCGCAGATATCGCCCGTGATGTATCCGATTCACGCAAGACATTGTTCGCCGGTATGCATTTCTCGAATCCAGTACCCACGATGAAGATGTGCGAAGTTATCTACACACCTGAGACCTCCGAGGAAACCATTGAAACAGTTAGTGGTGTGGGTGAACGGGCAGGGAAAGCGATCTCCATGGTGCAAGACGCACCAGGTACTTATGGATTCCTGCTCAACCGGATCTTTGCAGCTGCGAGACGTGAAGCAGATCTAATTGTCGATGCGGGAATTGCCTCTGAAGAGGACATCGACAAGGCAATGATCACAGGGCGGAACTGGCCTGCTGGCTTCTATGGAGACCGTGGTGGTATCGGGAAACAGTGGTAGACCACGCTACTGAACCTCACAGACACTGATCTACTTGAGCAGCAGACACCAACAACCCTTCTACTCAAGTAGTTGAGCTGGCTCAAGAGCGAATTCTGCAATCATCTCGTCAGCATAGGTAATCCGACCTGAAAGTTCTTCGGCTGAACTGTAGGAAAGGCGAAGGCATGCCTCTGCCATATCTTCTACAGGAGTAACCCGATCTCGATTAGAGTCGTTGATCAGTTTGTGATAGACAACTCCAGGCGTTGCTACTAAACCCGGAGAAATAACGTTGACACTCACGTTATCAGCGTAGACCTCGGAAGCGAGTCCAGTGGTAAAGCGCTCTAGTGCGGCCTTCCCCATCCCGTAAACGGTGCCACCTCTTCCAGCGACAGTTACGTCTGGATGAATTGCAGCGTGGGAAGAAATGTTGACAATCCATCCGGTCTTGCGCGCACGCATCGCCGGCAGCACAAGTTGAGACAAATGAAACGGTGCGTAGACTTGCACCTCATTCATCAGCATATAGCGGCGCTCTGGAAAATCTACAACCGGGATAAAGAAGGTCACCGCCGCATTGTTTACCAGAATATCAACCGGTCCGTAGGTACTCTCAGTCATTTTGATCAGGTCTTCACGATCTTCCCGACTGGCGAGGTCTGCTCTGACGGCAACAGCTTCTCCCCCAGCATCATTGATCCGCTTAACGACACTGTTGATACTGCCAGATAAAGGATGGTCACCTTCCTCAACAGTGCGTGCGGAAACGACTACATGAGCACCCTCCTGGGCATAACGCAGAGCAATCGCCTCACCAATCCCGCGAGAAGCGCCAGTAACTACGGCAACTTTGCCAGCTAACAAACCATTACTGTTGATCGATGCAGGCATGCAGATACTCCTGTGTGTTCGTGTAGGAACGCAAAGGTCAGCGTTCTTTTGACACCTTCTATAACACGTAGCTCCGGATCTGTAGTGAAATGTCGTAGTCAAAACTCAAGTCTCCTCGGGTCGAGTCGGTTTTTGAACCAAGCTAATGAGACCTACAGCAACGATGACTAGGTCAGCACTATGAGAAATGATCCGTCTTAGTCACCAACATGCTCGAAATAAAGCACCGGGAGTAATGGCTGTTTTCAATCTGCTCTCGCCAATACCCATAAGAAAGACGAGCCATAATCAGTGTTCCCAACCAGATCCGCATAACCGCCCAAGCAGAAAATCAAGCTACGATGCTCAGAATGATGCACTCGGCTGAACGCGTCGAAGGTACGATTCGCCAGTGGCGCAACCTAGTGCTTCTTGCTCTAGCTGAGCTACTTGGCATGACACTCTGGTTCAGCTCTTCAGCGGTTGGTCCTAGTATCCAAGACGATTGGGACCTGTCCTCTGCTAGTGCAGCTGGGCTAATTATGGCTGTTCAAATTGGCTTTGTAGTAGGCACATTCACTAGTGGCATATTCAACCTTCCTGACAGGATCAGCAGTAGAAAACTTTTTGCAATAAGCGTTGCTTTGGGTGCTGTATCTAATATTTGCTTCACCACGATCGCAGATGGACTTTCAACAGGAATTGTTTTCCGATTCATAACAGGAATCTTTCTCGCCGGAGTCTATCCACCAGGCATCAAGATAGCCGCCTCTTGGACACAAAAGCATCGCGGCGTAGCTGTCGGTCTGCTGGTAGGTGCACTCACTATAGGATCTGCATCTCCTCATCTAATCCGTTCAATAATTGATTTCGACTGGCAGTACGTCGTTCTCGTTTCATCTGGATTAGGTTTCGCCGGGGGACTTATCGTGCTCCTGCTCGTAGAAGAAGGACCCTTCTCGGCATCTGGAGCGAAATTTGACCCGCGATTCATAATCCGAATGGTCAAAACACCAGCGCTTCGTCTCGCTAATCTCGGATACCTAGGTCACATGTGGGAGCTCTACGCGATGTGGACTTGGATCCCCGTGTTCTTGCATGAATTGTTAATTGCCAAAGGAGGAACAGCAACTGATGCGAGCATTCTCACGTTTTGTGTAATTGCTGCCGGTGGTGCAAGCTGCGTCGGTGCAGGTGTCGTGGCAGATCGCTGGGGTCGAACGGCCACCACGAGCACACTCATGGCCATAAGCGGGGGCTCGGCCATAGCAGCTGGTTTGCTGCACGGTGCTCCGCTTCCACTCATCATCCCTGTGCTATTTATTTGGGGACTAACAATCATCGCAGATTCAGCACAGTTCTCTGCTGCAATATCCGAACTCAGTCCCCCGGAATACGTTGGATCCGCACTAACACTTCAAACAAGTATGGGTTTTCTACTCACTCTGGGATCAATCCAATTAGTACCACTGATAACAGCCTCGATGGGTTGGACTGGTGCGTTTTTACTGCTCGCAATTGGACCTGTCGTCGGGATAGTAGCAATGATTGGACTGCGACAACTCCCTGAGTCACTCGCATGTGCCAACGGCAAGCGTTAGCTAATCGTAGAATCCGGAAGTACGCGAATCGGAGCAGACATTTCCTGAGGAAAAGCTCCTCGGTAACGAGGACCTAGCCTCCGTGTAGCAACGACACTACCTTGCATCCCAGAAATTAACCTGAAGGCGAAAAGCTACTGTCCTCGATATGCTAGTGCACCTAAACTGAAGTTGGACTCCAAAAAGTCCAACTCAACGTAACCAAAACTCTCGCAGTCAATCGTCACAACGCGAATGACTCCGAGATCGACACCAGATCAGGGGGTATAGAATGGCGAATCGACTCGAGGGAAAAGTAGCAATCGTGACAGGGGCCGGGCGTGGCATCGGTCGCGGCGAGGCACTTGCCTTAGCGAAAGAGGGTGCAGCAGTAATCGTTAACGACCTGGGGGTATCAACAGCCGGAGAAGGCTCTGATGTCAGCCCTGCACAGGAGGTAGTTAACGAAATAGAAGCTTCTGGTGGTAAAGCCATAGCCAACTACATGGACGTCACCAACTACGAAGCTTCAAGTGAAATCGTCAAGGAAGCTCTCGATACCTACGGTCAGCTTGACATCGTCGTAAACAACGCCGGAATACTCCGTGACCGGATGGTATTCAACATGACTGAGGATGAGTGGGATGCGGTTGTCGCAGTCCATCTCAAGGGTACATTCAACATCAGTAAACATGCCGCCGTTTTGTTCAGGCAGCAGCGTTCTGGAAGATTCATTAATACCGGTTCCGAGTCCGGTCTGGGCGCACCAGGACAACCCAACTACGCAGCAGCGAAAGAAGGAATTGTCGGGTTGACGCGCTCTCTTGCTGCCGCTATGTCTCGCTATGACTGCACCGCCAACGCAATTCGACCGCGCGCTGCAACACGGATGACGCTATCCCCTGAAATGGAAGCTGCAAGACAGGCTCGTATCGCACGAGGTGAAGCACGCGACAATGACGAAGAGGGCGGTGGCATGGCCGCACTTGATCCCAACGTGGTCGGCATGCTGGTCTCGTATCTCGCCTCGGATGAAGCTCAGAATATTAATGGCGGCGATTTCCTAGTCGGTGGGAATGAAATCGGCATGTTCTCCATGCCAACACTAGTAGGACGGGTTTTCGCAACCGGTGCAGTTTGGGAGCATGACGAAGTATGGGAACGCTTCCCGGAGACCATCGGTAAGATCGCAGCAACCGACTAGGATCAGAGTTAAAAAAGGACGGTAGCCAACAATTCCAGAACGTCGATCAAAGGAAATCACAGCAGGAGGGCTGAGTGACATACCGCAGTATGAAAGCGGGAGTTGTAACTTTCCAAGGGCATAACAATGACGAGGTACAAGCCTACCTCGCTCAGCCTGAGGAGAGCGCTCCTATAGGTGGCGTGATCTTGCTTCATCACATGCCTGGCTGGGATGAAAGCTCAATCGAAATGACGAGGAAGTTAGCTCATTACGGATATAACGCGATTTGTCCAGACCTTTTTCATCGCTTTGGCGAAGGTGAACCGGACGAGGTCGCTGCTGTCGCTCGATCTCAGGGAGGTAAAGCTGACGATGAGGCTGTCGGTGACACTGATGGAGCTGCAACTTATCTCCGCGAGTTAGCCAACAGTAACGGCAAAGTCGGCATTATCGGTTTCTGCTCAGGTGGTCGCCAAGTCGTTCTCGTCGCATCACACCTCGATACCATTGATGCCGCTGTCGACTGTTGGGGCGGCGGTGTGATCGCGGGCGGGAAATGGACGATCAGTGAAAGTCGTCCAGTAGCTCCGATCGACCTGACCGATAATCTCAATACTCCACTGCTCGGAATTTTTGGTAATGACGATCCAAGCCCGACACCGGAAGAGGTCAATCAGCACGAACAAGCCTTAAAGGATGCGGGCAAGACTTATGAATTCCATCGTTACGATGGTGCCGGACATGGATTCTTTGACTTTGATAAGCCCGCTTATCGACCGGAACAAGCCCAAGCCGCATGGGGAGAAATCTTTAAGTGGTACGGCACATATCTGTCGTCTTGAGCTGCTAACGGATAATGCCCGAGAATGAGGAGTGAGCCGATGTGTAATTGGATCGTCGAAAAAGCCGAGATGAAGGGGTCCGGAAAAGGACCTGAAGGCTGGTTCGACGTAAATCAAGCCAACGTTTACTTCGATCACCCATATCATGCTCCGATGGACCATTCACTGATCATCGACTTTGTCGAGACTCCGAATCAGGTTGGGAACCGTGTAGCAGTTGAGTTGAGTGAAGAGTCAGCACGGCGCTTAGTCACAAGTATTCTTGCTGCCTTAGAATCAGGCACAAACAGCCACATGGCAGTAGTAACCTAGCTCTAATCTAGAAAGTAACTTGGCCGGGAACAACGCACATTCATTCATCAGAGCCACTACCGAAAGTAAGGCAAAGCCGCTGATGCCAGTTGCGCGATGCGAGTTCTGTTCCGTTCAACCTCTTCGTGAAGTGGCAGTCTCACGCTGGCGTGACAACCCTGAGGATCGGGAACGTCTCACGATATCGCTATGCGCAAAGCATTTGCGACGCGTAACGAAAGCCGGACCAAAAGGCCATAAACACCTTGGGCAATCTTACAAAGCCGGATTCTGGTAGCAACTTCAAACGTCTCACCCGCAACCCACCTTTGCGCAATGGCTTGAACAAACTAAGTAGCACTATCCGAAGATGGCAAGTCTTTCTCAGGCATGTTTTCAACAAAACGAAAGACTCGATATCGTTTCCTGCTTTATGGCCTTACCAACGGTTGCGGAGGTGGTGGGTTCGTTCCAGCAATAATGTGATCGGTTCGCGAACGGATGCGATCAAGGGGGACATCAGGGGTGAGGATCCAGAATTGCTCCTCGCGAATCGCGCCAAGCACCTGTTCAGCGACCTGAGCAGGTGGGAGACCATGAGCAAAGTGAGCATCCCCTTCGGCGATACGTCTTTCGATCTCCTTGGGCGATGGCTGCTCACCATCACCCCACAAGTTGTTGGGGCGGTTTCGCCCCGAAGAGAAGATTCGCGTGTTAATGATGCCCGGGCACAGAACTGACGCATGTACTTTAGCGCCGCGCTCATTCAGTTGGAAAAATAACGACTCGGATATCCTAACCACGGAATGCTTCGTTGCGCCGTAGATACCTGCTGTTGAACCAGCCGCTAAGCCAGCCATGGATGCAGTGTTGACCACATGCCCTGGTTCATCCTGCTTGAGCATAATGGGAAGAAAAGTACGGATCCCATACAACACTCCAAAGACGTTTATGCCAAACGTCCAATCCCATAAATCTGCCGATTGCTCCCAAAGAGGCGTGTCCCGGTCGCGCACAAAGTCGAGGTCGCCTGCAACCCCGGCGTTGTTACACAACACGTGCACCCCTCCGTAGGCATCGAGAGTCGCGTCAGCAAGTGCCTGTACCTGATCTGATTTGGACACATCAGCTACAACTCCAGTGACTTCCAACTCTCGCTGCCTCAAATCAGCTACCGCCTTATTCAGCGCCGGTTCCTCGACGTCTGACAGAACAACTCTCATCCCTTCTTCAGCAAATCGTTCGGCAAATGCATACCCCATACCGGATGCAGCACCAGTAACAACCGCCACTTTGCCATCGAAAGCTTGCATTCAGAGCTCCTCTTCGTGCGTCAGAAGGAGATCATAGTCTACGAACTGAATCCTGTGCTCTTCATTTCAAGCTTATGGTACTAGCTTGCCGAATTCTCACGGCAAGCATCGATATCGAAAATCCGAAAGAAAAATTGGATAATTTTGTTTCCGCAAATGAACTCTTTACTATCCAATGAAATCTAATCTCGGTTGTACTTGGTGCGCCGAGGCGAAGTGTCAGTTACGCTATGAAGGCTGGTCAATGATGATTAGCGTCTCTCAGTCCGCTTCTGGTTGTGTCATCCGAACAACACGTCGAGCAACTGAGCATCCCCCGGTTGCCGCGTGCGCGCGGCGTATGTGCCGGCTCTAGTCCGGCGTGGAGTTCAAGTTTTTATGTCCCAGAGAATCTACGTAGGGAACCTTCCCTATTCATCCTCGGAGGAGGAAGTCGAGCAATTGTTCGGTCAGTACGGCGAGGTTATCTCGTGCGCGCTGCCGACCGACCGCGAGACCGGCCGCCCGCGCGGCTTTGGCTTTGTCGAAATGTCGAATGAAGATGCAACGAAAGCTATTGAAGCTCTTGACGGTACCGATTTCGGTGGTCGATCACTAGCAGTAAGTGAAGCTCGTCCCCGTCAGGACCGCGGCCCGCGTGGCGGCGGTGGTGGCGGCGGCTACGGCGGCGGCGGCGGCGGCTACGGCGGCGGCGGCGGTGGCGGTGGCTACGGCGGTGGTGGCGGCGGCTACGGCGGCGGCGGCGGCGGCTACGGTGGCGGACGCGACCGACGCTACTAAAAAGCAATATCAGGATACCTGAAACCGGAGCGCGGCATTCGCCGCCTATCGGATGGCATCGGCGTTCAGGAATAGCAATCTGATTTTGACATAGAGGGTCCGGTATACCGGACCCTCTATCTTTTTCCACAGATGACTCTCAGTTCTGCTGAGAGTTCATCTGAGACACCAATTCATTCTGAGAACTTGCTACGATCTCTCGAGATAATCTGAAATTTCAGTCAGACACTAGGCATTAGGTTAAGGAAAGAGTTACGACATCCGAAGACAAATCTGACTTGCCACTCGTAGAGTTCGAACCAAGATTCAAAACCGACGACCGAGAGCGCCAACAAAACGACACAATGCGACTGTCGAGAACAATACGAACCCCATCGGAAAACAGTCAAAGCGGAAATAGCAATAATGGCCTGTAATCTATCTCATATAGCCACTATTCATAGGTAGGTGCAATGAACAATGAGTAACAAACAACAGCTTGAAAAAATCAGGAATGCGCACGGCTTCGTCGCTGCTTTGGACCAGAGTGGGGGCAGTACTCCACGCGCTCTGAGTCTGTATGGCATCGATGATGACGCGTACGCAAACGACGACGAGATGTTCTCTGCTATTCATGAAATGCGAACGCGCATCATCACTAGCCCAAGCTTCACTGGGGATCGCATTCTGGCTGCGATCCTTTTCGAGAACACGATAGACCGTGAAATTAGAGGGAAAGGAAGTGCTCAGTACTTGTGGGACGAAAAGCAGATCGTGCCTGTGCTTAAGGTCGACAAAGGCCTTGCCGACGAAGAAAACGGAGCTCAGGTAATGAAACCAATTCCTAATCTCGAAAGCTTGCTCGAGCGAGGAAAGCAAAAAGGTATCTTCGGCACAAAGATGCGATCGGTGATCAAGCTAGCGAACCCGCTCGGAATTAGTGCAATAGTGAGCCAGCAATTTGACATCGGGCGTCAAATATTGGAATCGGGTCTGATCCCGATCATTGAACCGGAAGTCGACATCCATAGTCCTGAAAAGAAGGCAGCCGAAAATCTGCTTAAGAACACGCTTCTCAGTCATCTCGACCTTCTCCAACCAGAACAACAGGTGATGCTGAAAATTACCCTGCCAGAGGACAATCATCTCTACGATGAATTGATCAATCACCCACACGTACTAAAAGTGGTCGCACTTTCCGGTGGCTACAGTCGGGAAGAGGCTAATGCGCGCCTATTAAGCTGCTCCGGCATAGTTGCCAGTTTTTCTCGTGCACTGACAGAAGGTCTATCGATAGAGCAGTCGGAAGAGGAATTTAACGAGATGCTTGATGCGTCTGTTGAAAGCATCTATCAATCCTCGAGAACCTAGCCATAGTACTGACAAGCAAAACGGTCTTAGCTAAGACAATTCAAACGAGATCAATCCTCATCTAAGCTACGGCACGGTCCAAACAAATATGAGTTAAAACCATCAAAGTGGAAGCCCGAGGTTAAATCCATGTCTAACATACCCAGTTTCATTATTCTGCTTGGATCCGTAACACCCCCTGGTCGAATGCACCGTGCACTCGGTGACGCTATCGACCAAGCAAATGAGAATGGGACGGAAAATTGGGCGTTGATCGATCTTGGAACACTCCAGATCGGTTTCGCCGACGGAACTCCGATCGACCAACTTCAGGATGATACCAGCGCACTTGTTGATCAAGTCAGCGCATCTAAGGGGATATTAATCGCAAGCCCTGTCTATCGAGCATCTCTGACGGGAGCCCTAAAGAACGCTCTCGACCTACTGCCGGTAGATGCACTCCGCGAAAAACCCGTCGGAATTCTCGCAATGGGTGGAAGCAACCATCACTTCCTAGGGGTTGCCTCACATTTGCGTGACGTGCTCGGCTGGTTCGGTGCCATCATTGCACCTACTGATGTCTACCTCACCAGTGCTGATTTTTCTGATGGTCTCCCTACGCCTGAAGCAACATCTGAACTCGAATCACTTCTCGCAACAATAGCTACTCTCAGTAGGTCACTTGCAGAGACTGAGCTCGGCCCTGCGCCCCTAGCAGCAAAATACTGAGTGTTACAGCCGCGCTTTTCGGCGAACGCAGAATAACCGCAATGCGATTGCTTACAGATCTCACGAATAAGCTCAATAAATCCTTCAGGTTTCGACACTAAGTTTTCGTACTAAACGAATAAACGACTCTCGATCTCGACAAGTCCGCTAACATCTTTCTCGACTAACCAGACGATCCTGATAACTAATATCGAAAAGACGGCAAAATGACACGGCAACTGCGTTCAATGGTGACCAGCGACGGACAACTCAAGCTGACGATTATAGATATCCCGACGCCAGTCCCGGCAGCAGACGAAGTCGTCATCCGAGTCGAGGCAGCACCAATTAACCCCTCGGACCTCGGCCTACTCCTTGGCCCTGCTGAGATGACTGCCGCGAAAGCCTCAGGTACCAGTGACTATCCAATCGTGTCTGCTCCGATTCCAAAGCCGTCGTTACCCGCTCTCACTGCACGCTTCGATCAATCATTAGCCGTTGGTAACGAAGGAGCAGGAGTTGTCATAGATACTGGTTCGAACAATGCTGCTCAGGCATTGCTCGGCAAGACTGTTGCCGTTCTCGGGCGTGAAATGTATTCCGAACACCGCATAGTCAAGGCTGATCAGTGCCTCCTGCTACCCGAAGGCATAACCCCGACAGAAGGAGCCTCCTGCTTCGTCAATCCACTAACGGTACTCGGAATGCTAGGAACGATGCGTAAGGAAGGACACACAGCTCTTGTACATACTGCCGCTGCCTCGAACTTGGGCCAAATGCTACAAAAGGCGTGCACAGCTGACAATATCGAACTCGTAAACATCGTCCGCAAACCAGAACACGTGGATTTGCTCCGTTCGATTGGGGCTCGTCACATCTGCAACTCGTCAGCGCCATCGTTTATTAACGATCTCACATCAGCCCTTATCGAGACTGGAGCTACGCTGGCGTTCGACGCGATTGGCGGTGGTGTTCTCGCCAGTCAAATCTTAACGAGTATGGAAGCCGCCACTCTCCGAAATACGAAGGGATTTACCCGTTACGGATCAACAACTCACAAGCAGGTCTACATATACGGTGGACTGGACACATCAGCCACGAAGCTGCAACGTAATTACGGCATGGCCTGGGGCGTCGGAGGTTGGCTACTCACCCCGTTCCTACAAAGTATCGGTCCAGTGGAAACAGAACAGCTGCGACAACGTGTCGCCAGTGAACTCAAGACCACTTTCGCAAGTGATTATGTAAAGGAAATCTCGCTCACCGAGGCCCTCGACCTCGAAAACATCACCGCTTATAACCAGCGAGCAACGGGAGAGAAATACCTCGTTAATCCGAACAAAGGACTTGATTGATATTTCACCGTCAAACGAAATTCACTAGAAACAGCTCATCTAACGATAGTCAAGATAACCTGGCAGATTACTATCCACTCGCTCCGCGATAACCATCTTCACAGCTCACAAAATAATCAAAGGGCTCCATTATCGGCAGGCATGAAATCGGTATCGCGCCCCATTAACTTGGTAACCGCCACAATTCATGTTCAGGTACATCATCTGATAGTCGGAACCTAGGTAATGCTAGACCGTCGCCGAGATCCGCGAATTCCACCTCGACTCGTGCATTGATCGCCACCTTCTCGATGTCTTCCGGGTTGCCGCTGCCGTCAACTAGGCTGGACACCAAACGCAGACCATCATCGAGTGTCGGATATTCACGCTGCTCATCCAATTCGACAAGCACTATCGGATATGGCACACGCTCACGGTAAGCAGGGTGAATCGGATGCATCACCAATTCGTATGAGTAAATCGTACCTTTGCCAGAAACCTCTTCCCAGTTTGAGTCCGCCGACATACAAAACGGACACGCCGTCATTATCGGATAGCGAAGCTTCTGGCACTCAACACACTTCTGTAACGTTAGACGCCCTTCTCCTGCCGCTTCGAGGAATTCATGCCTTGCGCGATCATTCGAAGCGATATCGACTTTAACACCAAGATATTCAGCCATTTCGAGCCACCTAAGGTCGCCGCATAATTAATGATGAACCGGTCGGAGGACTTGCCCAACCCAAATTGTGAGTGATCTCCACGTCCTTCACCTGACGACAACCGCCTGCACTATAGTCATACGTGTGTTCACCGTTCTGCCAGTTAGGACAGTAATCATCAGCTTGGTGACGAAGCTGTCGCACGTTTTCTGCCACCAGTGCAATTCCATGCGTATAGCCTTCGCACAGATGCCCTCCACTAGTGTTATTCGGACGCGCACCACCAAGCTCGATAATTCCACTAGAGACATAGTCACCGCCCTCGCCTTCAGCACAGTATCCGTAGGCCTCAAGCTGAAGAGTCGTCGTGAAAGTGAACGCGTCGTACGATCCCGTCACGTCGACATCAGCGTGTTCAATTCCCGCCTGACCAAATACGATCGGAGCTGCGTAGTGGCCCGCCACTCGTGAGATCGGACCGCGAGTCCAGTGGTAACCTGCTTGAGGTTTACTGACACGACCAGCAACACCCATGATTACCGCCGGCATTTGCTTCAGATCGCGAGCTCGTTCAATACTTGTCACTATCAAAGCGCTGCCATTGTCTGTCTCTACGCAGCAGTCAAGTAAATGCAACGGTTTAGTGATCCAGCGGGAATTCAGCACATCTTCCACCGTCACTCGCGCCGGATAATATGCCTTCGGATTGTTCGAAGCATGCTTACTATGAGCGACTTTCACATGTGCTACCTGCTCACTCGTCGTCCCATACTCGTACATGTGTCGAAGAAACGATGGAGCAAAGGACTGTCCGGCTGAATTCATCCCGTAAATTCCCTGATCCAGAGACGCACCCCGAAACACGGGAGTTTGACGGCCTGTGCCACCAATACGAGCTTCGGTATACCCGTTCATTGCACGGAAAATCGCCACGGTATTACACATACCGACCTCGATAGCACCCATGGCCAGACCAATCAAAGCTTCTGTACTGGAACCACCACCGTTGACATCCATATAAAAGTTAAGTCGAATCCCAAGATCACTTGAAATAGTGGGGGAATCGGTCGAGTCATTACCTGAGTACGACAGCATTCCGTCGACCTCGTCGGCCCTCAATCCCGCATCCACCATAGCCATCCTGACCGCCTCGACGCCGAGCGCACGGGTTGTACGTCCAGAATCCTTCGAGAATTCAGTCTGACCGATACCAACAATTGCATATTTGTCTTTCAGACGACCAGCCACATCGCCTCCTCGATTCACCAGCAAGATAGCGCAAATGACGCTAAAACACGCGCCGTCTGATACAAATCTCTGTGAACAACTGAGATGACTTCATCTGACTTGCCCGAAGGAATTACGGCTCGGCAACGTGATTCAAGACAAAGATCACTATTGAACCAAAGTGGCCCAATCACGGATAAGATGATGAGCGATTGCGATCGGCTCTGGGACCACCAATTCATCAGACTTACCAGCCAGAGCATCAAGAACCTGCGCACGCCCATACCAGTCAGCGTGACCGATTTCTACACCGTCAACTGATATATCCGAACTACTAGCTAGAGCACGACAACCAATCATTAGCACAGACGGAAACGGCCACGGCTGAGAGTAACGGTATTGCACTTGATTAATATGAACGCCGGTCTCCTCGAAGACTTCGCGACCCACAGCTTCTTCGATGGATTCTCCTGGTTCGACGAATCCTGCAACGCAAGAGCGTCGCCTATCAGGCCCTCCAACTCGACCAACGAGCAATATGTGATCCTCTCGCTCAACAAGCACAATGATCGAGGGATCAACTCTTGGATAATAGCGCTCGTTGCAGGCTTTGCATTCGCGTCGACCACCTCCTTCTATTGAAATAGTCGATTTACCACAATTCGAACAAAACCTTGATCGCGCATGCCAAGCAGCCATCGAACGCGCCTGCGCTACGATCGCAGCTTCTCCAATAGTGAGAAGCGATGAGACCGATCGCACATCGACGTACTCCATATTGGGAGCTATTCCCTCGACAGGCTCGCTATCCAGTGCGACGGCGAAGTGCGGCACACCGGCATCGACTCCAAGCAAGATCGGACCGCTGTCTAAAACTGGTAGCTGATTTAGTGAGCACCAGACAAGCTTCGGACGTTTTCCTCTTGTAACAAGAACTTCGAGATCACGGAGAATCAGATAGCGTCCCCGTAGATCGTTCAAACTTGCCGTCAACCAATCAGGGTCGCTGTCCTGAGGTACAGCACGTGTTAGCGGATTTGCTGTGAAGACAAGCGTGTCATGCACCATGGTTCAACCATCATTTGTCGCCATCTGTCAAACAAAATGATACGCCGGCATCGGTCGATGGTCGCAAAACTTACCTTCGTCTGAACATTTACAATTTCTCTTCAACTACTATGCATACGAACGGATCCACTATGGCTGAACTTACGCTGCGCGATCTGGTTTCAAATCGGACACTCGCTCCGGGAATGGCTGCGTTGCTAGCAGCAGCAGCTGAAGAGCGACGATCATTACTGATGGTTGCTATCCCTCGGATGGCGGGGAAAAGCACGCTAATGGAAGCGATACTCGAAGAACGTGATACCGATGTTCCGGTGTACTTGCTTGGAACCAGACACGGTGACTCGCTCGGTATTCCTAGCACCTCAAAAGAAATCGGTTATCTGACGATGTCCGAAATCGCACGTCATCCCGTCACTGACAGCTACCTTTGGGGAGAGCACGTGCAACAAATTTTCGAGGCCGCACGCTTGGCAGGACATGCGATCGCAACCTCACTTCACGCTAACGGCGTCGAATCTGCTTTTGAGGTAATTTCAGACACTGGCGTTACAGACGAACAAGCATCCTTGATCGACTTGGTCGTATATATTCGCAGTATCGGTAACTGGAGAAATCCGGAGCGCCGTGTAGTCGAATACCTCTACGAGGTCGACAGTGTTGAAGCAGGGCAACCAAATACTCGACTGATCCATCGATGGCACGAAATAAGCGATACCTTCGAAGAGGTATCCAAGTCCGCTCTCGTCCCAGCGGAAGCCTATAAACGACAACTCGAACGCTTCAACAACGTTATGTAAACACGTCGGCTAATCTAGACAGCACTGTGAACTGCTTCGGCAAATCGGCTAAATGCCTCAACATGCTGACCAAGCGTGACCAGCGATGGGTCTGACTGCACCGATAATACGAGTGAGGTCGCCCCTACTTCCTTATAGCGGCCTGCCATCTCAACTTGCTTCCCAAGGTTCCCAGTTTCGGTGACCATGCACATCAGTCCGATTGCGAATGGATCGCGTCCTTCAGCGGCCGCTACTTCCCGAATGCGTTCCATACCCATAGCAGTTGCATCTGGCTTTAGTAACAGTGGGAACCAACCGTCGCCCATTCTTCCGATCCGATCAAGAACCAGTTGACCGCTACCACCCATCCAGATTGGCACACCTAAATTCGTCGGAAGTGGATTGATACCAGCTCGGTCAACCTGATCAAAATCACCATCGAACGTGATTACTCTCTCTTCCCAGAGCATTCTAAGAAGTACGATTTGTTCTTCGAGACGGCGCCCTCGGCTGCTAAAGTCCTCGCCAAGACCATGGTATTCAACTGGGTTCCAACCTGTACCGACTCCGAGTACAAGCCGACCACCCAACAACAAATCTACCTGGGCAGCTTGCTTGGCAACCAACACAGTTTGTCTTTGCGGCAACACTAGCACTCCGGTCATCAATTCAATCCGCTTGGTCACCGCAGCAAGAAATCCAAACGTTACGAAGGGTTCTAACCAGCGCTGGTGGTAAGTGTATGGACCAGTCCATCCACCAGGGCGGTCAGGATCGGCACCAAGCACATGCTCAGGAAGGACGAAGCGTCGGTACCCTGCCTCCTCAGCAGATTGCACAAAAACTCTGATTACATCTGGATCGGACCCGAGCACGTCAGCTGGGTATTGAATTGCCAGTTCCATACTACTCCATTCGCCGCACCTCTCAGCATGCGGCTACGAGCGTTCCGCCACAACCTGAGATAGTTCTTGGCCAACAGGCGAAAGGCGAAGCACCGTCCGATCTCTCATAGCGACACGCTCTGGCTAGAATCACTTTGAGACACTATGGAGGAGAACTTATGACAGAAAGCACATCCGTCCGTGAAACTCAAACACTCGTGCGCGAACTTCTCATCTCAATGAGCGACACGATCGACCTTCTGCAACAACTCGCCGACAACGATCTCGACAAGGCATGCAGCCATGGCTGCGCAATGGATGGAGGCGTTCGCCGGTTACTGGTGCATAATTTAGAACACGACCGATCGCACACAGGTGCGATCAGTACTGCTCGTTATGAAGCAAATATGATGCAAGAATCCCAGCTTGCGCATCTTCTTCGCGACTGGTTGAGAGAACGTACTGAACTCGTGGGGCAGTTACTAAATAGCGATGACTCGATTCTCGAGTTAAGGGGTAACAATGACGAATGGACCGTTCGAGAGCACATCAAACATGTTCTCTACTGGGAAAATGATTCCGTAAGCGCAGCAATCAACGAGATCAAGACCGACAACGAACAATGATGTTCGAGGACATTTTGACGTGATTACTTCTTGATTCGTCTCACCTGTCACTCTGAATGATAAACACGCAGATGATCATCCTGAGCGCCAGCTAAACTTGACGCATAACACCCGCAGGACTTCTTGTTGTTAGAATCCGCAAATTCATGACAAATTTACCAACCGATTCCGAAGTACAAAGCTTCCTAAGCGAACGCAGTAATTGGGGACGCTGGGGAGATGATGATCAACTAGGCGCTATCAACCTAGTCACCCCCCAAAAGCGTCTCGAGGCTGTCGAACTAGTCCAATCAGGACGATCGATCTCCCTCAGCCGCTTCTGGCCCAAACAACCAGGACCGCTTAACCCTCGGCCAGCAGAGCACTTCACGACCTGGTTCGATCGTGAAGAAGGCGGCGGTGCTGTCGACTACTACGGCATCATGTACCACGGATATTCAACAACTCACGTCGACGCGCTCTGCCATGTATGGGATAGCGACGGCGGTTGGCAGGGACGCTCACCTTCTGAACTAGTCTCGCCTCAAGGTGCCAAATTTGGCGACATCACTAACTGGAAAAGTGGAATTGTGACACGCGGTGTACTTTTCGATGTCCCGAAATTTCGAGGTGAACCTTATGTAACCATCGACCGCCCTGTAACCGGACCAGAACTTGCCGAAATCAGCGAAGCGCAGAACATCCAGGTCGGTGCCGGTGATGCACTCATCGTGTACAGCGGTCGCGAACTCTGGCAAACCGACCACCCTGAGAAATATCTAGGAGCGGCACCTAGCCCAGGTCTTGACGCATCCTGCTCAATGTTCATTCGAGATCTCGACATCTCGCTTTTGGGTTGGGACATGATGGATTATCGATCACCGGAGGGAGGGCTTCCTTGGCCAGTGCACTCGATACTTTACAAGTTTGGAGTCTGCCTCTTAGACAACTCCCTCCTACAGCCACTCGCGGAAACTTGTGCCGAAGAAAAACGTTACGAATTTTTATTAATGGTGCTACCACTGCCGGTAGAAGGTGGAACTGGCAGCCCAGTCAACCCAGTCGCAATGTTTTGACCGGACGTAATTACGCAGAGTGATATTCCCAGACTCAATGCAAGCGCCGCGACTTTAGAAGCTGATTCCTAATTACTACCGTACGCAACTACTGCGCGTATTTTCCTGTCGCTTGAGGTGGAGTAGCCGGTCCACCTCGCTCCTGCAACTCTAAACGTGTTTCGCGCGGCCAGGTCCGCTTCAGAGCATCGCGAATGTTGATGTGAAGCCTTCCAAGGCCTTCCGTCTCTAGTTCTATCTGATCACCATCTTGGAACGGATGAAGCCCGCGGTGATTCGTCCCGGTTGCGAGTACATCACCCGGTTCGAGGGTGTGAACAGAGGTCGCAAACTCAATACTCCGCGCAATATTATGAGCCATGTCATTCGTGTTGAAGTTCTGCCGCAGCACACCATTGTTTGTGAGCTGAATTTGAAGCTGTTGCGGGTCAGCGATCTCGTCCGCCGTGACGAGGTATGGTCCAATCGGCGCGAATGTGTCTCGTGACTTCATCTGATAGAAGCTGTTATTCGCTGGTTCGAGTCCGCGAGCCGATCCGTCGACAAAATTCATATAACCAAAAATGTAATCCATCGCGTCCGATGCACTAACTGCCTCAGCACGGCGACCAATTACAACCGCCAGTTCAGCCTCACCCTCAAACACTGTTGCCGGGACGTCGGGAAGCACCATTGTGTCACCATCGCCAATCACAGAACCTGGTGTTTTGGTGAATGCATTTATTGGCGCAGGTTCATCCCTCGTCCCATCCTCCATATAGTTCACAGCCATGCAAACAATGTTCGTCGGACGAGGTAACGGCGGTCGGATACGAACAGTTGCAAGTGGCTTCGAAGCACCAGTATCAGCAGCGGCCTCAAGAACTGTCCGAAACTCATCGAAACGTGCAATAATCCCGTTAATCAGATCGTCCGGTCCTATGTGTGGCACGGTCTCTACCGATGAGGTCACATCGACGACCTCATCACCGCGTACAATGCCCAGCCGAAAATCATCAAAGAACAGTAATTTCATAAAGACGCCTCACTTTCGCGCATGTTAGGTCAAGATCGTCAAAAGGGAGTGTTTCGAACTAGAAATTAGATGAAGTTCCTATGCTGTGCGCCTCACACGTTACTGGTTATCGTGACAGCCATAGTTACCGTTGCAATATTTGTCCCAACACTCAATTACCGCCCACGGAACCTCGCTATTACCTGAGTGCCGTCCCTGTGAAGAATCCTCCGCCCAACTGTTGTACCCCTCGAGATTTCCCCTGAGAATCTACATCGGTACCAAAAAAGAATCCGGCACTAGGCTGCTGCTGCCCAGACGACTCTTTCTCATCGTCATCTGCTGACGATTGATCTACATCTGTACCAACGAAGAATCCGGAACTAGGCTGCTGCTGCTGCCCAGACGACTCTTTCTCATCGTCATCTGCTGACGATTGATCTACATCTGTCCTCGTTGTGGGATTAGACGGAGCGCTAGGTTGTGCCACTTCCGACCTTCCATTCTCGCGATCATCTAACGGAGTAGTCTGTTGATCGGTCTCTGAAGTGCTACCTGACTGATTCACATCACCTGTTTTATCTGTTTGGCCCTGACCAAAGAAGAAATTCTTAGCAGCGCCAAGTGGCACATCACGCTCTGTACTACCTGCCTGACTTTCATCAGCTGTCGACTTCTCAAATACCTGGAAAATACCGCTCTCTGGGGCATTTGCTGGCTGAGCACCTGGCTGAGCTTCAGTAGCTGCAGTCGGTACATTTACAAAGCCACGCAGCTGGTCCATTCCTGAGCCATTCGCCGGTTGCTCGGCCGGTTGCTCAGCCGGTTGCTCAGCCGGTTGCTCGGCCGGTTGCTCAGCCGGTTGCTCAGCCGGTTGAGCAAATATTCTGAACATGTCAGCTAAGCTCGCGGTTGCAGGGACATCACCTGATGATGCTG
>DKLZ01000003.1 GCA_002455955.1 Dehalococcoidia bacterium UBA6627
CCAGATTTGTTTGTGCTGTTGGTTTGCGAAGTAAGGTAAGCGTCGCGCTAGCGACAGCAACCCTGCCATAGCTGAGTGAGCGATTGGTTCTGACGCAGCACCTGGTGAGTTGGAGAGTTTGACTCCACGTTTGAGGAGCTTTCCAAACACAGGATGGTCGATTCCCGCGAATCCCGAGTGTACCCATTTCAGGTTAGGAAGGAGTTCTAGATAATTGAAGAAGCGTCGAACAGAACCGCCTTCCATGACCAGATCAGGCGAGATATAAGCGGCGTTGATCTCACGTTCCTCGTCCCCGTTCAGATTCAATTCCCCTGTTTCTGGGAAATATATGGGTCTGATGATGGTTGCAGTATGGGCTGCGATCGCTGCGAATTCATCGACACAACTGTCGGCGGCGGTTCGTGTTAGCAGAAGGTGGTTCATCGTTATGCGTCTGCCACGGTTAAGGGCACTATCTTCCAGCGATAGTGTCCTGTTCCAGAGATGCAATTTCGTCTGGAGAAAATCCCAAGGCCTGCATGATTTCCTGAGTGTGTTCGCCTAGCTCCGAAAAGAGAGTACTGGGTACTGCAGGTGTTTGACTGAACTGTAACGGGTTACCCACCACCTTACGCCGACCAGCATGCGGGATTTCTTTTTCGACGATATATCCGTTTTCGAGAGCTTGTGGGTCATCGAGGATTTCTTGGTAATTGAGAACTTGTTGGCAGCGAGCTGATTCTCCTAATTCTTCGAAGAATGTGGACCATTCTTCAGTGGTCATAGTGCGCATAGCTTGCGCAACGTGTGACCGCAGTTCATTTTCAGATTCCCTGTTTGGAGAAAATGTCATTGCGCCTATCTTCTCCTGAGAATCCCAGCGGGGGTCAGTTGTAATTTCTCTGATACCACCAATCTCACAGAAGGTTAGCCATGCCTCGTGGGTTCCGAAACCGATGCAGAACGCTCCACCGTCTGAGGTCTCGTAGATACCTGTAACCCCAGTAGAAATTGGATGAAACGGCCCTAATTTCTGAGGCAAGTTACCGGTCAAGGATGTGTGGTTGACTTCCCAGGATTGCATCCACAGGAGCGCACCATAGGCTGAAGTTGAAACCTTTTTCAGTAAGCCGTGACGTTCTCTGGCAGCGAAGGCAACCATAATTCCCAGCGTGAGTGAGAGTGCGCCCGCAGTATCACCGATGATAGCGCCAGGAATTATGGTTTCGCTCTCAGGTGCGCCTGTAACACCTGCGATACCACTGCGAGCCTGTGCGTACTGGTCAGACATGGGTTTCGTTCGATCGGGGCCCTTGTGGCCGAACCCGTTCGCAACTCCATAGATTAGCTGTTTGTTTCGTTTTGCTAGCGTCTCATAGCTCAAACCCATGCGGCCCAGGGCTTCTTCACGGTAGTTACTGAAAAAGATGTCTGCGCGATCAACGAGACGGTACACAACCTCCTTACCCAGATCAGTGTGGATATCAAGAGAGATAGAACGTTTACCGCTCCCTACGCCGATGAACTGTGTTCCTAAGACTTCGTCGGGCAATGTGTTCTGATGGCCACGGTACCAACGATTAGCATCGCCTCGGGGCGGTTCAATCTTGATTACATCAGCACCCATGTCAGCCAGAAATCCGCCCACAGCAGGGCCTTGGACAGCCGTTGCCACCTCGACGACACGAACACCTTCGAGCGGTTGCATGCTGTTACCTTTCTCTATCGTCCGGGCTCACTTAGAAAATACGAGGCGCAGCTGTTCAGGCGCACCACTCGAAGCCAATGTGTCGTGTATCAAAATACGTTCATCTGGTTATCGAGGCGTTAGCGTAACAGTCTTAGGATACCGAAGTGGTTGTGGAGGATGAGGGCAGCAGCTTCGATGTTGTTACGTGGCGACCCCGAGCGGATTCGAACCGCCGCTCTCCACCGTGACAGGGTGGCGTGTTAGACCGCTACACTACGGGGCCGCGTAAGATTCGACATTAAGGCCTTCCCTGCACACTGGTCAACGGGGAGAATAGATAGAAGCGATGATTTAAGTTTCTAGGAGCACCGATGCCTCGTACTCCGAGACGGCGACGTAAGTCACGAAGTCTTCCACCTCGTCCAACTTATTCCGGTACAGCTGAGGTAGCGGAAGAGGCTCTATCGCGAGATGAACGGCCACTTCGTTACGTTCAGCGTGAGTCGCCGCATCTTATTTCTGAACTATGGCGTGTCGGCGCTGTGTCTGTTGTCAGCTTTGGGCTGTTGTTTGCACTGGTGCTTGTGGACCGTATTAGCTAACGATGGTCGGAGCGTTATTCTAGGTCGGCCTAGCGCTTTCGAGCATGTGTTATGCCCAACCACTACTGTAACTTTTGATAGGCGACACATGCTGCCAGGGTACCTATGGTCCAGCCGATCAGATCGATATGCAATAGTTCGAATGGCAAGCCAGTGAGCAAGAAGCGTGTCAAAAGTATTATGCCGACCCCAACGATTGCTAAGGTCTGCATCATCGGTCCACGTTTACCGTTAGTAGCCCAACTGATTGCTGACGCTAGCAGAGAGCCCATAACGCTACCGGTCAAAATTCCGATGAGAATCCCAAAAAAACCCATACCACCGAATGGCAAGATCAGCGCTCCGATTACACCTAACGGAATAGCTAACGCCATGGTGATCGCACTTGAACGTAGGTAGTGTTGAAGGCCGACTTCATACATCGGGGGACGGCGCAGGTTGGCACAGGGTTTGCAACGAGTGCCACCTGGTGCGTGTACGAGGCAGTCAGGGCAGATGATCGCGTTGCACCGTCCGCATGTAAGTGCACTTTCGGCATGCCAGGATGACTTGCAAGTGAACACAGATGGTTCAATCAGGTCGCGTTCTTCAGCCGGGGAGGAATGTTCGTTCATCTCAAAAGGCTACGTTATCGTGACCTGATTTGCTGAAGTTGCCTAGCGAGTTCGGTGGAATTAGTGAGCGACCGCTGAGGATCGCGTTTCACGAATTACCGTGACTTTGATCTCTCCTGGATACTGGACGGTCTCTTCGATTTTGAGTGAGACGTCTCGTGCGAGTCGTGTGGCTGCTACGTCATCTATTGTTTCAGGGCGCACTATAATGCGTACCTCGCGTCCGGCTTGGATTGCGAATGCCTCTTCGACACCGTCATAAGAGTTCGCTATTGCCTCGAGCTCTTCAAGCCGTTTAATGTATTGCTCAGCAGAATCGCGTCGAGCCCCTGGACGGCTACCTGACATTGCGTCGGCGCATATCACGATCAATGCTTCGACTGTGTCAGGGCGCACTTCTTCATGGTGAGCTTCAATGCAGTGGACGATCTCTCTATTCACACTGAATCGTTTCGCTATGTCAGCGCCGATTAGTGCGTGAGTTCCCTCTGTCTCGCGGTCGATTGCCTTGCCAAGGTCGTGAAGCAAACCACCTGCACGAGCAACTTCTACATCTGCTCCCAGTTCGATAGCGAGTGCAGCGGCGAGCCATGAGGTTTCAAGTGCGTGTCGCAGCTGGTTCTGTCCATACGAATAACGAAATTTTAGTCGTCCTAGAGTCTTCACGATTTCCGGATGAAGCGTTGGAACTTCCGCGTCGACCAGGACGCGTTCTCCTGCTTCCTGAACAGTTTGTTCCACATCTGCACGTGCGTTATTGACAGATTCTTCGATTCGAAGCGGTTGAATGCGACCATCCTGTACTAGCTTTGTAAGTGCTAGACGAGCAATCTCGCGACGCACCGGGTCGAAGCCAGAGATGGTGACTAAACCTGGGGTGTCATCAATGATTAAGTCACAGCCGGTAGCTGATTCAAAAGCACGTATATTGCGGCCTTCACGTCCGATGATGCGGCCCTTCAGATCGTCAGAAGGTAATGGCACACTACTGACTGTCGTCTCAGCCGTGACTTGCGAAGTCATTCGCTGCATTACAGTCGCTAGGATTTTCCGTGCCCGCGTGTCTGCTTCGTTCTTCACTGACTGTTCCATCGCTCGAACGCGACGAGCTGCTTCGTCTCGTAACTCCCCATCGAGATCGTTGAGTAACCGTTCTCTCGCCTCACTTGTAGTCAGCTGTGAAATTTCTTCAAGTTGGGTGCGTTTCATACGTTCTTGTTTGTCGAGATTTCGGTCTTTCTCATCTAGTCCTGCAGATCGTTCACGCATCGATTGCTCATTGTGATCGAGTTGCTCGGCGCGTCTGTCGAGTGCTGTCTCACGTTGTTCTAATCGACGCTCTGCTCGTGTTAATTCACGTCGAGCCTCGCGAGCTTCAGTTTCACCATCTTGGCGGCGGTTAAGTGATTCTCTTTCAGCTTCGAGTGTCAATTCTTGCGCTTCACGCCTTGCATCACCGATTATGCCGGTGGCTTCATCCTCAGCACGCTTAAGTACGCCACTACTACTAGCCCGAATGTAAATGAGGACGGTAGTTCCGCCGAGGGCAAATATTCCTACGGCGATGATCACAGATATCAGGATGTCCATGAATGTTCCGCTTCGACTACCGTCGCGCCGTCGTTGCGTCGCGCTCGGCTGAAATAATATTGTTCCGTGTAATAAACAACGGAGGTGTTGTTCGTGCATCGTAGCACTGCTAGGCGTTCATGGGATGGTAAGTCGGATTTAGATATTGAGCTCTAGTATTGTCGTTCGATTTGGAATCAATGCCTTTTCTAGACGAGTGGTTTTGTAATTTCGTCAATTCTGGTCATTGACGATCGAGATCGCGTAACTAATCATTTCCGGATCAAATCCACGGCGCTGGAGGTATGCGTAGAGACGGCGCTTTCGAACATCGGCGTCAAGTTTTGTTAATGCTGCCGAGCGTTTACGAACTGCTTCGACTGCAGCTGAACGATCATCGTGTGATGCGAGGACTATTTCCAGGTCTTCTGTTGAGATGCCTTCGGCTCGTAACTCACGGGTAAGCATCGAGCGACTTCGACCGTGTGATCGTTGTCTTGTGAGATAGGCTTTGGCCCATGATCTGTCATCGGCATAACCAAGCTCGGTGATGCGATTGATAGCATGCGCACTCTCTTCTTCTGTAAAGTCTGCTGACAGATGTGCGCGTAACGCTTTGACAGTGCGCTGCCGCTTCGCAAGGAAGCCGAGGGCACGCTGTACCGCAATTCGACTGCGCCCCTCGAATTGGATGGTGTTCCAGCGGTCGTAATCTAGCTGTTGTCCCATCTGAAGGTTGTGTTCGAGTAAGGACTCGAGAGGTAGTTCGACTGGATCAGCATCGTCAACCCAAATGCGGGCGACACCGAATTGTCGCTGATCGATACTACGAACAACTGGCATTGTTATCAGCTGCTATGCATCGATCGCAAGTTGCGCGTTTTCGGTTAGGGCGTCGTTGGTTGCGGTTTCATTAATCGCCGAATCTTCTTTTGCTGGTGATAATTCAAGTCCGGCGGCAATGCGGACTTGAGCCTCAATTTCCTCGGCAAGCTCATGATGTTCTCGCAAGTAAGTCGCGGAGTTCATTCGTCCCTGACCAAGACGGGTATCACCGTAGGAATAGAATGAACCGAGCTTTTTGACGACGTCGTACTCGACACTTAAATCCAAAATGTCTCCGTGGCGGTTGATTCCGTGGAGATCGGTAGTGAAGAGTATGTCGAATTCTGACTGTCGGAACGGTGGTGCAACTTTATTCTTTACGACCTTGCAGCGAACACGGTTCCCAATAAAGTTTTGGCCATCCTTCAGAGATTCGATTCGGCGGATATCGATCCTTACCGATGAGTAAAACTTTAGAGCTCGACCACCGGGAGTGGTCTCAGGGCTGCCGAACATTACACCGATCTTCTCGCGGAGCTGATTAATGAAGACTAATGCAGTGTTATTACGACCAACTGCCGAAGTAAGCTTTCGCATTGCCTGTGACATGAGACGTGCTTGTAGTCCAGGCAAGGAGTCCCCCATGTCCCCCTCGATTTCAGCACGTGGCACAAGTGCAGCAACAGAATCAATGACAACGAGGTCAATTGCTCCCGAGCGAATTAACGCTTCGCAAATTTCAAGAGCTTGTTCTCCGGTGTCAGGCTGCGAGATGAGAAGGTCGTCGATGTTGATGCCACACGCGGCAGCGTATTCAGGATCCATTGCGTGCTCGACGTCGATATAAGCGGCGGTGCCGCCACGTTTCTGTGACTCAGCGAGAATGTGTTGTGCAAGGGTAGATTTGCCAGCTGATTCAGGACCGAATATCTCTGTGATTCGGCCACGCGGAATCCCACCGATGCCGAGTGCTATATCGAGCGACAAAGCTCCTGTTGGAATCGAAGAGACTTGGATTGCGGCTTCAGGGTCTCCAAGTCGCATCACAGCGCCTTTGCCGAAATCTTTAGTGATTTGTTCTAGTGCTAGATCGAGATCGCTTTCCCGTTTGGAAATTTCGGACTTTTTGGACTTTGCCATAGCGGTGGTACCTCTCGTAGTCAGCCCTGGAAGGCGTTGGATCAATAAACCCTGCCGCGTTCCGAACACTAATAGAACATGAGTTCTAAGTCAAGTATTCTTTTAGTAATACGTTATTACCGAGCACTATAGGTGCATTGAGTATTGAAGAATTACAGAAGGGTGGTTCGTGGCAATTCCGCTAAGCAGCACCCTCAAGTGCTCCTCCGATCGCGAACAACATAATCATTGCAACCATTGGTGTAATGTCGATCATGCCAATGGTGGGGATTACACGTCGTAACGGATCAAGAACTGGGTCGGTGATTGCATCCAACGCTCGGACAACTGGTCCGTTTCTGTCTATTGGGAGCCAACTGGTGACTGCGCGTGCCAGAATTGCAAAGGCGAGTAAATGTACAAACATTGAACACAAACCGATTAAGATGCTCAAGATATGCTCCTTGTCATGGCCGTGATGTCGAAGGTATCCACGTATGAATCATCATATTTTCGATCTTAATCACCATTTTCAGCAAGCTCATTCGCTCGCTGAAAGGCTGCGTTGACGGCGTTACTGAAGGCACTCCGAACACCTGCTGACTCGATTTCTGCTAGAGCAGCTGCGGTGGTACCGCCGGGTGATGTAACCGCTTTTCGGAGTTCAGCCGGTTCTGATCCGCTTTCGATAGCGTAGCGCGCCGATCCTGCGACTGTCGCTAACACTAAGGTAGTTGCATCTGAACGTGCCATTCCGAGTTCAGTTGCGGCGTCGACTAACGCTTCGATAATCAGATAGACATAAGCAGGGCCAGAACCGTGGAGGGCTGTTGCGAGGTCGACCGATTGGTCGTCTACTGCCTCGATAGCAACTGTAGCGACAGCCTCTAGCATATTGTGAAGGAGAATACGCTGAGCCTCAGTCACTTCAGGTGCAGCTAGATAGACTGCTGCACCCTCACCAATGGCAGCTGGAAGGTTCGGCATTACCCGGACGACTTGTTTATGGAGGCTGATCTGCTGCAGCTTACTTAGCGGCGTTCCTGCTGCAATTGAAACGAGGAGTGTACTAGGGGCTATCTCACCACGAAGCGTAGCGATTGCTTCCAAATCCTGTGGCTTCAATGCGATCAGAACTAATTCGGCATCGATACAAGCGCTTTTCAGGTCAGTCTCGAGGCGAACACCATATTCAAGTAGCTTTGAGCGGCGTGGTTGACTGATCTCCGCAACGACTATCTCATTTGCAGAGGAGATATTAGCTCGTAGAAGCCCCTTAATGAACGCCTCTCCCATGAAACCGCCGCCGAGGATTCCGACTCGCATCGCTGCTCCATCCGCCTACACTGCTTAGTGCTGTTTGATATCGACAGTTAGGTTAACTGGTACGCGTGCCAAAGATGGCCCTTCCGATTCGCACTGCAGTCGCCCCTTCTTCGATTGCTATCTCATAATCGTTGGTCATTCCCATTGACAGTTCATCCAGCCCGTGTACCGAGGCGAGTTTATACAGCTCACGGAATACAGGACGTACTAACTCTGGATTATCTGTTTGTGGCGCTACGGTCATTAAACCAATCGGTTCAAGAGCATCACAATTCTGAGTTATCTGAAGTAGCTGTTCGATTTCCTTTGGTGGAACACCATATTTCTGACTTTCGCCAGTGATGTTTACCTCAAGGAAGCACCGTATCGGTTTTCCTGAAATAGGTCGGTTTCCTGATGCCCAGCGCTTAGAAATCTCGTGAACCAATAATTCTGAGTCGAGTGAGTGTAGTGTGTTGAGGTGTGGGATCACCTGGCGTGCCTTGTTTCTTTGCAGGTGCCCGATGAAGTGCCAGGTTAACTTTTGCACTGCTTTACCTGCGGGATTTTCGTTTTTGGGTGAAGATTCGTATGCAAGAGCTTTAGGAACGAATTCTTGTGCTCGATTCTCACCGAGGTTAGTTAAGCCAGCAGCGAGAGCACCCGATATTGCATTTAAACCGTGAGTTTTAGTCACACCAACGATCGTTACTTCTGATGGGTCACGACCGACTCGCTCGCATGCTGATCGGACAGTATTGCGGACAGTTTTGAGGTTGGATGCGATCACATTTATTTCCGAAAGTGAAGTGGTCATTGCTAGTAGTTATTCACTGTTGATACGTGCGAGTTCTTCGGAGAAATTTTTACGTCCACGCAAAAAGAAGTAAACGATACCTATCAAAGTACAAATTGGAATGATTAACCCGAGTAGGAAATGAGTAGCAAAGAGAAAGAAAGTCGTGACTACCAGAAACAATACCCCGAGAAGTGCGCCAACTATCGGAATCAGTAAAGAAAACATAATCTTCGACATCAGAAAAATCTCGGACCAAGCTCCCGATGAATCCTGTTCCGGTGGCTCATAACCGTAGCTCATAGTGACACCTACCATATGTAAGTGTACCCCTAGGAATGCTTCGAATTTTGTTCAGTAGTTTATAGCGACCTGTTGTCTACTCGATTTTTGTCGTAGCGATTATCGTGAGGTACCCACTCATCAAGTTGAAGGGAAGGTATTGGTCTGCATCTATGATTACTGCCAGATTCGATCAATCTAAGCGATTCTGACGGGGAGTTGAGTACGGCCTTTGAGGATCAAGAGAATTTCTCCTGATAACTTGCCATCACGCTAAAGGGTGGACGTGCCACCAGGCTGATCGCAGTTCCCGTGAGTTCACAAGAGTGGGATCTGAGTAATGGAGATTCAGTGGGCGGCTATCCTATTCAAACCGCGATGCACCTCGAGATTAATGGGTTCTCCCGTTTCTAGGTAGTCACTATCTTCCGCGAACATCCGTGCTTGTTCTGGTGCCGGCAAGTCCGGTGAGAGTGCTATACGTCCTAACTCCTCAAGCATCTGTTCAATTGAGACAAATTGATGATAGAGAGAGGCGAAGCGCATATACGCTATCGGGTCAAGATCCTTGAGACGTGAGATAACCATCTCACTCAGAATTCTGCTACTTACTTCACCTCGATCGGCACCTAGCACTCGTCTTTCTATGTCCTCGACGATCGCTATCAGTGCTCCTTCTGGTAATGGCCGCTTGCGTGTTGCAATTCTTAGGCTGGTTAGCAACTTTTCGCGCTGGAACTCCTCTCGTCGTCCATCTCTTTTTACGACCATGACTAGCGATTCTTGGGTTTGCTCATAGGTCGTGAACAGTTCGTCACAGCTAGGGCACTGCCGGCGGCGGTGGATACCTTTTGCCCCCATTCTGGTTTCTGTGATGTTGGTCTCGTTGCTGACATCTTTGCCACAGAACGGACAGTTCATACGACGATGGGCCTCCACGGCCAAAGGGAGCGGTTGATCCGATTGCATTTTCTGGGGGTGGTCGGAGTAGACCACGCCTATCGATGATTAAACAACGGTGCCCGTCAACACCCTGTTAGGGAGTTGTCCCCATCTACCCACAATTACGTTGACGGGCTGTGGTAATTCTCGAGAAGGAAGCTAACGGCAGGCAACTCTTAACTGGGGAAATTTGGTTTTAGTTAAAAGTTGCCTGCTAATTCTGTGGGAGCCTCCTATCGACTGGGAAAAGATCGCCTGAGGAATGTCGGTAAGTCAGCTTCATCTAATGAATCATCCGACAGTGGATCTGGAGTAATCTCACCAAGTTTGAGAGGCGTTTCCATTGTCGGTTCTTCGATCTCTTCGATAGCGCGGCGCATTGTCGTCGGTCTATTGCCACTGAATCCGGTAGCCAGAACTGTGATTCTTACATCGTCGGCAAGTGTGTCGTCGATGCTAGTACCGAAGATGATTTCTGCATCGGGGTCTACCACCTCAGCGATTACTCTTGCGGCTGCATCGAGTTCACGCAAGCTGAGGTTTTTTGGTCCTGTCACATTGAAAAGCACACCAGTTGCTCCAGTGATGTCGACCTCTAGTAGTGGACTTGATATTGCTTCCCGAGCAGCCTCGATCGCACGTTGCTCACCCTGGCCATGACCTATTGCCATCAATGCAGGACCGGCATCCGTCATAATCTTCCGTACATCTGCGAAATCGAGGTTGACCATTCCTGGGACTGTGATTAGGTCACTAATCCCTTGGATGCCTTGCCGTAATACGTCATCGGCTGCTCGGAATGCCGCTTCGATCGATAGGTCTTCAGCGTTGAGCTGAAGTAGTCGATCGTTAGGGATAATTATCAGGGTGTCGACTTTGTCCTGCAGGTCACGAACGCCATCTTCGGCTTGCTGTCGGCGCTTTGCTCCCTCGAAACTAAATGGTTTTGTGACGACTCCGATCGTCAAGGCGCCCATTTCTCGCGCCACT
>DKLZ01000026.1 GCA_002455955.1 Dehalococcoidia bacterium UBA6627
GACACCGTAGCGGAGGAAGATTCGGCTGATAATGAGACTGCGGATACGCAAGCTACTTAAGCAGATCTTACTAGGCCATGGAGCGATTGATTGATTACTGGCTTGCCGCAGGCAGAGAGTGTCGTTTTGCAGTTTGAAGTTTTTTTTTGCCTCTTGGTTATCGATGCTCAAATTCCCCTGTGATAGCCTTAAATCCGGATACGAACGGAGCCCCGAATGGCTGACCGATTCGACAAGTTCACGGAACGTGCCCGTAGGGTGCTGACCCTTGCGCAAGAAGAAGCACAGCGTTTTAACCACAGCTACATTGGTACTGAACATCTGTTGCTTGGCCTCGTTCGCGAAGGTGATGGTGTAGCAGCGAAAGTGCTGTCGAATCTCGGTGTTGAGTTGGATAAGGTTCGCTCTGCAGTTGAATTTATAATCGGTCGCGGCGATCGGCAGTCAACTGGAGAAATTGGCCTGACACCTCGTGCTAAGAAGGTTATCGAGCTCGCTGTCGACGAAGCCCGTCGACTTTCTCATTCTTACATAGGCACTGAGCATCTATTGCTCGGTCTCGTACGCGAAGGTGAAGGGATAGCAGCCGGAGTTCTCGAGAGTCTTGGGGTCAATCTTGAGCGGGTTCGAGGTGAAACGACTCGGATTCTGGCACAGAATCAGCCGCAAGGTCAGCAAGCAGCGGCTGCTGGACAGCGTTCGGCCCGTACTCCAACACTCGATCAACTTGGAGTCGACCTAACGGAAATGGCACGAGCTGGACAACTCGATCCCATCGTTGGTCGTGATGATGAAATTGAGCGAGTTATACAGATTCTTTCTCGACGCACCAAGAACAACCCAGTGCTGATCGGAGAACCAGGTGTTGGCAAGACCGCGATAGCTGAAGGACTTGCGCATCGTATTGTCGCGGGCGAGGTACCGGACACGATTCTCGGTAGTCGGATGCTCACGCTCGACATAGGCCTGCTTGTCGCTGGAACGAAATATCGAGGAGAATTCGAAGAACGTCTTAAGAAGGTGATTGAGGAAATCAAATCTTCGGGGAACTGTGTTCTCTTTATAGACGAGTTACACATGCTTGTCGGTGCTGGTGCTGCTGAAGGAGCTGTCGACGCTGCGAATATTCTTAAGCCGGCACTTTCTCGTGGTGAGATCCAAGCTGTTGGAGCGACCACACTTGACGAATATCGTAAGCACATTGAGCGTGATGCTGCGTTAGAGCGACGCTTTCAGCCCGTCATGGTCGATGAACCTTCAATAGAAGATACTATTGAGATACTGACAGGTGTACGTTCGGCATACGAGGAGCATCACAAACTCAAGATTTCTGACGAAGCTTTGCAGGCTGCTTCCGAGTTGTCCTCTCGTTATGTTGCTGACCGTTTTCTTCCGGACAAGGCTATTGACCTTATCGATGAGGCATCCGCGCGTGTCCGCATTCGTCGATATGCTACGCCACCAGCAGTTCGTGAGGTGGCGAAAGGTCTGGAAACCCTTCGTCGAGAGAAGGATGATGCAATAGCAAATCAGCAGTATGAGGTTGCTGCTGATCTGCGAGAGCGTGAGGTGCGTTTACAGACTGAGCTCGAAGAACTTGAGAAAGAGATGGAAAGTGAGCGCGAGGCCGATCAAGTAATTGTCACCGAAGATGATATTCGTGATGTCATTTCACAATGGACTGGAGTCCCGCTCACTAGAATCGCTGCTGAAGAGTCGCAACGTCTATTGGAGATGGAAACCTACCTGAAGGATGAAGTGATCGGTCAGGAAGAAGCTGTAGGAGCCGTATCGAAGGCAGTTCGCCGCGCTAGTGCTGGATTGAAAGACCCAAAGCGTCCAATTGGAGTCTTTATGTTCCTTGGTCCTACAGGGGTAGGGAAGACCTATTTAGCACAGATGCTCGGCGAGTTCATGTTTGGCTCGAAGGATAATATTGTTCGTATTGATATGTCTGAATTCATGGAGAAGCACACTGTTTCACGGCTCGTAGGTTCACCTCCAGGCTATGTCGGATATGATGATGGCGGACAGCTCACCGATTTAGTTCGCCGAAAGAACTATTGCCTGATCCTTCTTGACGAGATCGAAAAAGCACACCCAGATGTCTTTAACATGTTGTTACAGATATTTGATGACGGTCATTTGTCCGATGCAAAAGGGCGAAAGGTCGATTTCCGGAACACGATCATTATCATGACTTCGAATGTTGGATCTGATCTGATCCGCAAGGATTCACGGGTAGGGTTTGCGACCGCAGCTGACGAGGAAAAGAACGCTGAAGATCGGTATCGACGTATGAAAGATCGCGTTGAAGAAGAGATGAAGAGGGTATTTCGTCCTGAATTCATCAACCGTATCGATCAGCATGTAGTCTTCCATTCGCTGAACCAAGATCACATACGAAAAATCGTGGACTTGCAGCTGAATGATCTCCGATCGAATTTGAGCGACAAGTCAATGCAGCTCGAGGTAACGTCGGCGTTACTTGATTATCTTGGTGAAGAAGGTTTTGATGAAGTCTTTGGGGCAAGGCCGCTGCGTCGTGTGATCCAGAATCAGGTTGAGGATCCACTGTCAGATGAAATGTTGGATTCCACCTACCAAGAAGGTGACACGATTCGCATTGACTACGCCGAAGACAAGGTCAAGATAGAACGTATCGTGGAATCTTCAGATTCATCAGAACCGCCCGAAACTCCGGAACCTCCTGAATCGGCAGAGTCGGCGGCTCCTGCGCTTACATCGTAGTTTATTGAGAGCGGTATTTTAGTTTTTTTTCCTGTGCGTGTTTTTCAGACCCAGCGTTCTCCACTCCAACGTTCGAGAGGATCTGCAGGGTGTCTTGAAGCGATGCTGATCAGCAATCCGAGTATTGCGCATGCGGCGACCATTGAGGAACCACCAAGCGAAATAAAGGGAAGTGGGATACCTGTTGCAGGGAACAGGCGGACGTTTACAGCAATATGCAACATTGCTTGGACGATAAGGAGTGAGGTCAGTCCTAATGCGAGCAGTTTGCCGAAACGGTCCGAGGCCGAATTTGCGATTATGAGGCCGCGCCAAGCGATTAGGGAGAATCCCAGAATAACGCTTATGGTTCCAACCAAACCGAATTGTTCACCTATTTGAGCGAGTGCAAAGTCTGAATTCCGGGTAGCTAGCCCCGATAGTGCAGATTCAGTAATTTCGAAACCTCGTCCTGTAATGCCACCTGCTCCTAGTGCTACTTCAACTTGGCGCAGCGTAAAACCACTTCCTAGAGGATCACGCTCGGGATCGAAGAAGACAGCTAGGCGTTCACGTTGATATCCGGGAACCGCTAGCGCGAATGCTAACGGGACAAACGCGATCACTGTTGCCGCAATAGCCCATAATCCTTTTATGGATAATGGCCAAGCGATCATCAGCACAAGCCATGCTGTTCCAAGAACGAGAGCACTACCCAGATCAGGCTCAATGAGGATCAAGCCAGCCGGGACGAGAAACGCGATCAATAACACGGTGAACCACCGTGACGATGCGTTGTGATAGGACGCAAACGCTGCGATTGCGACGACTGTCGCTAGTTTCGCAAATTCTGATGGTTGCAAGCTGTACCCGCCAATAAGAAACCAGCGGCGTGCTCCAAAAGCAGTTGAGCCGATGATCAAAACTAACACTAGCGCGATTGCAGAGAGGCCTATAGCGATGATCGGGAGCCAGGAAAGCCTTAATAAGCGGTAATCGAAACGTGCTACAACAATTAATACTACTGCACCGATGCTCATGAATACGGATTGCTGTATTACATCATCCGATACACGGACGTCTTCCGATAGCGTTGCACCATGAAGCGAGAGCAGACCGATCGTTCCTAAAAGTGCACCTGCGCAAATGAGAAAAGGATCTCCTATCAATCGATCTTGGCGAGTGAATGCTCGTCGCAACGTGTGATTCATCATTCACTCGTAGGGATGTCGAAGTAATGTTCGAACATTGCTTTTGCTACAGGGGCTGCTTCATACGAACCGATCCCATGTTCAACATAGACAGCAACGGCGATTTCCGGGTTTTCGAAAGGCGCGAAACCGATGTACCAAGCGTGAGTATCGAACTCACCGTCGGCATACGGTAGACCAAATTCTGCTGTACCAGTTTTACCGCCGATTGTT
>DKLZ01000059.1:0-24805 GCA_002455955.1 Dehalococcoidia bacterium UBA6627
AACCATCAGAACGACGCACCGGTTGACGAGTGCGCACGATCACAGCACGTACAACATCGCCCTTACGAACGGTACCGTTAGGTTGAGCATCTTTTACGGTCGCTACAATCGCATCGCCAACACGGGCGTAACGCCGACGAGTTCCACCAAGTACACGGATACAAAGCACTTCGCGAGCGCCAGTGTTGTCGGCTACAGTAACGCGTGACTCTTGCTGAATCATTGCTAATCAGCCTTCTGCTCTTCTTCAGTCTCGCTTGCTGCAACTGCCTCATCCGAATCACTAACCTCAGCTAGCTCTTCAGTTGCTGGCATTTCATCGGGAGTCACACTATCAGTGATATCAATCCCCGTATTATCGACCAATGCGCCGCCATCAGTAGAGCTCGTCTCAGCTTCAGCAACAGCGCGAGCGGCACTGCGCTGCACTTCATCGACAACTTCTTGGCCGATTGACTCCGGCGCCACTTCGGCGACTGCTCGCTCGGTCAGAACTTCTACAAGGCGCCACCGTTTGAGCTTACTGACTGGACGACACTCTTCAATACTTACGAAATCACCACGGGTAGCAGTATTCTGTTCGTCGTGTACGTGATATCGCTT
Organism: Dehalococcoidia bacterium UBA6627; assembly: GCA_002455955.1. Classification (GTDB taxonomy): domain Bacteria; phylum Chloroflexota; class Dehalococcoidia; order UBA2979; family UBA2979; genus UBA6627. Next base: position 604 of record DKLZ01000059.1, read on the forward strand.
CGTGCGCCGAATCACCTTACGGTAGATTCGGTGACGCGATGCACGTTCCACTTCGACTACTAAAGTCTGATCGTTAATATCAGAAACTACTGTACCAACACGTATTTTACGGTTAATCACCTGCTCTTCAGCCATTCAATATCCCCTATGCCTCATCGTTATCGGCGTCCGCAGCTGCGAGAATCGAACGCTCATTTAGTAATGTCTTAATCCGAGCGATACGGCGGCGTGCATTACGCACTTGCGCCACGTTAGCTAATTGCCGCGTTGCGGCCTGAAAACGCAGATTGAACAACGCTTGATGAGCTTCCTCTAACTCGCCCTCTAATTCTTCGTCGGTTCGAGCGCGAAGCTCAGTTGCCTGCTCAGAAGCCATCAGAATGTCTCCTCGCGAGTTATCACTTGCGTCTTTACAGGCAATTTATGATGAGCTCGACGGAATGCTTCACGAGCCGCATCCTCAGGAACGCCAGCGATCTCAAAAATGACACGACCTCGTTTCACGACAGCAACCCAACGATCAGTTGCACCCTTACCCTTACCCATCCGTACCTCAACCGGCTTTTTCGTCACCGGTTTGTCTGGGAAGATACGAATCCACACTTTCCCACCACGCCTAAGAGAGCCAGTAATTGCACGACGTGCAGCTTCTATCTGGCGAGAATCTATCCAAGCTGTGGTCTGTGCCTGCAAACCGAACTCACCAAACACAACCGTGTTACCGGTCTGCGCGGCACCGCGACGTTTGCCTCGGAATTGTTTCCGATATTTTGTCCGCTTCGGCATCAACATCGGTTATGACTCCGAACCTTCGACTGAAATAAGGCCGAGTGGATTTGCATCACCCGACACATCGCCCTTATAGAGCCAACATTTCACACCAATTACTCCATAAGAAGTTCGTGCCTCAGCCAGACCGTAGTCGATGTCCGCACGCAGAGTGTGGAGTGGTACGCGACCTTGCATCTCCTGTTCAGATCGAGACATCTCAGAACCACCTAGACGACCACCAATCTTGACACGACACCCCAAGGCTCCTCGTTGCATTGTCCTCTGAACGCCTTGTTTCATCGCCCGTCGGAAAGCAACACGCCGCTCCAGCTGGTCTGCTACAGAACGTGCCACCAAATACGCATCCAGCTCAGGAACTCGAATCTCCTCGATATTTAGTCGCACCCGCTTTTCAGTCGAACTCTGGAGCAGGGTCCGAAGCATCTCAGCATTCTGTCCGCCACGGCCAATCACAATTCCAGGTTTAGCGGTCTTCACAGTCATCGTGATCTGGTTCGCATTTCGGTCAATCAAAATTTGAGAAACTCCCGCCTCGGGAACAGTGTCAAGAATGAGATTTCGTAGCTTTAGATCTTCTGCTACAAGCTCCGCGTACCCTCGCTCTGCAAACCACTTAGACTGCCAGTCTTTGTAGACGCCTACTCGAAAACCGTAAGGATGAACTTTTCGCCCCATTATTAGTACTGATCTCCCTCAACGATTACCTCGATGTGCGCATAACGCCTTAGGCGAGGTGCGACACGCCCGCGTGAACGAGCCTTGAAACGCTTTAGCATGCGACCTTCATCAGCAACTGCTCGCTTTATGACAAGTCCGTCAGGATTAAGATCGAAGTTGTTCTCCGCGTTCGCAGCTGCTGAGCGAACCACCTTATGAACCATCCTCGCTGACGGTGCAGGTAGGAATTCGAGCAGCGCAAGCGCGTCTGTAACCGGCATACCCTCGATTTGATCAAGCACCAAACGCACCTTGCGCGGCGATACTGGTTGGTCTGTGGCGAGGGCCCTGACTTCCATATTTTCTTCCTGTTATAGCTATTCGCCGCCCTAGCGAGGACGCGAAATACTCTCCGAGCGACCGCGATGGCCCCGAAATGTTCGAGTGAACGAAAATTCTCCTAGCTTGTGACCAACCATATTCTCCGTGCAAAACACAGGAATATGCCGCCGACCGTCATGGACAGCAATCGTCAGTCCAACCATCTCGGGAAGGATCGTCGATGCTCTCGACCACGTACGAATCACTTCTTTGCTCCCATTTGCCTGTGCTTCCAGTACCTTCCGCATCAACTTCGGATGCACAAAAGGCCCCTTCTTTGTAGAACGTGACATCGTGAGGTCTCCTATCGCCGACCCAGGCCGCGCCTACGAACGATATATTTATCCGTGCTCTTATTACGGCGCGTGCGGAACCCTAGAGCAGGTTTACCCCACGGTGTCTTCGGCCCAGCCATACCAACCGGTGCCTTACCTTCACCACCACCGTGCGGGTGATCAACCGGGTTCATGACAGATCCACGTACCTTCGGACGACGTCCGCGGTGACGGTTACGGCCTGCCTTCCCAAGCTTGATCTGACTGTGCTCGGGGTTCCCAACACTACCGATAGTCGCGAGGCAGTTCTCTGGCACCTGACGCATCTCACCCGATGGCATACGTAACAAAGCATAGCCTTGATCGCGAGCCATCAGACGAATCATAGCCCCAGCTGAACGCCCAAGCTGCCCTCCGCGACCAGGCTGTAATTCAACATTGTGGATCGGTGTACCAGTGGGAATAATCGAAAGTGGAAGGGAATTTCCAGGTGCTACTGGTGCTTCAGGACCAGAAAGAATAGCAGCTTCAATCTCAAGCCCATCGGGGGCAAGGATATATCGCTTGTCACCATCGGCATAAACAATCAACGCGAGGCGGGCACTACGATTTGGATCGTATTCGATTGCAGCGACTCGACCAGGTACCCCCATCTTATCGCGCTTAAAATCCACAATCCGTATATGACGCTTATGACCACCACCACGACGTCGAACACTGATCTTCCCGCGGCTACGACCCGAACCACGCTTCTTCGAAAGAAGTAAGCGTTTCTCCGGTTTCTTCTTTGTAATCTCCTCAAAGGTAAATCCTGAGGAGTTACGCCGACCAGGCGAAGTAGGGCGGAAATTACGAATTGGCATACTACACGCCCTCGAAGAATTCTATTTCGTCACCTTCAGCAACAGTGACGATAGCTTTCTTGTAGGTCGAAGGGGTTCCTGAACGGCGACCTGTACGTAACCGCGGCCTACGACCGCGTTCATTCGAAGTGTTTACCGCAGTGACGGTGACCTCAAAGGCACGCTCGACCGCTTCCTTGATCTGATACTTATTAGAGTTTGGCGCGACTTCAAATACATACTTGCCTTGAGCTGCAAGCATAGTGCTTTTTTCTGTAACAACTGGCCGGCGCAGCACTTCATAGGAATGAAGAACTTTACCTCGCTGACGCTCTGAAGAACCTGGATTGTTCGACATCTAGGCTTCTACCATCGCTTTCTTACGGTGATCGCTTTGTCGAGCGCTTCCCCAAAGCGCTTCGATACGCCGTATAGCATCGACGGTAACCAGCAATGCTCCATGCGCCAGCATATCCGCAACATTTAGAGTATCCGCCGGTAACACGTCAATCCCCGGCAGGTTTCGTGCTGAGCGATAAACAACACGATCCGATTTCCCAACCACGATCAACACCGAACGACCAACTTCAGTCTTCTTGATCATCTCAGCAATAACACGTGTCGATGGGTTTTCTAGGGTTAAGTCATCCAAAACAGTAAGTCGCGCTTCGTTAACTCGGGAAGAAAGAACCGAACGGATCGCAAGACGTCGCATCCGCTTGGGTAAGCGCTGTTCATAGGAACGCTGCTTCGGACCAAAGGCGACGCCGCCACCTCGACGTGTCGGTGAATTAGCAGAACCAGCACGAGCCATGCCAAGGCCCTTCTGCCGATGCAATTTTCGTGTTGAACCTCGAATATCACCACGAGATTTAGTATTGGCAGAGCCACTCCGGCGTGCTGCCAACTGCGCTAGTAATGTCTGATGCACAACTGGTTCGTTCGGATCGATAGCGAAAACTGCATCGTCCACTTCGATCTCGTTCACAGTCTTCCCGGATGAATCAAGAACTTCTAATTTCATACATCCGCCTCATTCTTTATTTCAGATTCCGGCGGAGCATCCTCTGTCTCATCTGGAGTTTCGTCATCCATCACATCAACAGGTGCATCATCGTCTTTCTCTTGTGCGAGCGTGTCGCTCATTAACTCTTCAACATCGTTCTGAGGGATCTCTGATAAGCCAAGGCTAGGCGGTTCATAGTCTGCGAGAGGGGGCTTTTGTCCAGGTGTAACAGTCACAAACCCGTTCCGGGGACCTGCAACTGCACCCTCCACAAACAGGAGATCTCGTGCCGAATCCACATAAACTACAAGCTGATTCAGCCCTGTCCGTTGGCGAGCACCCATATGCCCACCCATTTTCTGTCCCTTCCAAACACGACCAGGGGTCGTTCCTGCCCCGATTGAACCAGGCGCACGATGACGATCGGACTGTCCGTGAGTCTTTGGACCTCCTCGGAAATTCCAACGACGTACAACACCAGCAAATCCTCGCCCTTTAGAAGTTCCCGTCACATTCACGTAGGTGCCGGGAGCAAATTGATCTGCCTTTATGACTTGGCCAAGTTCAAATTCGTTAGTCTCTGTAACCCGAAACTCTTGTAATTCCCCGAGGGCTTCACGCTCAAGATCAGCTGCGCGAAGGTGTCCACGCTCTGGTTTCGAAAGATTCTTCTTTCGACCAGGGGCACCAATCTGTACTGCTTCATAACCATCACGGTCCAAATCGCGAATTTGAGTTACACGATTCCCTGACAATTCAATTACTGTGACACCTCTGGCACGGCCAGACCCATCGTAAAGGGTCATCATTCCTGATTTCCGCCCAATCATGCCAGTGAAACTTGCGAGATTCGACATACCAACGCCCTACAGTTTTATTTCAATATCAACACCAGAGGGCAGTTGCAGCCGCATCAGAGTGTCGACAGTACGAGAGGTTGGTTCGAGGATGTCAATCAAGCGCTTGTGAGTGCGCGTCTCAAACTGATCGCGAGAGTCTTTATCGATAAATGGTGAACGAATCACTGTGTATTTCCGAACACGCGTCGGTAATGGAACAGGTCCCGCAACAACGGCTCCGGTGCGCTCCGCGGACTCAACAATCTGCCTCGCAGATGCGTCAAGAACCCTATGATCGAAGGCGCGAAGCTTAATTCGAATTCGCTGTTGTGACATCGCTTCTTTGTCTCCAGCCGGAACCCCGGCGTGCTACCTGCAGTCGCAGCGCCCGTCTAGGATGCGGCTCGTTTACTTGCACCCTTAGCGATCTCATCCGCCACGTTGGGTGGTACCTGTTCGTAGTGATCGAACTCCATCGAATATGTCGCTCGCCCTTGGCTTAGCGATCGTAGTTGAGTTGAATATCCAAACGTTTCACCAAGCGGGATAAAGGCACTTACAACTTGGGTGTTCGCCCTCGTCTCAGATCCTTGTACTAAACCACGCCTTGCATTGATATCGCCCAGTACATCACCGTAATACTCTTCAGGCGTCACGGTCTCCAACTTCATCACTGGCTCAAGGATGACAGCACTAGCCTGCTCAAGGGCAGTACGCATACCCATGGAGGCAGCAGTTTCGAAAGCAATCTCTGAAGAGTCTACGTCATGTGACGATCCGTCAACGACCGCAACCGCCACATCAACAACCGGGTAGCCTGCACGAACACCGCTAGTAAGAGCACCTTGTACACCACGTCTAACCGATGAAATGTATTCGCGAGGAATAGATCCTCCGACAGTCTTGTCCTCAAATTTGAAACCGGATCCCGGCTCTAGAGGTTCAACTTCGAGTACGCAGTGTCCATACTGTCCACGCCCACCACTCTGGCGGACAAATCGTCCTTCTGCTCGGGTGGGCTTACGAATGGTCTCACGGTACGAAACCTGCGGTCGCCCCGTATTTGCCTCGACGCTATATTCACGACGCATCCGGTCCACAATCACTTCTAAATGAAGTTCACCCATGCCTGAAATCACAGTCTGACCCGTTTCATCATCGAATCGAATGCGGAATGTCGGGTCTTCTTCGCCCAGCTTTTGGAGTGCACTACCCATCTTTGTTTGGTCTTCGCGCGTCTTCGGTTCAACAGCGACCGCAATCACTGGCTCGGGAAAGGTGATCGATTCGAGTATCACCTGATTGTCAGGATCGCATAGGGTGTCACCTGTAAAGGTGTCCTTTAAACCAATCGCTGCAGCAATATCACCGGCGTGAACCTCAGCAACTTCCTCACGCGAGTTCGCATGCATCTTCATAATACGACCCCAACGTTCACGCCGATGACGAGTCGTGTTCATCACTTGTGCGCCCGACTCAACAACTCCTGAATACACACGGAAGAACAGCAAGCGTCCTACAAACGGGTCGGATACAACTTTGAATGCAATCGCCGTAACAGGTTCCGCATCCGAAGCCAAGCGCTCCACCTGAAGTTCCTCGTCATTTACGTCATGGGCCACAATCGGCGGAACATCAAGTGGCGACGGTAGATAATCAATGACAGCGTCCAAAAGTGGCTGTACGCCCTTATCTTTCAGCGCCGATCCTGCAAGTACCGGAGTAACTGCATTTGCGATCGTCGCTCGACGGATACCCTTCTTCAGTTCGATTTCGTCTATTTCATGACCCTCGAGATATGACATCATTAATTGGTCGTCGTTCTCGGCCAAGCGCTCGAGCATAGTGGAGCGGGCTTCTTCCGCGGCCTCTTTCATCTCTGCTGGAATATCGCGGGAATCAATCTCTAATCCACGATCTCCCTCAAAGTAGTAGGCTTTCATCACTACCAAATCGATCACACCTTCGAACTCGTCCTCAGCGCCGATGGGAATCTGGAGTGGAACCGGAACCGCGGCGAGACGCTCACTAATCATCTCAACACAGCGACCGTAGTTTGCCCCTGTCCGATCCATCTTGTTAACCAAGCAAATGCGAGGAACACTGTACTTATCCGCCTGACGCCAAACCGTTTCAGATTGAGGTTCAACACCTGCTACGCCATCAAAAACAACGACACCACCATCTAGCACCCGTAATGAACGTTCGACTTCAACGGTAAAGTCCACGTGACCAGGCGTATCAATGATGTTGATCGTATGACCATCCCAATCACAGGTTGTCGCTGCTGAGGTGATCGTGATTCCCCGTTCACGCTCTTGCTCCATCCAATCCATTACAGCTGTGCCCTCGTGAGTTTCACCGATCTTGTGTGTCCGGCCCGTATAAAAAAGCACACGCTCAGTAACGGTCGTCTTACCCGCATCGATATGCGCAATGATGCCAATGTTCCGGACCTGCTCAAGCGGCTGGTTCGACATTGATTCCTCAGCCTGCACCGCCCTAAAGCGGACACAATGTTCAACTACCTCGTGGATTGACTGTCATGCTCGCGCAATGACAGTGTTATCGGATTCTCCTACCAGCGATAATGCACAAATGCGCGGTTCGCTTCGGCCATGCGATGCACCTCTTCTTTGCGTCTCACAGCATTACCTGCATTGTTAGACGCGTCGATTATTTCCGATGCTAACTTTTCAGCCATCGATTGACCGCTTCGTGTACGCGCAGCCTGTAGTAACCAACGCAGTGCCAATGCCTGCCGACGTTCGCTCCGAATATCAATTGGGACCTGATAGGTCGCCCCGCCAACGCGACGTGGCTTAACCTCAATCACCGGAGTGACGTTACGAATCGCTTGCTCAAACACATCTATACCAAGCCTGCCGATACGCTCTTCCACTTGCTGGAATGAGGTGTAGACAATTCGCTCCGCAGTACCCTTCTTACCATTCATCATCACGTTATTTATGAACTTCGATACCAACCGCGAGTTAAATTGCGGATCAGGGGACACCGTACGCACAGGAGCTTGATTACGTCTCATCGCTAGTTCTTCCGAGTACCGTATTTGCTGCGACTCTGCTTACGGCCATCTACTCCTGTCGCATCAAGCGCCCCACGTACAATGTGGTAACGCACACCCGGAAGATCTTTAACTCGCCCGCCACGAATCAGGACTACTGAATGCTCCTGCAATGTATGCCCTTCACCCGGGATATACGCAGTCACCTCGATGCCATTAGTGAGCCGGACTCGGGCGACCTTACGCAGTGCAGAATTTGGTTTCTTTGGAGTAACAGTCCGTACCTGCGTGCAAACACCACGCTTCTGTGGTGAACCTTTCGGTGAGCGGCGCATGTTGTTATTAAGCGTGTTGAAGCGGAAGCGCAAAGCTGGAGCTTTAGTCTTCTTACGAACCTGTTGACGGCCCTTACGGACGAGCTGACTAATCGTCGGCACGTGGACCCCACTTCTCGCTCACCAGAAACTCTATAGGAGTTTCCATCCAGATCGCCGTCCAAGTTGGGAGCGGTCGTACTGGGACAATCCTCAGACACAACGAACGGCCGAATGGCTAGCGGTGAGCCTAGAACACGACGTGCCGTTAAGCACATTTGCCGCCGGTTCTCACCACACGATGCCCAATCGACCGTGCTGGACTTTCGCAGCTATGAAGCGCGACCTATCAGTTTACCCACTGTTAAGAGAGTGTCAATTGAAGAACAGTGTCAATGGACACCTGCCATCACTCAGTCGAAGCGAATAAGTCGAAACGACTCCCTAAACACAAGAGCGTCTGTTTCAGGTTCTGGATCGAATTCTCGATCATGCTTCCGAGCCTCTTCTATAGCCCTATTGCGATAACGTTGAAGTATCGCATGCTCATCCCTATCACCAATCTGTGAACTGTGTGCCATCACGGCACGAATCTTGGTCGCCATAACCTTACTTATATCAAGATGGCAATCTGGCTCATTACTGCCCGCTAGCATCAGAACACTTGGTCGACACGGCTCAAGACCCTCTTCCTTGTCCCTTGGGTAATAGAGATGATCATCAGCAGCAGGATAAATAGCATCATAGGTCGCACGCCCTGTACGCCTATGATCTCGGTGATTGAATCCCGGTCGAAATCCGTCCCATGTGATCACCAAATCCGGTCTGTGGATCCGGATTTGGTGAACAATCAATCCTCGGAGTTCGTTCGAATTTTCGATGTAACCATCGGGAAACCCAAAAAACGTGGGCTCTTGAGCACCAAGAATCTGTGCCGCGTTTCGTTGCTCTTCTTCACGTATCGCAGCTAATTGTTGAGCAGTCATACCGATCTCTTTGGTGCCCTTGTTCCCACTCGTCGTCACGACGATATGGATGTCCCAATCAAGTTCGGCTAAAAGTGCAACCGTACCGCCACAAACAAACTCGTTATCATCCGGATGGGCCATAACAATCATCGCACGGGTTAACCCAGCTTCGGTGAACTTTTGGATTGGGTCGACTTCCTCTTCAGCTATAGATCTCAGTCCCGCCACCGACTAACCACCTACAACACTAGTCGTTTGAGCAACGGAGATGCCCAATATCTCGTCATACAGATCAGCAAGCTGTTCAGAAACAGAGTCCCAAGAATATGCGCGCATTCTTTCAACTCCTGCAGTGCCGAGAGCTTTGCGAAGCGAATCGTTCCGCAGTAAAAGATCGATTTTCTCGGCGAAAGGCTCCGGACAACGCCATGGGATCAGATAACCTGTACGACCATCGACCACTGTGGAAGCTAGACCTCCTACTCGTGACACCACAACCGGAACGCCTGATGCCATTGCCTCAACTGCAACTAGACCAAATGATTCCGAAAACGATGGCATCACGACAACATCTGCCGAGCGATAATAGTTAGGCATTTGATCATGAGGGACAGAGCCAGCGAAGGTAAGCAGATCGCGAACTCCAACTTCGTCTGCGATCGCTGTCAGTCGATCGAATTCGGGACCTGCTTCCTCATCGCCACCGACGATTAATAATCGCACCTTGCTCTTATCCGTGATCAACGCCATCCCTCGGATCAGAATATCGATCCCCTTCAAAGGTTCGATTCGACCCACTGCGAGCACAACCTGCGCGTCTAATGGAATCTTTAGTTGCGCACGCGCCAACTCGCGCGAATCAGGAAAAAATTTTTCTGATGCAACCCCTAGAGGAATCACAGCCACTCTTGTCTTCGGTACTCCATAAACTCGCTGCAGCAAACGCTGCTCATACCCAGTCGCTGCGACGATGCAGTCTAACGACTGAGCAAGACGCCGCTCAGCATCAAGCCTGTCTGGTGATTCTTGCTCCGAAACACGTGCGCGAATCTTTACCTCTCCTAAAGTATGAAACATCCCTAGGTGTGGCACTTCCCAATTTAATGCTAGCTGCTCCCCGGCAACAGCTGAGATCCAGTAATGTGAATGAATGAGATCGTAGCGGTTCCTTTGACTCACCCGAAATGCTTCAACACGAGCAGCGAATTCGTCAGTCAGGGGGAACATCTCATCCTTCGACAATGGCGTCGCGGGACCGGCTTCGATCTGAATAAGCCGTGCTCCGGGTGCTAAATCAACGACTGTCGGAATATGTAAATCGCTGCGCCGTGTAAAAACATCGATCAATTTACCGCGTGCCGCAAGTCGCTCCGAGATTTCTCGTACATATACGTTCATACCACCGCTTGTCGCACCACCAAGAGGTGCCAGTGGCGAAGTATGCATTGATAAAACAGCCGTGCGCGTAGCCAAGCTCATAGCGAGAAACCCCACTTAATGAACACGCATAATTCCTACAACTAGGGATACGGAGACTTGATGAAACAAAGGATGCCGGCGCCCCAGAAAACTAGCGTATCACGACCTGAATGGCGTCTAAACTATTGAAATAATCAGCGGAATCGGAGTAATGCGCGCGCTGCATATTCGAAAGCGCACATTATTCCCAAAGTAAAACTTGTTCAACAGCCGACGTTTCCGCTGCGGCCTCTAATTTGTCCCCATCTAAGCTAAGCGCTATCTCAGGATCTTTAAGACCAGCACCTGTAATGACCGAAACCACCGTGAGACCAGACAAATCTTCACCATCCGCACGTTTGCGAAACAATCCTGCTACAGATGCCGCCGACGCCGGCTCACAAAAGATGCCTTCATCCCGTGCGAGGCGCCTATATGCGTTCAGGATCTCCTCATCTGTGACTGCTGATATCGAACCGCCTGACTCATCTCGTGCCTCCACTGCACTCGACCACGAAGCCGGTGAACCGATCCTAATTGCGGTTGCAATAGTCTCCGGATGTTCTATTGGTTTCCCGATAACAAGTGGTGCAGCGCCTGCTGCTTGAAAACCCCACATCTTTGGAACATTCTCGATCTTTTCCAGTTGGTAATATTCGGTGAAGCCGCGCCAGTAAGCTGTGATGTTCCCCGCGTTCCCAACGGGAATCGCCAAAACATCAGGGGAACACTTAAGTTCGTCGACAATCTCGAAAGCAGCTGTCTTTTGACCCGCTATCCGATGCGGATTTACAGAGTTAACGAGGGCTACCGGATGCCGATCAGTAAGTTCACGAACGATAGTTAAGGCATCATCAAAAGAACCATCGATCATGACTATCTTCGCACCGTGTGCCATAGCCTGCGCGAGCTTACCCATAGCGACATTACCAGCGGGAACAACCACTACTGCCGTAAGACCGTGACAGGCCGCATATGCAGCAGCCGAAGCAGAAGTATTTCCTGTAGATGCGCAAATCACGCCGAGAGCTCCTTCCTCGGCAGCTTTGGCAACAGCGACAACCATCCCACGATCCTTAAACGATCCAGTTGGGTTGGTGAACTCCGTCTTAAAATAAAGTGCTTCTAGTCCAAGCTCTTTCTCCAACACGCGTGAGCGGATAAGCGGAGTAGCGCCTTCCCCAAGAGTAATTAGTGGAGTGTCATCAGTAATCGGAAGCAGTTCCTGATATCGCTTCATTATGAAACGACCGTCTCCAGTAGCGGTATATCCGTCAGGTAAATTAGTCATAAGGGCTGTTCTTTAACAACATCCTCTGACTGCTCGGACATCTGCGTTAGCAATGTTCGAGCAGTCCTGAGTTCACGTTCGGTTTCTTCGACAAGCCGTCTACCTGACTGTTCGTCAGCGTGAACTTGTCGGCGGAGGTGTTCGATGATCGAAATACGGAGCGCCTCCAAACGCTCATCGATAGTACGCAGACGTTCTACACCTCCCATCTGATCGCGAATAATTCGCCCTCTCTCCTCAGTCGCTTCACTAAGCCCCTGCCGCACCACCATGACAAGTTCCTCGATCTCCGAAAGTCGAGTTTCGTGCCGAGTCCGCGTTGCTCGTTGTTGCTCTAGCAATTCAAGTAATTCAGCCTCGCGATCGCGAACCGCACGAATTGAAGCAATCTCTTCATCCATCCGTACCCTTGCTGTTCCTCCGGCCTCAACATCAAGCACAAGCGCGTCAATCTGGCGATCGCGATCGGTTAGTTTTGCTAGCAGGCCTCCAAGCGACTCTGCCTGATCGATTGCGGCGTCTCGCTGCGCAGCAACGCGACTTTCCAAACTCACGAGACGGCTCTCGTTAAGTTGCATCGCATCAGCATCTGCTGCTGCAGAGCTAGCTAATGACCGTTGTCTCTCATCAATAGCCGTCTGATGCTCTTCATAATGATCGAGGCGCTGCATAATGACCTCGAGTGCACGCCGCAGTTCGGACTCAAACTCTAAATCACGAGACCCTGATCGTTCGACAATCCCTGTAAGATCACGGCGCAGCGTTACCTCTTCTTCTAAACGCGTTCCTAGCTGCGCGATTTCACTCTTGAGTTCACGTATCAAGTCCTGCCCTGCTTCGTGACGAATGGTCCGACCATCGAGAACTTGCAACTGTTCCTCAAGGCTCACAACAGTCGTATGAAGAGATTCAAGCGATGCTCGAGACTGAGCTAGTTCTCGCGCTATTTCATTAAGAGCTAACGTCGAAGGTAGCGGCACAGATTGATTAGACGTCATCGAGCGCCACCAAGCCCTGCAATAGGCATCAAGTTACCGATTCGCTGAACGAATTGCGCTTCCTCAATCTGTTTCAATGCGTCGTTAACAGCTCCACGCTCCGCAAGATATGTCGTTAAGACCAATTCAGCAGCATCGTCAAGATCATCCGCTTCAAACTGAAGCACTGACGCAATGCTGACGCCACGCTCCCCAAGTGCTCCAGCTATCTGCGCCAGTACACCAGCCTGATCTGGAACAGTTAATCGAATGTAGAATCGTGACTTGTGAGATGCTGATGGCAACACTTGCGCAGGAATCAGTGGCGTTACCGCCAATGGTCGACGATCTGCAACAATATCGCGGGCTAGTGCGAGAACATCAGCTAACACCGCGCTTGCCGTTGGCGTGGGTCCGGCACCAGGGCCTTCGAACAGAACATGCCCCACGAGATTGCCTTCGATCTCGACGGCATTTAGTACCCCATCAACCTTTGCAAGTGGTTCGTCGTGATAAATCAACGTTGGGCATACGCTCGCAATCAAATGCCCATCATCAAGTCGCGCTCTCGCTAACAGCTTGATTGTGTACCCAAGTTCAGCAGCATAGATAAAGTCTTGTGATGCTAATAATGAAATTCCCTGGCGTTCAATCTCCTCAGGAAAAAGTTCAAGCCCAAATGCTAGGCCACAGAGAATTGCAAGCTTATAACTAGCATCGAAGCCTTCGACGTCAGCGGTTGGATCAGGCTCTGCATACCCTAACCGTTGAGCTTCAGCGAGGACATCCTTGTAATCGACTCCGCCATCTGCCATCGCCGTGAGCATAAAATTCGTGGTCCCATTGATAATTGCGGTAAGAGCACTAACCTCATTAGCTAATAAATCACGTGATAACGGACTGATGATCGGAATGCCACCGCCAACTGACGCCTCATAAAGCAGACGCACCTCATGCTCTGCTGCAAGCGCTAATAACTTAGCCCCGTGCTTCGCCATCACCTCCTTATTCGCGGTCACAACATCTCGTCCCGAGGCCAGAGCGCGAGCGATGTACTCGTATGCTGGCTCCTCCCCGCCCATCAACTCGACTACTATCTGAGTACCTTCGTCAGAAATCAGGTCATCGAAGCTCGTTGTTAGCTGCGAGGCAGTTAAACCGTCTCTTTGACGCGCGAGGTCCCGAACCAATACTTGACGCAGTTGCAACGGACGCCCAACGGACCGCTCATAACGGTTGGATGCTGCATTCAAAGCTGCGACTACGCCACCACCAACATTTCCTGAACCGAGCATTGAAATGCCAACCGGGCTGACCATGGGTCTAGCCTCCCAATCGAGCGGATATATCTTCTGCTACCTTTTCGTTAATCCACTTCTCCTCGTCCAGCGAAAGATCGCGGTCGATTACGAGCAAAGATGCCGCTTGCGCAATCCAAACCTCGACACGTTGATCAACCATCTCCTCCAACCCTACGTCGTCGTAGTCTCGATGGCCCCAGCTATCTACGAGAAGGTAAATTTCGAAGAAGCCTCCTGCACCCTCAATCGCTATCGACCACTCACCACGAACCATGCCATCAAGCGCTGTCAGCACATTCGATTCCAATAGCTGAGGAACTTGCCAGCCAACAAGTTTTCCACCTGCACCATCTTCAGTTGCGATCGACAGCTCGTCCGCCAGCTCACCAAAGTCAACACCAGCTTCAAGTTCCTTAAGTGCTGCATCCGCAGCTAGTCGATCGGTCACCCTAATTCGTTGTAGCTTAATATGCGGTCCACTCGTTCCAATCTCAGCCAAAAAAGAATCTTCTAAACGTTCCCGGTAAAGCTCTGCTTCGATCATCGCCTCGTACTGTTGACGATTCATACCTGTATTAAGAACTAAATCCTTAACCTGATCCGCGAACTCTTTTGGGTCGACTTGATGTTTTACTTTCAGCGCCTCAATGTCGACGACGTTGTTGCTATCAGGTCCCTGTGGATCCGAAGAAGGGATCAGTCCGAGGTTGAGAAGAAGTATTTCTTCTATATCATCTGCCGTTACAGTATCAACCCTATCGGAAGCAGAGCGACGAAGTACCTCTTCGTCAACAATTAACTCAACAGTGGGGCGCGCAATATCATCGGCATCCGCGCGGCCTCCAAACAGCGCCCAATATATAGCTCGTTTGGAAACATCTCGTGTGTTGTAACTGCTATCCGCGACCGTGACCACATGGGAACGCGGCGGCATATAACTAACTATATAGACGCCAACAACGATCACAATCGCCGCGAGTGCGAGCACCGTACCAACACCAATATAGACAAACCGAGCCTGACGCTCCGCTCGTTCCCGTTCTTCCATGCGGCCTTGACGCTCTCGACGATCACGCGCCATGCAGCAATGTTCCTCCCGTGTTGTGCCGCTAGATCGTGGAGAGCGCCAACTTCACCGCAAATAGCTTCGGCGAGTCGACCGTCCTATCGGCCTGACTGATTCAACGGCGAGTTGGGGCTGGACGACCTACCGCAACGCCGCTTACACGAACATGTTCCGAAGTGTACGGCAAGAGGGCCACCTGACGCGCACGCTTGACCGCTGTCGTGATCGCTCGCTGGCATTTAGCACTGCACCCGACTTTTCGACGCCCTTCGATTTGGCCATGCTCATTGAGAAATCGTCTGAGTGCGCTTATGTTCTTGTAGTCGACTACAAGAGGCTTCGCCAAACAGATGTCACAGCGACGTCGCCCTCGTCTAGGCCGATCGCCTCTATCGCCTCTATCGCCTGATTCGAATTGGTTGCTTCGGTCAAAAGCCACTCGTCACTCCTGCTCTACGATTATTTACTATATGCCTAGAAAGGCAGATCATCGGGGTCAAGATCTCCCTCAGCATCAGCTCCAACTGGCATGCCGGGCGTGAAACCTTCAGTTGGTCTATCGTTACGGTTACCCAGAAACTTTACCGTTTCCGCTATTAACTCTGTCTTATAACGTTTTTGACCATCCTGCCCATCCCAAGACCGAGTCTGCATTCGACCCTCGACATAGACCTGACGGCCCTTCTCAAGGTACTGAGCGCAGGTCTCTGCAAGACGATTCCAAGTCACAACGGAGAACCACTCAGTCTCCTCAACACGTTCACTCTGCGCATTGGTATAACTACGTGAAGTCGCAACGTTGAAATTCGTAACTGCGCTGCCATTAGCTGTATAGCGCATCTCGGGGTCAGCACCGAGGTTTCCAATGATCGTGCACTTATTCAACATACTGACACTCCGAAGGGGAGGCTATTCGCGGTTCGTCTCAACGGACTCTTGCGCATCCGTTTCCGTAGGCTCCTGAGCTTCTTCAGTCACTGACTGTAATTCTTCCTCAGAAACAACTGACACTGGTACCTCGTCTGCTGTAGCTACAGCCTCAGAAAGATCCTCGTCAGGTGTTCCTTCATTGTCTGCTCCCAAACTGCTTGCGGAACCATCATCACCACTCGGTGGCTGATCTTCAGACCGACGACTCGACCGTTCGCGATCGCTCTGAACGCGTTCGTCACGTGGAGGTTCATCATAGGGGATAATGCCACGGATCAGCAGATGTCGAAGAACATCCTCAGAAAGATTTAGCTGTGTCTCTAAAGGTCCACAAACATCCGAAGCAGCTACAAATGTTGAGAGCACATAGAAGCCTTCTAAGTTTCGATCAATCGGATACGCAAGGCGCCTCCGACCCCATTGATCGACGCTCAATATCTCGCCCCCGCGATCGGTCACTAGGGCAGAGATTCGCTCTACCGAAGCTTCAATCTCCTCAGGAGTTAAGCGCGGATGCAACACATACATTAATTCGTATTCGTTCACAGGGCCTCCGCTGACCATGGACTATGGAAGCATCGCCTCGAGGTGCGGTCTGGCCACACAATCGATGCCTCGATCAGCGACGAGGTTTTTACCTTTGAGCTCGGTCGCCAGTTATTGCGCCAATACTCCCGGGATTAATTGTCACCTCGTCTTGGATCAGCGAGTGTAAAAGGGAGGACGGGCTCGATCAATCAACTCAGTACAACAATAAAGTCCCCGTGCGAAAAGCTGTGTTACTGAAATCGAACTCACTGTTGCAATAGCCCAGGCGCAGGAAATGCCTCACACAGTTCACGAACCTCACCACGAATACGAGTTAGTTCACCCTCATCGTCATGCGATTGAAGAGCACGAACGATTAGATGGCCAATCGTTCGCATTTCCTGATCGCGCATACCACGTGTTGTAAGTGCAGGTGTCCCCATACGCACCCCTGAACCGATTGTGGGCGGCTGTACATCGAAGGGGATCGTATTGTAATTCGTAACAATGCCAGCTGACTCTAAAGTGGTCGCCGCAACCTTGCCAAGAACACCTAGAGGTGTCACATCGACCAGTACTAGATGAGTCTCCGTGCCACCAGATACGAGTCGTAGCCCTGACTCCTCAAGAGTCTCAGCAAGTACACCTGCATTCTTAACAGTCTGGCGCGCATATTGCTGAAATCTCGGCGATGCAGCCTCCTTAAGCATCACCGCTTTACCAGCAATCACATGCATCATCGGCCCACCTTGCGAACCAGGAAACACTCCTCGGTCAACACGGCGAGCATACTTGGAATCAGAAAGCACCATCCCACCGCGTGGCCCACGAAGAGTCTTGTGAGTCGAAGTAGTCACGACTTGAGCATGACCCGCGGGGCTTGGATGTGCACCCCCTGCAATCAAACCGGAGATGTGTGCCATATCAGCCATCAAGACTGCTTCGACTTCATCAGCAATCTCACGGGCTCGTTCAAAATTAATCTGCCGCGGGTACGCGGTAGCACCTACAACGATTAGCTTCGGGCGGTGCTCTTTCGCCAAAGTAAGCATGCCGTCGTAATCGATCATTTCAGTTTCGCGATCGACACCGTAGGAAACAAAATTGTATAACTTGCCACTCGCATTAACCTTGTGCCCATGTGTGAGGTGCCCACCAGCATCGAGCTGCATCCCTAGCACCGTCTCGCCAGGCTGCAGCAGACTCAAATAGACGGCCATATTCGCCTGCGTACCGGAATGTGGCTGTACGTTGGCGTGATCAAAATGAAATAGCTCGACCGCACGGTCCCGAGCTAAGTTTTCCGCTTCATCGACAATCTCATTTCCTTGGTAATAGCGCGCACCGGGATAACCTTCAGCATATTTGTTCGTAAGCACGCTACCAACAGCCTGGATTACAGCTCGGCTAGCATAATTCTCGGAAGGAATCATCTCCAAGACGATGGCCTGCCGCTGCTCTTCCCGGCCAATGATGCCCTCAATCTGGGGGTCGGTCTCAGCTAGAGACGATTCCATCTCTATACTCATAGTCGTTCGTAGTACTCCCCACTGTTCGTCCACCCTATAATTTCAAAACTATTCATAGCAGGTCATAGTTAGGTGATATTGCAACCTCATCGTAGCGGAACGGTCACCTAGATACTGACAGAAACATTAATCCACATCGTTGACTTTCTCTCATATTCATAAAAGCAGGTCTCGCTCCGTCCAAACCCAGTCGTTCAGTAACATCAGCACACCAGCCACCAACGAATGCCCTCCTATTACCACTGGTATAGGCGAAGCATTGACTGCATCGATGATCGCGCGCAATTCCGGATGCTCTATCGATTCCGATTGTCCAAGATCAGCGGCAAACCGATCAGGTCGCGAAGCCTGAACTCTCAGATGAGCAAGCGCAGGGCGTAAATCAATAAAAGCAGCGTCGCAGAGATCGGGAACGAGTTCTCCAAAACAACGTTCAGGCCCCACTGCCTCAATCAACTGCCCAAGTAGCGAACGAACTTGCCCGTCGGAATCTCGACCAGCCACAGTCATGCCGCGTTCTTCGGCGAGCACCCGTACCCGACAAGCTGTCTCCCGTTCGAGATATTGCCAGGCTCGTGAACTTACACGTCCGGCGACTAATACCTCCGCTTGATGGTCAGTGAACTTTTGAGCTGCTTCTAACATGCGGTTTGTGTCTGGTTTCCATATACGGAGGTACTCATTCAGTCTTGGGCCGCCGACTTCAGTGAGCGAGAGCGCGACGAGGTCGATCGGAGAATCGATATTAAGCTGTGTCGACGTAGTGCGAGGTAACTCCTTAATTTCAACGTCAAATTGCTCCTTGAGCATCCGCGGAACCCCGTTATCGGAAGCCGGCCAGTGCTCAACCTCGGACAACAAATTAGCGGGCCGAACCGCAAACAAATCTGCAGAGTAATAATTGTTTGTGACGCAGACTCGGTCAGAAGTTTCAAGATTTTCCGCGAGATCGATAAGTTCTGAAATACCAAGCAAGGGACCTGCACCTGCGCCAACATAGACAAATCGATCTGTGTCGGAACCTTCAACAACAGTCGTGAGCTGACGTCCAAACTCGAATGGACGGGATGCGTCATCGAGAACAAGCGTTACATCCTTCGGCAACGATGCAGCTGGTATGCGGTCAGACATCAACGTACATCTCGCGTAATAAGTGGTTGAATCAGCCGTTGCGAGAAGATCAGATGCTGACGCCTCCAAGGCGCACCGCATCACACCTTCAATGCCATCCCCATCGATGCCGCCCAGCATCACGACAAATTGGGCCTGAGTCCTTGAATGCACGCGCTATATCTCCCAAACCTTGTGATGTAACACTCGCGATCCTACCTCCAGGGCGATTCCAGATAATGCAACCGGCTTGCGAAAAACCCCTGTCAGGCATCCATAAAAGCTAAAGCCAGTCCGCACTCTCCGTGAAATCCGATGCAACTACAGAGATGTGCACTGCCACAAAGCCTCGAGTTTTCCTGCACCAGTATCTATTGAGATAGGATTCTCCGATGGATTCTACCGAGTCGCCGATAGCTTCTGATCAAATACCTACCTCTGGCCCAATACCACAACGGCACTCACGGCCTCTGGAATACCGTGATTTCCGACTCCTATTGCTAATGCAGCTCGCGTCAAGCATGCGTCAACCGACTCTTTTCATTACACAAGCATGGTACGTAAACACTGTTGCACCTGAATCCGAACGAATAATGCTCCTTGGATTACTCGCTGCGCTGCGTGGCCTTGCCTTCCTTGGGTTCGTGCTGTTCGGTGGAACATTCGCTGACCGTTTCCCGCGAGTCACTATGCTGGCCACAAGTCACCTGATCGGCCTAGCAAGTGTTCTTTTCATTGGAGGATTACTGCTAATACCAGAGGTTGCCAACGGTGACGGACCGTGGCTCGCAATTATGTTAATGCTGTTTGCTAGTTTTGGACTGATCAATGCTCAAGATCTGCCAACCCGGACGGCAATGGTCCGTGACGCTGTACCCTCTAACTTGTTATCCAAAGCAATCACGCAGCATCAAATGGTAATGGCTCTCGGTGTGCTCGCAGCCTTTGGTGCGGGCGCATCAATCGAATCACTCGGTTTTGGCACGACATATCTGTTAGCAGGTATTGGACACATTATCGTTCTAGCTACGTTGCGCGGAATTTCGACCCGGACCGCCTCAGATCCAGATGCCACACAGGTATCGATCATTTCAAACCTTCGTGAAGGCATCAAAGTCCTTAATGAAAACCGAATTGTGGCATGGACCATATTCAGCACTTGGACAATCACTGCACTTGGTTTAAGCGTCATGGGAATTTTGGTTGCCGCCTGGATCACCGACATCCTCCAGTTGGATGCCTTCGGGTGGGGGGCGATGGTCGTAACTTGGGGTGCAGGTGGCCTTTTAGCATCAGTCTGGATGAATTGGCGTAGCGATATTAACCACATAGGCGCCTGGTTTCTTGGTGCTGGACTACTGACCGGTCTGAGTATCATAGCTTTCGGATTCAGCCGAACAATAATCGCTGCATTCTTTTTCAACGGCATGGTGGGTATGGCATTCCAGCTGATCCAGACGTGGGGAATTACGATCGTGCAGCGTGAAGTCCCGAACCGACTACTGGGTAGAGTGATCAGCCTCTTATTGCTGGCCGGCGGGTTGATGCAGATCGCTGGTCTGGGCGCAGGTATTCTCGCACAAATCTGGGGCCTCGAAATTATCTATCCACTTTCAGGAGCAGCAATCGTCCTTTACATCCTGATAGTCACGTGGCTACAGAGACCGTTACGCCTTCTCAATTAGGAATAATTCGTGACTGCAAAATACTCGTTCAAGGAACATGACGACTGAGAACTTTATAATGGTTCTGAAACAGAGTTCGAAGGTGCCACTCTCAAGGTAGGTCAGTCGTGAAGGTAACCATTCAACTCTTCGCCGGTTTACGCGATATCGTCGGCGGGGACATTGTCGAGGAGTTCGACTCTGACTCAATATCTGTCTCAACACTCCGTGCGCGTTTAGAAAGTTCGCACGAGAAGTTGAGACCGTACCTGACCGGCGTAGCAATCGCAGTCAACGAGGACTACATCCTCAACGACGACGAACAACTCAAAGATGGAGATTCCGTGGCACTGATCCCTCCGATCTCAGGGGGAGAGATTCCACATTTCCTCGTTACCGATGCACCACTCGAGACTCAGATACTTCGTAAAATCGTTATGACGCCTGCTAGTGGCGCCCTAATCGTCTTTGAGGGTGTCGTTCGGGATCATCACGATGGACACTCAGTACTACGCCTAGAGTACGAAGCTTACGTACCAATGGCCGAGAAACAGCTCCGTGTTGTAGCCGAAGAAATCATGAGCGACTTCGCCGCACGTGAGGTCTACGGGATAGCAATCCATCATCGGACGGGAACCCTCGAAATCGGTGAGACTTCTCTGATCGTCGCCGTCTCAGCGGCACACAGAGGTGACGCATTTGCAGCCGCGCTACGAACCGTCGATCGTGTAAAGGAAACCGTACCGGTTTGGAAGAAAGAACACAGTCCAGACGGAAAGCAGTGGCAAGAAGGGGTCAAGCCTCGCCCTCAAAGTTCCTCGTAACTTCAAACTAGTACCGCAAACACTAAAGGAATGATGAAGGTCTCGTGATCTTCCTTCCGATTTGCTCGGCTCGCTCTATGGCTTCATTAGCCTGCAGCTCCTGTCCGATAATCAGGCGCTGTGATCTGATAAACCGTCGATGTTTGAAGATCGGCTAAACGCGAGGCGATCCGCGGCTGCATCTCTTTCAATTCACAATTAGTCGTAACGATAGTAGCGAGCCTGCGCAGATGTCGATGGTTGAGCAATTGATACAATTTCTCTTCAGCCCAAGCGCTGTTCTGATGTGCTCCCAGATCATCGAGAACTAAAACTTCAACTTCCAATAACCGTCCGAAACGGTAATCAAACCGCTCATCCGCATTCGGCGAGAATGTCGCACGTAATTCGTCAAGCAAGTCGGGAACATTAGCGAACGCGACCGCATCACCTTCCTTCAAGCGCTCAGCAGCAATTCCTGCTGCAAGATGCGTCTTTCCACAACCATTCTTCCCAAGGTAGACAAGCCAACCATCAGGTGCGCTCGACCACTGCTTCGCGAGGTGAAAGGCACTCTCGAGATTGCGTCGCGGATCGCCTCGCAAGCCGTGCCCTGCCGGATCGAAACGATCCAATGCAAAGCTAGTAAGTTGCTCGTGGCCCATTGCACCCACATTGAAAAATCGAGGCTTCGCCTCTGTACCGAGCTCGATCTGCTGTGTGACGCTTGGATCAGTCAAACGGCTAGTCAGGCGTGCCTCCGTTTCCAACGACAAGCTTAGGTTAGTAAAAACAGTAGGCAGCAAGGCATCGAAGCGATAAGCGATGACTTGCAGAAATTTCTCACTCGCCCAGGCTGTTTTCGCGTAGGCATCGAGATCATCAAGGATCAGCAATGGAGCTCTGCGTAGCTGCTCCAAGATTCGATCGTACCCCTCTTCCGAACCTTCGGCGTAACCGGCACGGAGGGCATCAAGTAAATCAGCAACAGGAAAAAATAATGCAGGAGCGCCACGTTGGATCGCTCGATTCGCAATCGCAGCCGCAAGATGCGTTTTACCTCGACCATGAGGGCCTGTAAGCAAAAGCCAACCTTCGGGCTTCTCAGCATACTGTTCGGCGATTGCGACTGCTTCTGCGTAATGCTCACGTTCGTTTGATTCCTCGGCCCTGCCAGAACAATCGATAACTTCGAAGGTCATCCGCGACAAAGGACCTAAACGTGAGTAGCGTAACAACCTCTGTTCACGCTCTTCTGGCGCTTCTTCCAATGCGCATCGACATAGCACCGGCTTGCCGAAACTTGGTTCGCGCACGTCTGTTGTAGTTCGAACAAACCGCGCACCATCGCAGATTTCGCATACGTCATCTGCTACCGAACGCAAGGCTTCCGAACTCTCCTCGATGCTATTCGCGTCGATAGACATGGCTGTACGGATCGGTGGCTCGAGCATTTCCCCGAGTTGCTTCATTCTCACGTCCTTCGCTCTCCCAGCGTCGAAGTATCGCCTCGGCATAACGCCAAGAACGAGCATTATTAGTAGCAGCGAGTTGTAATGCTTCGATCACCCAATCGGTTGGGTAGTGAGCTTCAGCATCCGAAAGCTGTGAGGCAATTGCTGGAGTCAAGGTTCCAACTTCTTGCTCATACACCTTTGCCGGAGAAGTAGGCTCTATCGGCAAACGCTCATTGATCGCACGACGACCATCTGCCAACGATTGAGCACCGCTTCGGATACGCTCTCTTAGCCTTCGGCCACCCTCGTTGTTAACAAAATAAAGGACATCGTCGTCGTCAAGCAGACAATCGATTAATGTCCCTCGCGCCACTGTTAACTGAAGAGCATCTGAAAGCACCTGAACCCCGCCACAGTGTGCGAGGCCTCGATTCAATATCGAATCATTTACAAGTTCACTGCGTCTTACTGTGCGAAGTGCGCCACGCAAGCGTCCGATCGCGTAGAGCACATGTAGTGTGACCCGCAACTCCGCCTCATTTCCAATATCCGGAAGTACCTCAGCAAACAAATCCACGGGTAACGTAATCGGCCTTGTCCCAGTTCGAAATCCATTAAACGATGGCCGCCCCGGAATTATTGGGTGTGCATCACTGCGTTGATCGCCAGATGGTGCCGGAGGCGAATGGAATATGTCGGACATCAGTTCAATAGATCCCCGCTACTGTAATTACCGTGTCCATTTGATAATGGCTCGGGACGCAAAAGCAGGTCCTGAAAGCTCGCCAACTCAGGATTCCAACGTACTGAAACCACTCCCGTCGGACCATTACGGTGCTTAGCGAGGAGAATCTGCGCCAGACCCGTAGGATGCGAACCGCCTGGCTCACTCGGATTTTGCTCCTGCCAATCGTCTGCCTGTGTGTACATATCTTCTCGATAGATAAACATCACGATGTCTGCATCCTGCTCAATCGATCCGGATTCTC
>DKLZ01000059.1:25111-26037 GCA_002455955.1 Dehalococcoidia bacterium UBA6627
CCTGCTCAATCGATCCGGATTCTCGGAGATCAGAAAGCATGGGAATATGTGGATTGCGTGACTCAACCGCACGCGACAGCTGTGCAGCAGCGATCACTGGCACATTTAGTTCGCGCGCCAGCTCCTTTAACGACCTCGTGATCTGACTAAGCTCATTTGCCCGGGTATCCGTCCGGCCAGCACCGTGAAGTAGCTGCAAGTAATCGACAACCACCAAATCGAGACCATGATCTGCCTGCAACCGTCTAGCTTTCGCTCGAATTTCCGGAACGGTTAACGCCGCTGTATCGTCTATATACACAAGCGCGCCACCTAGTTGGCCATGCGCATGCATTACGCGAGACTCTTCATCCTCTCCATGACGACCCAGCCTAAGCCGAGTCATCTTCACGCCAGCTTCTGAAGAAAGCATTCGCATTGCTAGCTGCTCACCACTCATCTCAAGACTAAAGATCGCGACAGTACCTTTCTGTCCAACAGCAGCATTCCGCGCAAAATTCAAAAGCATAGATGTTTTTCCAACCCCAGTGCGCGCTGCCAGAATGATCAGGTCACCACGCTTGAAGCCGTCATTAAGTAATTGATCAAGATCCATAAAACCGGACCGGATACTCGAATCACCATCCTCTTCCTCAGATGGTGATTCGAGAAACGCATCCAAGAGTTCGCGCAGATGGGTGAAATCCCCAGTCGTTTCGACAGATTGGAGTCCTAGCAATAGAGATTCAGCCTCATTGACCACTCTCGTGGCATCGGGACCGCCAGCACTTGCAAGTTGAGCAATACTACCGGCAACCTGCATCAATCGCCGGTAGAGTGAGTCGCGAGCGATGATCCGAGCATGCGCTTCGACACCGATCGCTGTGAAATATTTGCCAGCAATCTCTTGCAAAAATGGCTCGCCACCAACTGTTTCAAGGCGGCCA
>DKLZ01000059.1:26377-26591 GCA_002455955.1 Dehalococcoidia bacterium UBA6627
AGTTCGTGAGCCACTGTTGGAATAGTTACTGCCTCGCCTCGTTCCGCGAGACCCAAGCATGCTTCGAAAACCCATCCGTTTTGCTCACGAAAGAAGTCTTCCGAATGAACAATCGATAGTACCCTTGCGTAGCTATCTTCATCGAGCAGTAACGCAGCAATAACTGCCTCTTCGGCAGCGATATCGTGCGGTGGCAAGCCAGTCTGCGGCGACA
>DKLZ01000059.1:26908-37641 GCA_002455955.1 Dehalococcoidia bacterium UBA6627
AAGCCAGTCTGCGGCGACTGTTGGTTGCGAATGATCTGTGCCGGGCGACTATCCGAGACCACGGGTACTCCGTCGTTTTGCGGAAGAACACCGATAGCAGCAGGCACACTGTGAAACCAGTCTAAGTCAACGATTAACGCCGCAATATAGTCTGGTTACCCACGATCGCCAGCTGAGACGACCTATTCAGCCAGAGTGTCTTCCTCTGCCGCAATTGCCTCTTCAGCAGCCGCGACCAGAGATGTATCGCCCGGTTCCGACTCAACATCAGTAGTCAGAACATCAGCGGATGCCTCCGCAATGGTTACATCAGCGCCTTCACCATCACCTGATAAAGCGGCCACAACCTCCTCCACCACCAGTGGTGGATTCAGAAGTAAATCGGCTGCTGCCTCTACGCCTTCCGGCGCCTCGGCATCAACGACTGCCACCCTAACCTCCGGCACCACATTACGTGAGAGCCGAATCGGCACGGTGTAAACCCCAACGCTCCTGATTACCTCAGGCAGCAGGATTCGACGTCTGTCCAACTCTTCGCCGAGAATCTCCCCAGCCTTCTCGGCGATGTCCGCACTGGTGACGGAGCCGTACAAACGTCCCTGCTCTCCGACACGGACTGCGATGATGAGCGCATTGCCTTCGAGCTTGCCGACAAGCTCTCCAGCGTGCTCATCCTGTACCCGCTGCCTTTCGTTCTCTATCTCACGCAGCCTCTCGGCACGTGCAAGAACGTCCGGTGTTGCCGGCGCAGCTAAACCGCGTGGCAACAAGTAGTTCCGGGCATAGCCTGGGCGGACGGTTCGCACCTCGCCCATGCTGCCCGATCCTTCAACGGTTTCCAAGAACACAACCTTCACGTCGAATGACCCTCTCGGCGTGTCGGAACCGGGACTGCGACCATTTTCGAGGAAGCAACCCAATTCCGAATGCGACTTATCCGACAAAGACTCCACAGATCACGAGATATATCCCACAATCGCGGACTTACTCTGGTACCAATCGTGGACAGGTGGTGTGTATCCATAATCCGGATTATCTCACCACTTGAGCCAGGATAGGCTATCGACCCCCATCGGGTTACGCAATCGATAACTGAATTGCATCATGAAAATGACCTTGAACCAAGAATAGAACTTGTGTTCTAACACTGTCAACCGTTCGCTCAGTGACTACCGGCTCCGTCTCGTAATTTTAAGCTAAACCAAATCTCTGGCTGAGTGCAGTCTCGTACCTCGACCTATTCTTCCTTGCCTTTTTCTAACATTTGTTCCGCGTATCCCCTAAGTTCCAACGGCATATGCTCCATACCAAGGCGAACAAGTGCTTCTCTTAGCTCAATCGCTGCTCGTGCTTCATCTCCTGAATCAACCTCGGTCACCAGCTCAACAAACATTCCAAGCCGATCGACTTGGTCAAGGTGAATTCGAGTTTCACGCCATATAAATACTTTACGCGTCTTCTCAATCTCAACACTTACACCAAATCGACCGCGCAACATCGCACTTACTTCTCGGGCATCCTGCACCTCGGCAATTTCAACTTCGCTAATTCGAAAACTTTCGTGAACGCCTCGTTGAAGGGTGATTAGCTCAGCCGGTTGATGATCGAATTTCCGAAGAAGTAGTAGGCCATCTGGGTATTTAAAATGTGTATCTTGCTCTCGACGTTCGTGGAGAAATTCCGCTTCAAATCCACGCGCTTTGGTTTCAATCGTTTTTAGATTGGGTACGATCGCTTTGAACTCTAACCAGCGCGACACAATCACTAACCTGCTAATGCCTTCTCAAGGCCACTGCTGTACACCAACTCTGCTTCATCAAGATGGACATCAATATCTCCAAGGCGAATACGAGAACCTGTCATCGTGCCAACCAGCGTAATTGGGATGTCAACTGTGTCAGCTTGTGCCTCAAGCTGTAAGGCTTCTGATTCTGAATGAACGGCAAGAACAAACCGGGACTGGGATTCTCCGAACAGCGCTGCATCCATTCGAGTACCAAGATCTATATCACCTGCCTCGATCCCGATATGAGAAGCCAGACACATTTCACTAACAGCGATAGCAAGCCCTCCATCAGAGCAGTCGTGTGCAGCACTGAGTAAACCTCGTTTATGCATATCAAGTACGAACCGTTGAACGGCTACTTCATGCTCGAGATCGAGTACCGGCCGACCGGCGAGTCTTCCTAGCTTCGAGGTAAGATATTGAGACCCCGCCAGCGAACTCACATCCTGCTCTAGCGTAGCTCCAACAACGAACAACAGATCGCCTGCCTTAGGCTTTGCTCCGATCACCTGCTGGATATCATCTATCACACCAAGCATCCCTATCCCTGGAGTAGGTAGTATCTGACCATCTGGTGTTTCGTTGTAAAGCGAGGCATTTCCAGAAACAACTGGCGTTCCTAGTGCACGGCAAGCGTCCGCTATCCCTAGCACTGCTTGCTCAAGTTGGTAAGCAACACTGACTTTCTCCGGGTTACCAAAGTTTAAACAGTCTGTGACTGCTACGGGACGCGCACCGGTAGCAACAACATTGCGAGCTGCTTCAGCAACTGCAATCGCTGCCCCCACGCGTGGTTCGAGCCCGACGAAACGTGCGTTGCAATCAGTAGTTACCGCAACGCCCTTTCTAGAACCTTTCACACGAAGAACTGCAGCATCGCCCCCAGGTTTGATTACGGTATTGTTCAGCACTTGATGGTCATACTGACGATATATAAACCGCCGACTAGCGATATTCGTATCTGCAAGCAACCTGAGCAGTGCCGCTTCCGGATCTAACAAATCAGGCACGTCCTCAAGATTCTCCGCTTGCCAATGATCGATTTCAGTTGGGCGAATACCCTTCGGTGGATACATCGGTGGATCAGTCGGAACATCAACCGGAAGATGAGCAACAATTTCATCGCCATCGCGAACAGTGACCATTCCATCTCCGGTTACTGCACCTATGACATCAGCGCGAATCTCCCAACGCCGAAAAAGTTGAAGCACATCATCCAGATGCTCACGCTTTGGAATTACTAGCATCCTTTCCTGCGATTCCGAAAGCATCACTTCATAGGCCGTCATCTGGCGTTCACGACGAGGGACAAGGGCAACGTCGATCTCAACGCCGGTTCCCGCGCGAGCCGCTGCTTCTACCGTACTCGAGGTAAGCCCGGCCGCTCCGAGATCTTGAAGTCCAACAATCCAATCGCCATGCCCCTCTGCCAATTCCACACACGCTTCAAGCAAAAGTTTTTCAAGAAAAGGATTAACTACCTGGACTGCTGGGCGTCGTTCATCCGCACTCTCATCAAGCTCGACGGAGGCAAATGTGGCACCGTGGATACCGTCTCGACCTGTGTCCGCACCAACCAAAACTAATGGGTTTCCCGGCCCTCCTGCACTAGCGGAAAGTAAATGCTCAGTGCGCCCTACTCCAACACACATAGCGTTGACCAACGGGTTACCTGAATAAGATTCATCGAACTGCACCTCACCTCCAACCGTTGGAACGCCAATGCAATTTCCATAACCACCAATTCCTGCAACAACACCATTAAATAAATAACGATTGGTGGCATCCGTTAACGGGCCAAAGCGAAGAGAATCAAGGAGTGCTATCGGCCGCATACCCATCGCAAAAATGTCCCTCAGAATACCGCCAACACCTGTCGCAGCACCCTGATATGGCTCAATTGCAGAAGGGTGATTATGGGATTCCATCTTAAAAACGGCACACCAACCATCCCCGAGATCAACCGCCCCAGCGTTCTCCTCGCCCACTTTCGTCAGGACATCTACGCCTTCGGTCGGAAAGTGGTGAAACAGAGAACGTGAATGTTTGTAGCCACAATGCTCAGACCAAAGCGCGCCTACGATCCCCAACTCAACCTCAGTTGGTACACGACCGATCATTTTGACCAACCGCTCATACTCGGCTCGGGTCATCGCAACCTGGTCGAGCTCACGATCTTCTACGGTCATCGGAACTCCCACCGATATTAAGAACGACTACCTGCCACCACACCCTTAGAAGTTAGTCCGACCCGATAGAGCTTAGTACCGACTGCCATATCGCGTTGCCATCCTCATTCCCAAGCAGTGCTTCACACGCTCGTTCAGGATGCGGCATCATTCCAAGAATATTGCCATGCTCATTAAGAATCCCCGCGATATTGTTTCGGGAACCATTGGGGTTTGCTTCAGAAGTGAGATTACCCTGAGCATCAACATAGCGAAAAGCTACACGATCTTCCGCCTCTAAATCGTGCAATGTAACGTCATCCACGTAATAGTTCCCCTCACCATGCGAAACAGGTATCCGAAGAAAAGATGATGGATCCAAGTGGTCGGTGAACGGCGAAATACGACTCTCCGGACGCAGCAAACTGTCCTGACATCGAAATTCAAGCGATGAGTTACGCATCAACACACCAGGAAGCAAACCTGCTTCACAGAGAATTTGAAATCCATTGCAAATCCCGATCACTAACCCGCCTGCTGTCGCGTGATCGCGAACAGCAGCCATCAGTGGTGAAAATCTCGCGATCGCCCCACACCGCAAATAGTCGCCATACGAGAAACCGCCTGGCAAAACAACGAGTTCATCGCGATCAAAACTAGGTACATCCCGATGCCAAACCCTCCTAGAAACAATACCAACTTGCTGAAGCGCCCATTCGCAATCGCGGTCGCTCCAAGTGCCTGGGAAAACTGCCACGGCAGCACGCATCGCAGCTCCTCTTTAAAGAGTCACAACTACAGGTATGCAAACTCTAAGCTAAACCAACAGGGATTCCGCACCTCGAACCATTAATTCTCATTTTCATCCAACTCTCTAACTGAATCTCTAGTTTTATCTGAAACTGAGAAACGATTATCAGCAGACCCATCTGTAGGATCACTCAAGGGCCCCCTAGAATCACCGATCAATGCGCCTTCTCCTCGATTTAAGTTTCTGGCATCGGAATGTGAAGCTCGACCACGCACCGCAAGTTCTCGCTTCGTCGGTTCGGGATACTCGACACGTGGATGGAACACTGCGGTCAACGTAGCAATATAAGCTTCACGAGCGACAGCTAAGTCACGCAGTGAGATAGGAGCTTCATCGAACTCGCCCTCGTCAATTCGCTCACGAAAAGTGTCGGTGACGATATCTCGAATCGTATCCGAACTGCGGTCGCTACTAGCTCGCGTCGCTGCCTCGCAGCTATCAGCTAGCATCACAAGAGCAACTTCAGGAGATTGCGGTCGGGGGCCTGGGTAACGAAATAGATCTGGATCGATATCTGGATCAGCCTCAAAAGCTCGTCGATAAAAGAAGCTGACCAGACGTTGTCCATGGTGCTGCTGAATAAATTCAATCAGCACATCCGGTAAACCTGAACGGCGACCAAGTTCGATGCCACCAGTCACGTGCTGCAATATCACCCGTGTACTCTGCAATGGATCGAGCCCTTCATGTGGATTCTCCATGTTCCCTGTATTTTCTATAAAGAATCCTGGCGCCGAGAGCTTGCCAATATCGTGATAATAGGCGCCAACGCGCGCGAGCAACGGATCGGCACCTATTCGATCAGCGGCGCGCTCCGCAAGATTGCCCACAAGAATCGAGTGCTGGAAAGTTCCTGGTGCTTCATCCTGAAGTCTTCGCAGAAGAGGTTGACTGAGCTGTGCGAGTTCCATCAGTTCAACACGGGTAATGATCCCGAATGGGCGACTGAGTAAAACGAAAACCCCTACACCAATGAGGGCTGAGAGAATACCACTCGCAGTGACTGCTCCGGTCAGCCAAACGATATCAACAAAGCTTGATGCTGGATCAATCAGCCAAATCGGCAGAACAACAATCCCGGCGGCAACGGCAACGGCTACTCCGGCTGCAAGAAACCGCTGAAGCCTATCTGCGTTTGCTGCAACAAACACTCCTGCCAATGCCCCGGCAAACGTCCCCATCGCAAGCCTAGCCGTCTCGAGTTGGGCACCCGTACCAGCCGTATCGAATCCAGGAAGATAAACACTCGAAAAGATCACTAGAACCGTCAAGATTGATGTAAGTAAAACTGCCACCGCAACATCCAGAAGTACAGCTGCCGCAATCGGCCCAGCAGCCAATGGAAGTGCGTGAACTAAGAAGTGTCGATCGAAGTCAGGTGCAACTAACGGAAGAGCAAATTTAGCTGCTGCTACCGGCATAATGAGTAACAACCCAAACAGTAACACCCGGCGAGTACCCTGAACTGATCGGGGCCGTACGACAGCTAGATAACCGGTAACTCCTAACGCTGACAATAGTGAAATTACCGCCGTTGCAGCGACAACTGTAAACTCGCGTCCGGACGAGCGAATTCCCATTTGATTAAGTGCCTCTACATCAGCCCCTGACAGAATCGCGCCTTCTTGAATAATAATCTCGGCTCGAGAAAACTCGACACGAACAGGTAGCGTATTAGCACGAGCCTCTCCACGAAGCAGGGTGGTACGCCCAACATCGACCGTCAGCGTAGGCACAACCAAAGGGTAAAGTAACTCACGTAATGGAATGACCTGATCGGCCTCAAGAGCGGGTGACAATAGGCTCGCGGCGCGGCTCCTTGCACTAGCAACATCTTCCGGACCAATAGCTGCACCTAACGTACTCGCAAGTGTGTTTCGAGCCTCATCAGTAAACGAACGCCACTGATCCGGCTCTAGGGAGACGATCGTCATCGCAGAGCGTGTCGATAATTCAGTATTCGAAATCGCGCGGATAAGTGTTTCACGAGCGGAGTCCGACAACTCAACATTATTTCGGATGTCATCTATTTCTCCAAAAATGACGTCAAGTCGCTGAAGCTGCTGATCACGTAGCGCCGTCTCAAAAACCAGTACGTCGACCACTTCGGCGGCACGCTCGTCACGAAGCTTCTGAGTGAGCACATCTGAGGTGTAACTCACGTCCCGCGGAGATATGATTTCGCGCTTCGCAATCATTCCCTCTTCGTATGATTGACCCCCTGGAAACCAAGGGAACATCACTGCGAAGAGTAGTACTGTGAGCGTTATTCCAAAAACGACAAGTACGGCTCGACTATTAGAGTGGGAAAATCGAGAAAACTGTGGACGAGTGATTTGGTGACTCATAATCGAGCGACTACCACATGCTGATTCAAGACTAGTCGGATAATAACTCGCGAACGATCACGTTAGCTACACGCCCGTCAGCGCGCCCATCAAGCTTCTGCATCAACGGCCGCATAACTCTACCAAGATCATCTATCCCTACTGCTGACACCTCGGCAATTGTCTCCTCAACAAGCTGTCGAACCGCCTCTGTGTCTAGCTGATCAGGAATGTACTCCTCGATAATCTGCAGTTCTTGCTGTTCTAACGCTACGAGATCAGGACGAGAACCCTTAAGGTACTCGTCCATCGATTCCCTACGCTGCTTTGCCTCCTTCTGCAGAACTCGAAGTGCTTCCTCTTCTGATAGTTCGTGCCCAACCTCTATCCGGCCATTTTCGAGAGCGGCAATCAGTAACCGCAGCGTATCACGACGACTCTGGTCACCCGATTTCGTCGCTATAAGCATTTGAGCGCGAATTGTGTCAGCAGTCGTACCCACAAAAAACTCCGATCGCACCGCTGCCTACAAGCACTGATTATAACGGTGCATTAAGACATAGGGTGTGCACGCTAACAATCACCCAACAATATGAAGACTAAGATGGGATATTCAGAAGTCGCCTAAAAATGATCTCGGCGCTTCTCAGCCTTAATCATGGTCTTGCGAAGCTTGCGGCGTCGTGCCGCATCTTTCTTCTTCCGCTTTTCCGAAGGCTTTTCGTAATACTCGTGCCGCCGGGCAGCGTTCAAGATACCTTCTGATTGCACACGCTTGTTAAAGCGACGCAACGCAGCGTCGAGTGATTCAGATTCACTAACAGTAACTTCCGCCACTTTCCGAAGCAGACCTTTCTCGCCGCCTACGCGACCTCAGACCATCGTTTCAGTACCAGACACTAATGATCAGCATCGGATATTAGACCTTGACTAGGATAGACTGATGACTAAATCCAGTAAACTCAGTTAGTCGTCGCGAATTCCTTCTCAATCCGCCGAAGGCAATACCTTCGGTTGCAGCTCTTCCATGCCACGACCATCGACATTCAAGTCACAGTCACCTGGCTTTATACAGAGTACCTCGATACTGGTGCTCTCATCTTTGTACCGTTTCCCTAGTGCTACCGCCATAGAAATGCTCCCGATCTCACTATTCCGTGCCTACAGCTGTTCGAGTACCGTTTCACCGCACCGCAGTTCACCTTCATCCGAACCGCGGGTGACAATAAACTCCGCTTCGCAACTTGGGCATCGGTATCGTTTTCCCGTAATCGCCGCCATATTTCTCCCGTCAATTCGATTCTCACATCTCAGTCGAATGGCCAGCCTAGTGAGCGACCGGCTCACGATCCAGATCGGATCGATCGTAAAATATTAGGGGTCAGTGTTTTTCAGCCAAGTCACAATCGCCTGAACCTCTTCGTCAGTCAGTACTGCACCGCCACCATATGCTGCCATTAAGGTTCCTGAACGTCCGTCTTTAATGGTGTCTATATAGAAATTATCAGGCTCCGTCAGATATTCACGTGTCAGTGGCAAACCTAAACCACCTTCGCGGTTTGCTCCATGGCAAGCAGCGCAAAGCGATCCGTAATAGTCACTCACCGAAAGCCCCTGGATTAGCGCTTCCTGAGTATCTCCACCAGTTGCAGTTTCGACCGTCTTCTTCTCTCCTTCTGATTCATTCTTACTCGTAGCAGCAGAAGCAGAGGCAGAGGCAAACGGATCCCTCTCTCTGAAAGGTTTCGCAGTTAAGGCGTTGTACTGACCACAGTTTTCGGTAGTCAAAGAAAGGCCTTGCCCATCTGACAAGATATCTTCACGAGTCGCTGGCGGATCTTGGTGAGAATCTATCTCGTGTCCAATCTCATCGACTAGATCCCATCGCCCTTCAGTAATCAGTGTCACTAGGTAATCAATCTGCTGTGCCGACAACGGACCACCGTATTGGTCAGACCAGACCGGCATCACGGAATTCGATCGCCCACACGCGATCGTATTACCAAGAAAGTCACGTATGCCATTCGCAACACCAGCTGACGTTGGCTCCGCACCAGACACGTGATTCTCACCGAGAATCAGAAATGCCGGCGAGTTAAGCGCTGGTGCAATAGCACCTTCATCTGGACCAAAACCTTCTAGTCCGTGGCAGGATCGGCAATTCTGTACATAAATCTCCGCACCACGTTCAACAAAAATTTCAGTTTGAACGTCTGCCGCATCTTCCAGACGGTTTGGCTCATTAAGAACATTCAAAGCGAAAATCAAGGCGACCAGGAACATGACGCCGATCATCACGTTGACCTGTTTACTCGTATTCATTCGCTCACCATTCCGTGAACTAACTGCCTATGCAAGATGTTTAATTAAGTTGGGAGCAATGGATGCGACACTGCCCGATCTGGATTGTCTGGTCCCCCCGAGGTCACGTCGCCCGTCTGAACCGTAATGTTCCCGGCGTCATCAATCTCAATGGCCATTGTGTCCATCGAACGTGGCGCCGGGCCGAACACTCGAATTCCCGACTTCGTGTAAGTCGAACCATGGCAAGGGCACTGGTACCAACCGGTCTCTGGAGACACCTCAACGCCCGCATCTGGTTTCCATGGAACAGTGCAGCCAAGATGCGGACACTTGCGCCAAAGCGCGAGTAGGCCATCGGCTCCACCTGAGCCATTACCTCCATCGTCCGCCGGGTCAAGATTAGCAATCCAAAACTGGCCAGTGCTATTTGCTACAGGCGGGGCCCCTCGCGGGTAGTCAGCCACGTTTCCTGCCGGAACTGGACCACCAAACCCCTTAACATTTCTCGGGTAAAAGAAGTCCAAGAAAAGTGCGACCCCACCACCAATGGTCACTCCGAGACCGGTCCAAAATGAGGCTCGTAGAAAGTTTCTCCGCGAAGCATCTACATCAATCGGAGCAGCTTGAGTTGTCGGAACTGTCTCAGGTTCCGCAAGTTCGGTTCGACGCGACGCAAGTGCCTCACGCCATGCATCAGCCGCCGGATTCTCGGCCTCTACGTCATTAGTTTGTGTCTCGTTCGCCAACTCGATGCTCCCTCAAGCAATCGCACATTTGCGCGGCGGCGGTTTGCTCGCTCTATTAATGTTCCGCGAACAACGTGTAAGGGACGAGTTCAAGACCCTCACCACGGAAAAATGTTCCGATAATTGTCAGGATCACATAGACAGCGATAAACCCACTGAATTGCATGATCATGTGATCTCGCTTGGTTTGCGCCAATTTTACCTTCCATGCTACGGCAGCAAGCAGTAGCGGAAGTCCAACCATCATGGTTACAGGAATAATCTGTTCCACAATCATCGCCGGAATGTTCACATCAAGGTCTATTACAGGCAGTCCAAGCAGGTCAGTTCGTAGAACTTTAGAACCGAGCGGAATCGCTTCTATCTCAGACGGCCAGTTCACTTCGGTTTGCAATGACCGTGCGCTCTTCAACCAATTAAGTGCTTCCGGCCAAGCATTAAAGGCTGGATTTTCTGTCGTTGTGCCAGCTAAGAAACGATCCTGGCCGAAATTGGCAACCCATTCATAAAGCCGCACATGGAACGATGCATCGTAGAAAATTAATAGGGCTGTTCCAACGGTCCCGACAATCGCACCAACAATTAGATTTG
>DKLZ01000027.1 GCA_002455955.1 Dehalococcoidia bacterium UBA6627
CAAACCAGCGCCTGAATTCAATAAACCCGGCCCTGGAACAACTAGATTTGTTCCGACTTGACCGGTAGACTGAGCATAACCAAATGCCATATATGCTGTCGCCTGCTCATGACGTGGATGGACCATCCGAATTGCATCACGCTCTTCCCAAAACGCATCTATCGCATAGTCCAGCTGGACACCAGGTAATCCGAAAATGGTGTCGATACCTTCACTCTTCAAAGATTGCACAAGCGCTTGTCCGCCGGTCATTCGCATCGAACTACCTCTACCTATTCTTTTCCTATGGAACCGAGCCGTATCATACTAATCGTTCGCATTGAACCGAATCCCTGATTCGGCTGACGTGGCCAAATCCAGCGGCATTCGCCTACACTGCGGCGTCGAGACTTAGGAGATAGCCGAATGACCAAGCTCGCCGATAAGGTCGCGGTCGTAACTGGTGCAAGTCGAGGTATAGGACAGGCAATCGCCGAGTTATTCGCTAGCGAAGGGGCAAAGGTTGTTTGTGCCGCACGTACTGTCGATGAAGGTGACCACAAGATGCTCGCAGGGTCGCTAAATCGTACTGTCGAAAACATCAAAGCAAATGGTGGTGAAGCGCTACTAGTCCAAGCCAACGTTTCGGAAGAAGACGACTGCGTTAACCTAATCGATACTGCAACAAATGCGTTCGGTTCGATTGATATCCTCGTGAACAACGCAGCGTTAAACTACTACATCCCGATCATTGACTATCCGACTAGCAAATGGATGCGATCGTTTGCAGTAAATGTCCATGGTCCATTTATCCTGTCGAAACTTGTCTTACCTAACATGATCGAGCAGCAGCAAGGAGCCATTATCAACATCTCATCCGGTGCTGCTATCGGCCCCGGAAGTGGCCCGTATGAAGACCAAACCGTTCGCGGAAGCACAATGTACGGAGCATCGAAAGCTGCACTTGAACGAATGACGCAGGGCCTCGCACAAGAAGTAGCTCAGCACAACATTGCTGTCTCAGCCTTATCGCCATCTCAAGTCGTACCAACACCAGGCACAATCTTTCACAAGTTAGTAGACGACCTCGATGATCCTCGTGGCGAACACCCCGAATACATGGCGCGAGCTTGTTTGCTCCTCGCAAGTGAAGCAACGGAACGGATAAATGGACGGGTTACCTATAGCCAATCGATCTTAAAGGAGTTCGGTTGGATAGAAGAAGCGCGTGGCACGGGTATTGACCGCCGGGGATCAGGCTATGCACAGAGCTGACGGTTGCACACTCTTCCCACCAAAGTAGAAAAGACAAACCCATGCACGAAGCTCTACGCCAACTGAACGAAATTCGTCCATTAGATGATCCAGTTCTAGTGGGTGCTCTCAGTGGATTTACAGACAGTTCTGGCGCAGCACTTGCTGCCGTCGATTATTTGATCGAGGCATGGAACGCTGAACCATTAGCGGAGATCGATCCTGAACCATTCTTTGACTTCACTGTCCAGCGCCCACGTGTTGGCCTCGTTGATGGGGAACGTAAGATCGATTGGCCAACGAATCGCTTCTACGTTGCTCGCCCCGAGGGAGCGACACGTGATTTCGTTCTGCTAAGTGGAGTTGAGCCACATCTTCGATGGCGCCAATTCACTGGAATTATTGCTTCCATCGCCGAAGCCGTTGGCTCGACAATGAGTATCACCCTCGGTGCACAGCCGGCCGGGGTGCCACATACACGACCGGTTCCCGTCTCACTGTCAGCCTCAGAAGCGTCATTCGAGCAGCTTTTCAATCTCAAGGCTCCAGAGTCACGCTACCAGGGACAAACCGGCATTGTTGGGGTTCTTAATCTCGGCCTGCGTGACCGGGGATGGAAAAATGCATCACTGTGGGCGATGGTTCCACATTACATCACCGTTGGCCCCAATCCGAATGTCGCAATGTCGCTCATTGGGATCATTGACCAGAGTTTCGGAACTAGCACTGATATCCAAGCACTGAGGGAGGACGCTGCTCAATTTGAAGAGCAGGTAAGGTCCGTTCTAGCAGATTCAGACGAGGCGACAACTTACATCCAGCAACTAGAAGAACAATACGACGCTCAGAATCCACCGCTCCCGGCACCTCGCGATACGCAACCACTTGAACTTCCGTCAGCAGAGGACTTGCTCACCGATCTGGAGCGATTCCTCAAGGACCAGCGTCAAAGCGACTAACCTCACTGATGATCAGCTTCGACGATCGCATCCGCTCGACTTCATCGTTTGTGCGCTTTGCACTCGTTGGAATGATTGCAACGCTCGTCGACTTTCTGCTGTTTAATACCATACTTTTTGGCCGGTACGACCCATCTACTTCTCATCTCATGATCGCTGCAACGTTCGGATTCGCAACGGCAACCTATGTTGGTTATCAATTGAATTCGCGTTTCACTTTCCGTGCTGTCCGTAATACAGAAGCTCTTGGCCGCTATTTCGCCATCGCGATCGGTGGAGTGCTAATCCATAACGGCACACTCCTCTTGCTTCGAGAGGCACTCACGACCGAAAGCTTCATCGAACTCAACACAGCAAAAGCAGGTGCCTTAAGTATTTCGCTGCTCTGGAATTACTTTGGCTACCGATACTTTGTGTTCACACAATCGTGAGCGCGCTAAACAACTCCGACACACAGCAGAACGTTAATCGACGCCGAGGTGGATTATCGGTCATCATCCCTGCGTACAACGAAGCGACGCGGATTACAGCTACGCTCAGCCAGCTAATCGCCTGCGCACCTAAGATCGGCATTTCCGAGATTATAGTCGTCGACGACGGCAGCACTGATCAAACGTCTGATCTGGTAGCAGAACGAGCAGCGCAATCGACCATTCTCCAACTTGTACGCATGCCGAATAATCAAGGAAAAGGTGCTGCCGTCCAGACCGGTGTGCAAAACGCGCGCGGGAACCACGTGATGTTCCTCGATGCTGACCTTTCCGCATCCCCGACTGCGATCCCTCATGCGATTGCTGCAATCGAAAGTGGTGCTGATATCGTGATCGGTACTAGAGTAAATGACGCTGGAATCGATGCACGAACTACACAGCCGCTAAGCAGGCAGCTTTCGGGGAAAATATTCTCACTACTGCAGCGCATGATTGTTGGATTGAAGTACACAGATACTCAGTGCCCGTTCAAACTTTTCACCCACAGTGCAGCCGAAAACCTATTCCCTCAGATACAAACTTCCGGTTGGACTTTCGATGTTGAATTGTTGGCTCGTGCTCAGTTACTTGGATTAACTGTCAAAGAGCTACCCGTCGAGTGGACTCATATCGAAGGGTCACACATCAAAATGACCTTTAGGGCAGCATTAGCTGTGATCCGAGAGCTTCTCTCGATTCGCTACCGAGTCCGATAATCAAAGCCACGACTGGGTTCTACTGCCATCTCTATTTCCAGAGTTAACATATTGCTCGGGCAGTACTCGTTGCTACACTGAGCGTCGCCGGAGGAGTGTAGCTCAGTTGGCAGAGCAGCGGTCTCCAAAACCGCCGGTCGGGGGTTCGAGTCCCTCCACTCCTGCCAGAACAGCTTCACTCTTCTATGAGCGATGCGTTGCCCAGGTGGTGGAACTGGCAGACACGCTGTCTTGAGGGGGCAGTGCCCGTAAGGGCGTATGAGTTCGAATCTCATCCTGGGCACCACACTCTTATACTCAAGAGTAGTGTTGCCGGGCGGAAGTAGCTCAGTGGTAGAGCATCTCCTTGCCAAGG
>DKLZ01000053.1 GCA_002455955.1 Dehalococcoidia bacterium UBA6627
GAATTGGCTGGAACATCGTGACATCTCGGCTGGCGGCAGCCGCTAACAACTATGGTGGAGACACTCAAGTCAGCCACGCCGACCGCTACGAGCGAGCCGATGAGTACATGACTGTCGTAAACGGCCTATGGGATAGTTGGGCTGCCGACGCGATACTCGACAATCGTGAAAGTGGACTCTATTCGCGTGCAGAGCGGGTTCGTGCAATCAATCATGAAGGGGAGTATTACCGAGTCAAGGGGCCTCTAACCATACCTCGCTCACCACAAGGACGACCGGTCCTCGTCCAAGCTGGCTCCTCGGATACCGGCAGAGACTTCGCGGCACGATATGGTGAAGCCGTCTTTACCGCGCAACTCGAAAAGGCTACGTCGCAGGAATTCTATAAAGACCTCAAAGCTCGTGCAGTGGCATATGGACGAGCTGAGGACCAGATTCTTGTTCTACCTGGTCTTAGCCCCTTGATAGCTTCAAGCGAAGCGGAAGCAACTCGAATGGCAGATGAATTGGGCGAGCTTGCTGATCCGGAGATCGGACGTAAACGCATTTCTGATCGCTTTGGTGGACACGATTTCTCACCCCTACCGCTCGACAAGCCTCTGGTTCCCGATGATTTCCCAGACCCGGAAACTGTGGAAGCAGCTCGTAGCCGTACAGAGGTAATTCTCGGTCTTGTCCGTCGTGAGAAGCCAACGCTACGTGAGTTGCTAGCCAAGTTAGCCGGAGCGAGAGGGCATTACACGTATGCAGGTACCCCTGACCAGGTCGCGAATCTGATGGAAGAATGGTTCACAGACGGTGCCGCCGATGGATTTAACGTGATGCCACCGCTCTTGCCGGCAATGCTCGAAGTTTTCATCGACGAAGTTATCCCACTGCTACAGCAACGAGGATTATTCAGAACATCATACGAAGGCAACACACTTCGTACTCACTACAAACTTGCTGAACCTGTAAGCCAGTTTGACTAGAACCGAGGACTCAATTTACTAGAAGGAACAAGGTTATCTATGACCTATATTCCTTGAGTGCTTCGGAAAGGCGCTTAACTGACAATTCCAAATCAGCAGCGTCATATAACGAGAAGCTAATCCGGAGTGAATTCGAAAACATTCCAGACTGAGAAAAATCGGATCCCGGACGATACGAGACTCCATGTTCTTGCGCAACCGGCAATAGCTCCTGCGTATCAACATCCGAGGGGAACGTCACCCAGAAGAAATAACCACCTGCAGGAACATCGAAAGTCGCCAGATCACCAAATCGACTGCGCAGGGCTCCGGCTAATACCTGTATACGTTCAGCGTAGGTCTTGCGCAGAAAATCAATATTGTCAGCAAGCAACCCATAGCGGAGTATCCGTTGCACAAGAACAGCCGAGAATTGACTTAGCCCGCCGCCACTCGCAAGTAAACCTAAATTTACGAAACGCTTAAGCAATTCCGGATTCGCCTGAATCCATCCCAGACGCAAACCTGGTGCCAAAACCTTCGAAAATGAACCAAGTGATATCGCACATCCTGACTGAGTATTATCGAAAGTGATAATTGGAGGTGGCGGCAGAGAATCATAGTGCAGCAACTGATACACGTCGTCAGACAGCACGACAAATTCGTGTCGCTCTGCTAGTTCCACAAGCTCCTGACGACGATGTACAGGTAATACGGTGCTCGCTGGATTATGAAAAGATGGGATCGTGTATAACGCAACCGGCCTGGAAATTTTCGGATCATCCAACATCTCCCGAAGGAGATCTGTACGGATACCAGAGTTATCAGTCGGCACGCCGATAACTTCTAGCCCACGCTCGTGAAACATCCGTGACACCGGGTAGTAGGTGGGCTCTTCGACGAACACCACATCACCTGACTTCATCAACGCAGTACACGCGAGATCTAGTGCTCCGGACGCTCCCGCAGTCAGAAATAACGAGTCCGGTTCAACTGATTTCGTATAAGAATCCTGATCAGAAAGGAAAGCAGAAAGTTCCTCTAAAAGAGCTCCGAACCCTTGCTCAGGTCCATACTGCAACGCAACCAATCCGTTACTCTCAAGCACTCCACGCGCTACATTTCGAATCGCTTCGACTGGATGCAAGCCAGAAGATTGATGCCCCCAACCGAGATCAAGAGTCCCATCCGGAATAGACATCATCGCATCCGGCATATGGGATTTAAGCGACTGATCGTCCATCATCGGCTCCCGATGCATCGATATTGTTCCTAGGCAGTGGACCGTTAGCGTTTTCGAATATGCGTGCGGACTGCACGTACTCTAGACAATCAAGGTAGCTCAGTTTGACATGATTTGCCAGATACATGATTATGTTACTCATCTTTTTCTGTTTGCTCATTTTCGTAATATTCCGATAATCCGCGATACTGAACTTCCTTCCGAAGGGATAGCTCCAATGCCCGTCGAATTCATCGGAATGGTTTCAAATCGACCAGAATCAGAGATCAAGAGTGCTGATGGGTCGGTTTGGGATGCACCGACCGGCACTGCAACAAACGCAGCTCTAGATATAGAACACCTCAAACGGCACATCCAAGTTCACGAGGAAGCTGAGTTCGATAGGATCCTCATCGGTTACTTCAATGGTGCCCCCGACGGCTGGGCAGTAGCCTCATATGCTGCGAGCATCACTGACCGCTTAGGATTTCTACTTGCGCATCGCCCAGGTTTTGTATCGCCAACGGTCGCCTCTCGGATGGCTTCGACATTAGACGTATTTAGCGGTGGGCGCCTCGCGATACACGTCATTACCGGGGGAAATGATGCCGATCAAAAGCGCGACGGCGATTATCTTGACAAGACTCAGCGCTACGCTCGAACGAGTGAATTTCTAGACATCATCCGCCAAGATTGGGTAAGTACCGACCCCTTCGACTATGAAGGAGACTTTTATCAAGTCACTCAGGCCTTCTCGGCCGTCAAGCCAGTCCAGCAACCACATATTCCTGTCTACTTTGGTGGCTCCTCTACCGAAGCACTTGACGTTGCAGCAAAGCACGCAGATGTCTGGGCAACATGGGGAGAACCACTGAATGACGTGAAATTACAAATAGCCGATCTAAACAAACGCGCTCGAGCTTTTGACCGACAACCAGGCGTATCCGTCTCATTCCGCCCAATTCTTGGTTCGACCGAGGCAAAGGCCTGGGAGAAGGCGCATCAGATCCTTGAACGAATCAAGATCATCCGCAACGACGCACCGACAACACCATCGGACAACCCACAATCAGATGGCTCCCAACGATTACTCGACGCCGCGAAAGGCGGTGCGGTACGTGATGATCGCCTTTACACGGCAATCGCCGAAGTCACTGGCGCACGAGGCAACAGCACAGCTCTGGTTGGTACTCCTGATCAAGTTGCCGAAACACTACTCCAGTACTATGACGCTGGCTGCAGCACACTCTTAATCCGTGGCTATGATCCGGTAAAAGACGCTATCGATTACGGCCGTGACCTGCTCCCAATTGTTCGTGCCGAAGTCAACTTACGCGATCTACGCGCTCAAAACGAAGCTTCACGTGCCGCACAATCCAAACCTCACAATGACTCAACGTCTCCGAACGGCGCAGCGCCAACCGAAACGACCTCGGAAACAGTGCCATCTCGGTAGACCATGAGCAGGACATCACTGATTATTTCAGGAGCTCATACCGAAAAGATTCACTACCTCTGACTGACAACCCAAACTCAACTGCGGGTATACCCTAGAGCCATCTCAACCAGACAGACCCTCATCTTTAACCACACTGGAGCATGAGTGAGCCAAAGTGAACGATTGTTCGAAGATATAAGCGTAGTCGAGTTCGGGCTCTATGCTGCTGTTCCTTATGCAGCCGAATTATTCGCACACGGTGGTGCTGATGTTGTGAAAGTCGAACCAATCGGGGGCGAACCAACGCGTCATCGAGAGGCAATCATTCCTATGGAAGGACGTCAATACATCATCAAGTCCCGTGGCAA
Source organism: Dehalococcoidia bacterium UBA6627 (assembly GCA_002455955.1). Taxonomy (GTDB): domain Bacteria; phylum Chloroflexota; class Dehalococcoidia; order UBA2979; family UBA2979; genus UBA6627. The sequence goes on from DKLZ01000053.1 coordinate 3,979, forward strand.
ACGTGCGATCGCGCTCGACCTGAAAGCGACCGACGGACTAGCCATCGCCAAACAATTGATCGCTCGGAGTGATGTCGTGTTATCCAACCTGCGACCGGGTGCGCTCGAGCGACTAGGCCTCGGCTACGACGAGATCTCTCGTGACTGTCCTAGCGTAATCTATGGTGAAATTAGTGCATTCGGAACAAAAGGTCCCGAAGGGAACAAATCTGGCGTCGATCCCACCGTCCAAGCAGGCTCTGGCCTAGTTGCTGCGGCAGGTGCGATAGAAAACGGTGTCCCTCTCTCGAACGAAGCCCTGCTTGCCGACTATATGTCTGGTACGCAGCTCGCATTCGGCGTCACTGCTGCATTACACCAGCGTGAACGAACCGGTCAAGGACAGAGAGTTACTACATCACTGTTACAAGCATCACTTGCACTAATGCACGCGCAAGCAAGCGTTTTCGACGCTATCGACGGTTGGAAAACTGACTTCGTTCATTGGCTTCAGGAAGAAGGGCCATCTTTCGAGGAGGCAGCTCGTCAGCGCCGATCGAATATGGCGGACCGTGCCTGGTTTGGGAATACCTATGAAACCGCCGATGGCGCGGTTTCGATCGCAGCACTAGGACCAACACGTGAAAAACTAGCCACTATTATCGGGATACAAGACCCAGCGATTACGGATTCGAACTGGACTATGCCTGACGATCCACGATCGTATATCCAAGAACTTATCGATCAGGCACGTGTGCTGATAAAGCGTTTCAAGACCGACGAACTCATCGAACAACTCGATGAGGCAGGGATCACCTGTGCCCCTGTGCGTTTTCTTGAAGATGTGCTTCTGGGGGAGCAAGTCAAGGCAAACGATTATGTATATACAGCCGATCATCCGCGCGTCGGACCAATGACGCTGCCTACACCGCCAGTACAGTTCAGTGACTCACGATACGAGGCTGCAACCAGCTCGCCGGCTTACGCAGAGCATACTCACCAAATCTTGAAGGAACTTGGCTTCGACGAAAATTCGATCGAAGGCTTAGACGATCGAGGCGTCATAGCCTTGAACGACAGTGCCCTATAAAAAAACAGATCTAACTTATCGGGCTATCCTATCGTGTGCTCCTCATAGACGGTCGAAAAAAGAGAGTCCTTACTTCTGTGCTGGAACCGAACTCGGATCCATTTGCACACCATACTGATCAGCTCTCATGACGAGTTCACCTGACGTCGTCCAATAGTCGGTCCTAGAAGCCGATACGACGAATCTATCCTTAGCACCCTGTTTCTCATAAACATCCAACGGACGTGTTTGAGCTACGCACTTCTCGCCAAGATGGAGCAAGCGGAAAATCTCGTACTTCTGACCTCCGTTGAAGAATGCAGTCAAATCAGGATGTATCGCACGGGATGACTCTCCCTCTGTCTCGTCATCGTCTCGCCGCCTGAGTCGGGGATCACCAACTCCGCCTGACCCGTTGGGATCATTTGCAAATTCTTCCTCGAGTTGGTCAGGCAAGTTTGGAGGAACTTTATACGCCTCCACAGGATAAACGTAAGGTGCGACTATCCCTCCAAAGCGCGTTTTGCCAGCAAAATCTTCGTCCCAATACAACGGATCGTGGTCAGGAATCCCGTTCACCATGCGCCGCAAGCTACTCTTATCCACTTCGTCCCAAGATTCCACTTTGGGTGAAGGAGGTCGCGACATATATCGTTCATATACTTCACCTGTCACATATTGCGCGTCTGGAAGAATTCGCCCTTTCGCTAATGGGCTAGTTGTGGTGTCATCCTCAGAGCCAGTAGGTGGCACGAACGGGTATGGCACCTCTTGACCTTGCTTTAACGGTAGAACCACCACCATTATCGAAGGCGTCGTCTCGACTCCGTGCTGATTACGCATACCACCTTCCAGCTCTACAAAACCGAGTCCATCCTCTTCCCACGTTCGCTTGACCCTGCCCCAGGTAGTGAGCAGATCACCAGCAAACTGCATTTTGCTGTATCGCATTTCGAGTTTCCAAACCCACCCGTCATATCCAATCCAATCTTTACATAGCTGAGCTATGCAATATTTTCGCCAGTTGCCGTTGGCAACTGTGTCTGGCAATCCCCAAACATCTCGTGCGAATTCCGAATCGTAATGAAAGCGTTCCAAGTTTTCCTGAGCGATATGCCACCGAACGATATGCGCAGATGTCCAAGGCCCTTTAACAATTTCCGGTAACTCTTGGCCTACCTGCACTTCAGAGAATGATGGAGGAGTCTGTGACATCGGAATTACCTCTCGTTTTGTGCATCTGAACAATGCCTAATTTCGGTTTGCTTCTTGTGCAACCTACGGGGGATGCTTAGAAAATGTCGAATCGATCGGCAAAGATCCACAAACCGTTACGATGATGCTCGCTTAGGATTGAACATCGCAAGCATGTAGAATTATGTAATTGATCAGAATAGAGCATTTAGATGACATCCCGATTTGGCGCAAACCTCCGTCCAGGACACCCTGATCTATTAAGGGATTGGCTTGTAACAGCAGAGGGACTCGGTTTTGATTCGCTTGGCGTTTCCGACACACAATCACTGTACCGTGAAACTTGGACATCGTTGGGAATCGTCTCAAGTGCGTTGGAACGCGTCCCGATAGGACCATGGATCAGCAATCCTCTGACCCGCCATCCAGCAGTCGTAGCGAGCGCTCTTGCGACTCTGGATGACGCCAGACCCGGTCTTGTGCATCTGGGAATTGGTACCGGCGATTCGGCCGTGTTCAACATAGGTCTGACACCGTCACGGATCGCCGAACTACGTGACTATGTCGTTGCAGTAAGGTCACTGCTGGAAGATGGGAAAGCGGAGTATCAAGGCAAAACACTCCTGCTCAGCTGGCCTGGCCCTCGAGACATACCGATCTATGTTGCTGCGCACGGCCCTCGCAGCCTCGAACTCGCCGGTGAGATCGGTGACGGTGTGGTTGCAGGGACCGGCGTTTCACCAGAGCAAGTTGAAAAAGTGCTCTCGGTAATCGACATCGGTGCCAGACGCTCAGGACGTACAGTTGAAGAACTGGATGTCTGGTTCTTCACAACAGTGACAGTCTCCACTCTCGGTGAAGAAGCACTCGAACTAGCACCGCTTGGGACTGGACGAAATGTTGGATCACGTCATGGTGGTGGCCACACAGAGCCATTATTCCCACTGCCAGCTGATGTCAGTGAAAAGCTAGAAGAAGTAGCACTTAATGCGGGTACTGATGTCTCTCAACATGGCACTTCAGATCGCACGCTGCTGCGGCGTTATGCACAGGCTGTTCGTGACGCAGGTTTGCGCGAACACCGTGTTGCCTCCGCAGTTGTAGGAACACCTGACGAATGCGTGGAACGTCTGGATGCTGCCGCGCAAGCCGGTGCAGAAAACGTTTGGCTGCACATGCCAGGCTATTTCGACCCAAACTATTCCGAATACCTCACAACGGTCTGGAACGATGTGCTTTCTAAACTTAAATGACGACAAACCACACAGCTGATCCGGCACGCACGACCGAAAAGACTCCTCGGATCTTTTACGGCTGGTGGATCGTTGCTTCCGGATTTCTGATTAACAGTGCGAACGCTGGACTGGTATTTCACAGCTTTGGCGCCTATGTCGTTTTGCTTGAAGATGAATTCGGATGGAGCCGAACAGCTTTCGCCGTAGCGTTTGCCTTGCAGCGAATTGAAAGTGGACTACTTGGACCGATCGAAGGTTGGGCAATCGACCGTTTCGGACCGCGAATAATTATGATCACAGGAATCTTGATCTTCGCTTGCGGCTTCTTCGCGTTGAGCCAAGTGAACTCGATCGCAACCTTTTATGCTGCATTCCTCATCATCTCTCTCGGTTCATCACTGAGTGCGTTTCTACCTGTCACTGTCGCCGTTGTTAACTGGTTCAACCGCCGACGTGCACTTGCGATAGCTCTCCTCTCTATGGGCTTCGCTGCAGGTGGATTACTCCAACCCGGCGTCGTTGCGCTGCTCGAAGCTCTTGGCTGGCGGGCGATGGCTAACGTTTCCGGAATATTCATTCTTACCATCGGTCTGCCACTCGCCATGCTTGTTCGACATCGTCCAGAAGACTATGGGATGCAACCCGATGGCGAAGCAGTGGAATCAACAGAAGAAGCTCCTGAAGTTGAATTCACAGCACGGCAGGCACTACGTACACGAGCATTTTGGTTCATTGCACTCGGACACGGTGCCTCGCTACTCGTGATGGGCGCTGTCATGGTCCATTTTGTTGCGCACGCCGAGGAGCTCGGCTACTCACTTCGTACTGCCGCTAATCTCATTATGGGAATGACTATCGCGATGATATTTGGACAGGTAGTTATCGGTGGCTTTCTTGGTGACCGAATCAATAAGCGACTGACCATCATCATCGCACTTTCTGGACACTCTGTTGCACTACTACTACTCGCCTACAGCACACACATGTGGATGATGATCGGGTTTATCGTGATTAACGGCCTTGCAATGGGAACACGTGGACCACTAATCCAAGCTTTGCGGGCCGATTACTTCGGGAGACAAAGCTTTGGCAAGA
>DKLZ01000082.1 GCA_002455955.1 Dehalococcoidia bacterium UBA6627
ATGATTACTAGTCCACCTAGATCTAGGAATGACTTTACCGCTCGAAACTCATGAATCACTTCCGTAAACGCTAAAGGAGCTGATCGCGTCTGAGGTCAGTATAAAAAGAGTCTCCACATCCTTAGAAAGTGCGATTCCGCGCAGATCCGCAAGGCCATCGTGACGATACTGACGAACAAACAACCCATCGCGGTCACTCACGACCACACGACCTTTGCCACGATCAGCAACAAAAATCAAATCGTTGATGGTGTCCTCAACTACCGCAACAGCCATGATTGGCGGCTCGTCAATTCCCAACATCAGAGAGGGTTGTTCAATTCCTTGATGGAAACGGCGAAGGTTTGAACTGTCTTGAACGTAGATGTCACCATCGACGACCAATGCAGTCGCGTCAGAGAACTCGATACCACCGAGTAGGCCAGCACGTTCGGAGTCATAGCCACTACCGACACCTACCGGGAAGTACCGCCAAACTTCACCTGCTTCCGAATCAAGCAAATAAAGATTACCCAAGTAAGTTGCTATAGCAGTCACAGAACGTAACTCATCTACTCCACGCAATACTAACGATATCGGCTTGTTCTCTTTATCAAGTCCAAGAGCCCAGAGCTGATTCTCATCATCAAGCACGATTAGACGATTTTCTCGTTCATCCCAACTCATAGATCGGGGCGCAGCAGCAACTCGATCTCCATACTGACTCGTCTCGTCATAAACTGTGAATGAATCTGGATTGCCGTTGAGACCGAATTTGATGACACGACCTTGCGCGCTATCCATAACCCAGAGTGAACCACCACCAACAACTATCGACGAAGGTTGTAACGGGGACGTAACACTTCCAGCGAAGCTGAATACCAGCCGCAATTCTTCAATTTGCACGACATTGTCTAGCTCAGCGAGCAGATCAAGTATCTCTCCCTCGATATCAAGCAATCGCGGGTGATCAGCATCCACAGCGCGCGCGCGTTCTAGTGCACTGAACCCTAGAACAAGTGCATTCCGCTTGTGATCGGGCGAACGAGCAAGTTGAGCTTCCTCGATTCTAATAGTGGCCTCAGTCAAACTTGCTTCAAAGCGATTCGTGTCGTCTCTCTCAAGTAAACCGGGGAGCAGCAACACAATGAATGTCACGAGGGCGATAATCGCGCTCAAAGCAACAACAATCCACGACCAACGTAAACTCTTATCCTCGCCTGCACCAAAATAACTGTTCGGTGCCTCTAACCTACGGCGAGGATCTCGAACTGAAGGCATCGGAGCTCTAAAACGGCTATCCGACCTACCTACCGACGGGCTCAACTGATCGTCCGCAGCTCCAGAATCGAGTACCGGTGCCGATGGCAACGCTGCGTCCGGTTCTCCAAGTGGCGGTGTGTCATTCTCGATATCCAATTCGGCAATCAATACCGCTGTCATGTCCGGAACGTCGGAAGTGAGAGTGAATAGCTTTGCTAGAGCACGTTCAGGCCCTGCACCTAAGGACTCGAAGATATCCTCTTCGCTGATACTTTTTCCTACTGCTGAGCTAAGCAACAACATATGCTCAGTTCCAAGCTGTACAGTCACGAACGAGGGAGCAACCGGCTGTATGCCTCCTAGCGGTTCACGACCATCTAGCACTTTCGCTCTACTCCGACGAACTTCTCGCCCCTTAACAAGGTAGACCAACCCGTCGCCGAGTTGCGCGATCGTTGCTTCGCTATCACGAATCGCTACACAGATCAGACCAACAGCTACCCGGTGCTCACCAAGTGATCGGTCGTTCCATTCAGAGAGATTTTCATGCACTTGACGAAATGCACGAAGCAATCCGCCCGTGATCGACAATTCCTCCCGAGCAAACAACGATGCAACAGCTTCCGCAACTTCACCGCAAAACTCGACCGCATAATCGTCAACTGGTTCAGCTAAAATCAGTAAGCGCACTGACTCGCCATCGCGCTGATGTACCTGATCAACCAACCAAGGTCCGTGCTCCCGCACTTGCCCCTGAACCATCGCGTAACGGCCGACCCAGATCCCCATGGCTCCCAGCTTCGGCTCAGCCTAGATAACAGCTGCTACCCAAAGGCAGTATGCCTGTTCTGAAAAACTAAACGCGGAGGCGCCTCGAGGGAGACAGAAGGGCCCCGATGACGCCGGAGCATACCAACTCCACCCGCGCCTCGGCCTCACCCACGAAACGACATCTATCATAGCGACGTCATTGGTCCGTAAACCAGTGCTAGAGCACTCAGAGTGTCTAGAACCAATAAAGACAAACCAATCGAGACATTCAACGATCAAAGTAAGATTAGGTGCCGTCTTGCCTCTTCTGAAGATTTCGGGTTTGTGAGATGCACGAAGAGCATTATGGTTGTTCCTCGTAGCATAAACGAAACTGAGGACACCACCATGGTCAATGATTACCTCAAACAGCGTGCCCATGCAGAAGCGATCGTAGAGCGAGCCGCTGATCAACTTCGCGATCTACTGGTAGACCTAGTAAAAGAAGTCGATCCTTTTCCACCATTTCCCGGATCGATGTTCACGTCAGGCATTGAAGTCCAACCAACTAGTAACAGTTCACTAGGATGCGTGATCGTCGGAGATGACGCTGAACTCTACGAACTTGAACTCGGACTTGATCATGAAGAAATATCCAGAGGAGGTGATGCTCATGCCGCTCGAATAGAGCACGCCATCGAACTCGATCTAACCAAGGCTGAATACGTGACCACTGTACATGCCGCGATCCAGGCTGTTGCCACCTACCTCGAGACACGCGACTGAAAACGCCTCACCAAAAACAGATGAGCTCCATTGCAAATTCCACTACCTCAATTCATCAGGCTAATTACTTCCGGCAAGCCACTCATTAAATAGCGGCTCTCGGTGCTCACGAAAAGCACTCGTACCTTCCCGTACATCGGGATGGTGATCACTGATACTCGTCTTCGAAGCAATATCCTCAAGCGCATGAGACCAAGTCATCTCGGCAGCGTTATAGATGGAACGTTTCAGTAGCCGCATAGCCACCTGAGGTCCATTTGCCAGCTCTATAGCAAGCTGCATTGAATGCTCCAGTAAATCGTCTGGATCAACAACTTCGTGAACAAGCCCCAGAGCATAGGCTTCCTGGGCATCAACAATCCGCTTGCGCATTAAGAATTCCATCGTCTTCGCTACGCCCATCAGTTGCACTAACAGTATTTGTCCACCTTCATCTGGCAATAGACCAAAACGCAACGTTGCGCTTCCTAACCTTGCTTCGCTGGAAGCAACTCGGAAGTCACATGCAAGTGCTAGCGACAGGCCTGTTTGGATAGCCACTCCATTAATCGCTGCAATACAAAGCTTATCCAAATTCCGCACCGCACTATTAACTGTCTGAGAGAGAACTCGTAGACCCTCATAAGTTCCGATTGGGTTTTCGTGACCAGGTGGGATCGACGGTACAAGCGCGCCGTCGAACACCGGACGCCGACCGCTGATATCGTCACCTGCACAGAATGCGCGACCCTCACCGGTAAAAAGTACGACACGTGTGGCGTCATCCATCTGCGCCTGAGTCAGCACCTCGATTAGATCTCTTTTAATATCAGGAGTGAACCCATTAAGGCGCTCTGGAGTATTAAATGTAATCGCGCTAATCCCCGGAGCATGTTTTGCCACCTCGAACCCACGAAATTTTCCTGTGTCGATGATTGACCTCCTCGTTAACCGCACACAAATTGGCTCAGTCATGTATGACATGTAAATCGAACTTTAACCAAAATTAATCCTTCCCACCGGTACGCCGATAAACAAACAAGGCAGCTGCTACTGAATCTCTCGGGTAAAAGATTTGTTTCCTGCAATTCGGGATCAGCGGTAATAAGGCGTATGCTCCGCTCGGTATAGGAAAGGGAATATAAATGGGACCACTAAATGGTATTCGGATCATTGAATTTGCAGGGATCGGCCCTGGACCGTTTTGCGGAATGATGCTGTCAGACATGGGGGCCGAGGTTATTAGCATTGAACGAGCTAACCCTGACGCTTTCCGAGCCAAAGGCGATCCTGCTTATAACCCACTCGGGCGAGGTCGCCGATCGATTGCTCTAGATCTAAAACAATCTGAAGGTGTGGATGTTGCCCTTCGTCTGGTTGAACATGCAGATGCTGCCTTCGAGGGCTTCAGGCCAGGCGTGATGGAACGGCTAGGGCTCGGTCCCGACATCTGTCTAGAGATAAATCCCAAGTTGGTATACGGGCGAATGACTGGATGGGGTCAAGAAGGGCCTTATTCACAAATGGCCGGACACGATATCAACTACATCTCGCTCGCAGGAGTCTTAGCGCCAATAACGCGTGGTGGAGGTACGCCAGTGCCCCCACTGAACTTAGTCGGAGATTTTGGTGGCGGTGGAATGTTACTAGCGCTCGGTCTAGTTGCTGGATTATTAGAAACTCGATCATCAGGAAAAGGTCAGATCATCGACGCTGCGATGGTGGATGGGGCAAGCATCCTCGGCACCGCAGTGCACGGATCGCTAGCGAGCGGCAGCTGGAGCCCGGATCATGCATCAAACGTCCTCGATACGGGTGCACACTTCTATGACGCTTACGAAACCGCCGATGGAAAATACATTTCTTTCGGGTCAATTGAACCTCAGTTCTATGCTGAGCTGCTCGAACTAACTGGGCTCAAAAATATGCTGTCGAATGAGCAGCACAATCGCGAAGCATGGCCCGAAATGAAAGAGCAAGTCGACGCCTTGATTAAGACTAAAACACGAACCGAATGGGAATCACTCCTCGATGGATCAGATGTTTGTTTCGCTCCAGTTCTAGAACCGAATGAAGCACCAAAACACCCTCACGCAAAGCATCGCAATGCGTTTGTCGAAATAGCAGGTGTCGTGCAACCAGCACCGGCACCACGCTTTAGCCGCACAGAAAGCACTATCCAAGGCCCACCAGTTCATGCTGGTGAACACAGCATCGATCTGCTCAAAGAGTTTGGGTTTAGCACTGAGGAAGTGGACTCACTTACATCCTCAGGAGTGGTGAAAACGTGAAAATCGATAGAAGTACGACTACGCAACTGGATTATGCCTCAAGCTGCGGATAGACATCGGGCTAAGAATCAAATCCAAGAAGCAATTTCAACAGCGTGGTCGCTGGGATACAGATCAGGGTAATGACTGCTGAAACCATACTGATCGTGCTTGTACGAGTTGTTGGATCTCTGCCCGTCTTGCGATGGGCATTCATCGGCGGAATTCTGGCAATTTGTGTAGATCTAAGCGATCTCTTCATCCGTGATCTGGTCGACCTCGGCGGAATCCCGCGCTACCAGACATTCGACAAATGGCTCGACCAAGTCTACTTGCTTGCATTCCTGATCGTAGCGCTTCAGTGGGAAGGAACGCCTAAACGGGTTGCGATCGCGTTATACGCGTATCGACTCATCGGTTTTTTGTTATTCGAGCTTAACGGCGATCGGTGGCTACTGATGCTTTTCCCAAACGTGTTCGAGTTCTGGTTCCTTTTCGTCACTGGGACCCGCATCTGGTGGCCTAAATTCACTTGGAATCTTCGTAATACATCGATTGCACTGGTCACACTTCTCTGTCTAAAGGAAGTACATGAGTACGCCTTACACGTTGGACGATGGTTCGATGGTTTTTCCTCGATCGACGCAGTCAAGTGGCTGTTGGATTTGATAATCAATCCGTTTAGATAACAATTAGTAACTTTGGCAGGCTGCTATCCGGCTGATCTAGAAAACCAGACGATACTTATTATTCGTCAGCTCGATAATCACCAGAACACCCACCAGATTTAGCGATAAGACGTACGTCATTAATCTGCAGCGTGCGTTCGACCGCCTTGCACATATCGTAAACCGTGAGTGCGGCAACACTGACCGCGGTCAGTGCCTCCATCTCCACGCCAGTACGAGACGTCGTACGTACTGTTGCCTCTACTTCTAAAGAAACTTGATCCGATGGAGTTTCACCGAAAACGCTAATTCCCGTCGCCGGTTCCAGGTGCACTTTGACAGCACTCAACGGAAGCGGATGACAAAGCGGTATGAGATCGTGTGTGCGCTTCGCCGCCATAATTCCCGCGATCCGTGCCGTCGCTAACACATCGCCTTTGGGTATATCACCTTCGACAATCAATTTAAGCGTCTCTGACTGCATCAATACTCGACCACGTGCCGTTGCCTCACGTAGCGTCACATCCTTCGAAGAGATATCTACCATCAAAGCATTTCCGGTCTCATCTATATGAGTCAAATCGTTTACATCAGACACAACTAACCACCGATGTAGGACATTTCAACTCGAGGCAGACCCTCGAGATCTCCAGTTGCTTTAGAACGCAATTCCGAGTACCGATCACTGCGCTCTCGCCAAATACTACTAAGAAATGTTCTTAACTCTTCATCACTCGTGGCATCACGAAGTCTCGCTCGTAGATCAGACCCTTCAACAGCAAACAGACACGTATACAAACGTCCATCGGCTGAGATACGAGCCCTAGAACAGCTGCTGCAAAACGACTGCGTGACTGAAGTAATGAACCCAATCTCGCCATCGCCATCACGATATCGATAACGTTTTGCAACTTCTCCTTCATATTGAGGAGCAATCGACTCCAGAGGGAACTCAGCATCGATCAAGGCGACTAGATCAGATGCAGGCAAGACCTCGTCCAAACGCCAGCCATTCGTCGTTCCGACATCCATAAATTCGATAAATCGAACAATGTGCTCGCTCCCACGGAAGTGCCGAGCCAGATCTATCAGCGTGTGATCGTTTATCCCCTTACGAACAACCGCGTTGATCTTGATCGGCCCAAGGCCTGCCTTCGAAGCGGCATCAATCCCTTCAAGCACCATCGCAACAGGAAAGTCCATGTCGTTCATTTCACGGAAAACTGCATCGTTAATCGAGTCAAGACTAACTGTGATTCGATCAAGACCAGCAGAGGCAAGCCGGTCGACCTGAGACGCAAGCAATGTTGCGTTCGTTGTTAAAGCAATTTCCGTATCAGGTATGTTCGCTAGCATCTCAACTAACGTTGGCAAATCGGCTCGTAACAAAGGCTCGCCACCGGTGAGACGAAATTTACGGACACCTAAATCTGCAGTAATTCGAGCTATGCGCTCAATTTCCTCAAAACTCAGAATCTCATCACGTTGTATAAACTCAAAGTCTGACCCAAACACCTCTTTCGGCATGCAGTAATGGCATCGAAAATTGCAGCGATCAGTAACAGAAATCCTGAGATCATGTAATGGGCGACCAAGGCGATCAATTTCAGCCCCATCAAGATCTGTATCAAAATGGCCGTCGTGCTCTGGCATGCAACACCTCTAGCACTTCCATCATGGCACGGAGTGCCCTCGAACGGTGACTAATCTGGTTTTTTTCCTCACCAATCTCAGCGAGCGTACGCCCATCTTGGATTTCGAAAATGGGATCATAACCAAAACC
>DKLZ01000081.1 GCA_002455955.1 Dehalococcoidia bacterium UBA6627
CAATAAAGTAATCGTCGATATTCCGATTAGCTCCTCGTATCCCGTGAATTGTGATTCGATTCCAAGCGCGGCGTATCGAGCAGCACGTTGATCGTCAGTCGCGACAAACTTCTCTTCACCGCGAGATCGTTCGCGCTGCGCATCCATCTCTAGCCTGAACCCGTCCTCGTCCACCTCAAATCCCTGCGATGCTGACACTTCTCTTGTTAGTTCGGGCGGCAGGCCATGTGTGTCATAAAGCACGAACATGTCTCGTCCAGGTACACGTTTTGTCTTATTTTCGCGCTCGAGCACGTCATCAAGCAGTTCCAATCCACGATCTAAAGTTGCTCGAAATCTCTGTTCTTCGACTTCAGCGACACGTATAACAAAATCCCGTTGCTCAACTAGTTCGGCATTAGCATTCGCTGAAGCATCAATCGCCTTCTCAACCATCTTTGCTAAGAAAGGCTCTCTGACACCAAGCTGGTGACCAAAATAGACTGCTCGCCTCAAGACACGCCGCAGTACATACCCGCGTCCATCGTTGCTTGGGAGCACACCGTCAGTCACAAGAAATCCGACAGCACGAGCGTGCTCAGCAATCACGCGAAGCGCCTCAGCGTCGCGTGGGTGATCGGTTGGATCGTAGTTACGACCGGAAATATTTTCCGCAGTCGCGATAATCGACCGCAATTCATCGGTCTCGTGCACCGTACGAACACCTTGCAGCACTGACGCGAGTCTTTCAAGCCCGGCGCCCGTGTCGATGTTCGCTGCCGGTAAAAGTTCTCGAGAACCATCTTCGTGTTGAAAATACGTCATGAAAACGAGATTCCAGATCTCGAGGAAGCGTCCACTCTCAAGAGCTGGATGATCGATGTCGTAATCGTAGTCAGCCGCACGTGGCTCACTAGGTTCACCGAAATCGTAGTGCAATTCCGAACAGGGGCCACATGGCCCAGAGTCTCCAGGAGGTCCCCAGTAGTTTCCTTGATCTGCGGTGTAACGAAGAATCCGTTGTTCGGGTAATCCTTTTTTTAGCCAGAGTTCGAACGCTTCATCATCATCGGTGAAAACTGTTGCCCACAGCTTGTCTGGATCTAGACCTAATTTTTCGACCAGAAATTCCCATGCCCAATCGATCACTTCTTCCTTGAAATAATCACCTATAGAGAAATTTCCTAGCATTTCAAATAACGTTAGGTGGTTTTCGTCACCAACTTCTTCGATATCAGTCGTCCGAAAACAACGCTGAATTGAAGTTAGTCGCGTCGAAGGCGGTTCCTCTAAGCCCATGAAATAAGGCTTGAACTGCACCATGCCGGCAGTAGTAAACAAAAGCGTCGGATCGCTATGAGGGATCAGCGACGCCGAAGGTATACGACGGTGCTGACGCGCTTCGAAGAACTCGAGAAACATCCGTCTGAGCTCATCAACCGTCAAGAATCCCGCCCTCCAAAGCCTGTCTACAAATCGAGATCGACCCACATCGGCCGTTGTCTGGTGATCCCCGCACTCGGTGCGCATCGTAAGGAACAGGCTCTTCGTCTACATACTAGGGTAGAATGCGCCTCGAGAGGCGGTCAATTTTGCAGTCGCTTACGACTGTCAATCATCTTTATGCTCTATCCTTAATCATGATCCACCATGACAAATACTCCTAGCTTTCCAATACTCGACGGGTGGGCCGCTATTGTCCTCGCAGCCGGGCGAGGGACTCGCATGCATTCTGCTATGGCAAAAGTCTTACACCCTGTCGCCGGGGTGCCGATGATCCGTCACGTTTGCGATACAGCACGTGACGGTGGAGTTAGACACATAGTTGTTGTCGTCGCTCCAGATAACGAAATGATCGCGTCTACAGCGGGAGATGGAGTATCTACGGCCATTCAGTCTGAGCCACTGGGAACCGGACATGCAGCACTGGCCGGTATATCCGCAGCCTCAGATGCATCACACGCCGTAATTCTGAACGGTGACCTACCCATGCTGACAGCCAAAACTCTAGCTGCTGCCGCAAACCGCCATCTCGAAACAAATGCTACTCTGACATTTCTTACCTGTGAGGTCGAAGACCCCAGCGGGTATGGAAGAGTCATACGCAACGGTACAGAAGTCACCGGTATCGTCGAAGATGCGGAAACGGATGACACGACTCGAACTATTCGTGAAATCAACGTTGGCCTTTACATCGTTCAGACTCAATGGCTGCGTGATACCTTGTCGGACCTTGATCAAAACACGACTGATGAGATTTATCTGACTGATATCGTATCGAAGGCCGTGACCGCGAACGAAATTGTGACAACTGAGTCTATTGAAGACAGCGACGAAGCCCATCAGATAAATAACCGTGTCGATCTCGCTCGTGCCGAAGCTCTTATGCGGGAAAGAATTCGCGAGCGACTCATGCACGAAGGGGTCACAATCGTTGACCCTTCAAGCACTTTCGTCGATGCAAATGTAGAGGTTGGAATGGACACAACACTGCTCCCTGGCGTCCATCTGCTTGGATCGACGAGCCTTGGAGTAGATTGTCGAATTGGGCCAAACGCAATTCTAAGAGATGTTGTCGGCGGAGACCGCGTCCATATCAGTAGCTCAACGATCGAAGAATCGACGCTGGCTGAGGATGTAGCTATCGGTCCTTACTGCCACCTAAGACCAGGGTCGAAACTACAACAGCATGTCCACCTAGGAAACTATGTTGAAGTAAAATCTTCGCGAATTGGAGCGCATACGCAAATAGGTCACTTCGCCTACATCGGTGACGCTGATATAGGAGAAACTGTAAATATTGGTGCAGGGACCATTACAGCCAATTACGATGGCATGGAAAAACACCAGACAGAAATCGGTGACAGGGCATTTATCGGAGTAGACTCGATACTCGTCGCACCATTAGTGGTTGGAGCTCGCGCACGAACCGGAGCAGGAGCAGTCGTCACTCACGACGTCCCACCCAATGCTACAGTGATCGGTGTACCGGCACGAATTCAACCAAGTAAAGGAGAAGAACCTGGCCGCGGCTGACCCTCAGCCAGCGCCTGCATTCTTTTGGATAGCAGCCTAGTCATCATTGTTGTGGCACTGTTTGCCACAACGCTTCTTCTAATTCTTATAGCCGCTGCCGAGGCAGGCGTGCTGGCGCTTTCTCGAGGTCGTATCCGAACTGAACCGCCTAACAACCTTGCCGGGCTTCTGCTCAGCTACATTCGGCGCCGCCAAAGTATCTTACGGACATTTAGTGTCGCCACAACGGCCATCATCGTTCTCTGCACCGGTACTCTCACATACGCCCTACTTCAAGGCAGTGAAGTGACGATCGCGACGACTGCTGGAGCCGCCCTCGTCTCATTTCTCTTCATTTCGTTTATCCGTCAGACGACGCGCTCGATCGTATTAATCAACCCGGAACGTTGGGGGCTGAGACTTTCATTTCCAATCCGCATCCTTCAGATCATCTTCACGCCGGTAGCGTGGCTTGCGAACGCGCCGATCAACTTACTTTTCCGCATGACAGGAACAGGTGATGTAGTCCTCGAGGCGGACCCAACAGAAGAACTCATCGGACTCCTCGAAGTCACTGAGGCAGAAGAAGAACCTTTAATGGCAGAACAACGTCGAATGATGCGTGGCGTCATTGACATGAGCCAACAGACCGTTCGCGAGTTAATGACCCCACGAACAGACCTTGTTGGTGTCACCATCGAAGCATCGATGGGCGATGTCATGAAAGTCATTAGTGAGTCCGGTTTCAGCCGAATCCCACTCTATCGCGAATCGTTAGACTCAATCGTTGGCGTCGTCTATGCAAAAGATCTACTTGCCTACCTCAGAACAGGTGACATCACGCCAAAGCTTCAGGATATCTGCCGCCCAGCCTACTTCGTTCCCGAAACGAAGCGAGCTGATGAACTACTAACTGACTTGCGAAGCGATCAGGTGCACCTCGCAATTGCAGTAGACGAGTACGGAGGTACAGCAGGTGTCGTCACCGTCGAAGATCTGCTCGAGGAAATCGTCGGCGAAATCAGTGACGAATACGACATTGAGGAAGCAGAAGTCGAACGTCTCGCTGAAGACGAAGCACTCGTCGATGCACGAATGACAATCGATGAATTAAATGAATTGTTCGGCACAGCAATCGAATCGGATGACTTCGATACCGTCGGGGGACTTATTTTTACTTTACTGGGGCGCCTCGCTTCCCCAGGCGACGAAGTCAAAACATTGAGCGAAGACAGCGAGGACGGCGAACAAGGACTTCGCCTGCGTGTCCTTTCCATCATCGGACGGCGCATCAAAAAGGTGCGAGTTACACTCTATTCTCATACTGCAGAACCTAGCCCTGTTGAGGTGTCTTGAATGAAAATAGCTGAATAACTAATTTACCTGTCAGTGATCATTGCGACTTTCCCAGGCGAACAGCGAAGTAACTCCACCTAGTAGAGCGACTAATGAAGCCAACTTAAAGGTGTACTGAAAGGCCTCAACAAAGGCAGGAACTTCGGCGTTCGCCATATTCATTCCCGCAGATATTAGTTGAATGCTGTACGTATCCTCTCGAGCCAAGAAGAGCGAAGAAAAGACTGCAACGGACATCACAATCCCCATACTTCTTCCTAGGTTCAGGGCTCCAGAAGCGGCCCCAAACTGTGACTGCGGAACACTATTGAATACTCGCGTACGTCCGGCGGCCTGCAATGCACCTTGTCCGCTACCGGCCAAAGCCAACGGGATGAGCACATCGATGATCGATGCGTCAGCTCCGAGTTTACTGACCCATAGGAGCGCCACTGACACTACAACAGCAGCTACTGTGACTAACCAGTCAGGGCGGACACGATCCGCCATCCAACCACCAACTGAAGCGAAGATTGCTGTGCACAATCCAAGCGTTCCTAGAAGAAAACCGAGACTACTAGCCCCTCGTTCCAGTACATCGGCGATGTAGAAGGGGAATATGAACCATATCGTAAACGCACCAAGCCAACTCAGTGCAAAGGTCAACAACACACTCGTAAAGCCTCTTATACGGAATAACGTCAGGTCCAACACTGGCCATTCAACACTGCGCTCGATACGTATGAAGACGACTGTGGAAACAATAGCCCCAAGTAACAAACTGCCTACTACCAGGGAATTTAGCCCGATACTCCTGGCGAGATTCAGTCCTATCAATAAACAGGCAACAGCAATGAACATCGCGGTCGCTCCCCAGAGATCGAACGATCGACGAAATAGAACGCTTTTTGACTCGCGACTTTGGTTAAACGATCTATCACGCAATAGAAACGCCATCAGCAAAAGAGCCAGAGCGATAAACGGCAGTCTTCCGAAAAAAATAGCTGACCAACCGAATATATCCACAAGCATTCCACCACCAAAACCTGCTAACACTCCTCCAATTGCTTGTGCGGCAGTGGCTACACCCAATGCACGACCACGCTCACCGCGAGTAAAGCTCAGACCAATCAACGCCGGGCCAACTGACATGATCGCGGCTGCACCGATCCCTTGCAGAACACGAAACACAATCAATGTCTCGAAATTAGGTGCGAAGCCTATGAGCACCATCGATAGCGCCTGCACTAAAAGGCCTAGGCCGAACAGACGCCAAAGACCAAACCGATCGCCAGCACTTCCCATACTCACACTGAGTCCTGTGCTTGTGGTGACGAAGGCGATGATTATCCATTGAATTGCACCAACATCGATGCCAAATTCACGGGCGATAGTCGGAAGCGCAACATTGACTGTCGTATCGAGTGCTCCAACAAAAAGCCCCAAACCGACACACACAGAGATCAACCATTGAAGTTTCCTGCTGGCCGGTGGGTCAGATACTGATTCAGACACCTAAACCTCAAATTCGTGAAATTGAATTTACGTGTTCAGAATCCAGCATGACCACTGATCTGCCCTCGAAATTACGGTTAACACGACCACGCCGCAAAGAAGACAATGAGAACAGCACCACATATCTGTCGTTGGAATAGATCAGGAACAATGTTCCTTTGTCACTCTATTTGGATTACTGCCTCTAACTAATTCACTAGATATCGTCGTTCACGTCGAATCGAAAACACGAAGCCCTATAAGCAATTTGCTCAAAAGTATCTAGCGAAGCGAGTATCGCCAATGACAACCTTGCGGACGCACCTTCTTCACACCTGATGAAAAATAGCTCATCCTAAATAGGGCGTTAGACCATGATCTGCGACAAATGGTGGACCACTACCTACTTCCATTTGGCCACGGTCATGGTCTCCGTTACGCTCGATACGGTTGGAATAACTAACCTTGTACTTAACTCTATAAGCTCAATGTTACGAGAATCTAACCATGTTCAAATCAGCTTTGGCGGGGATATTGGCAATTCAAGTTGGAGAGCGAGCAACTAAGTGACCGCTGAACGCTCCGCAAACGATACTGGTGCGACTAAATCGGATATACGACGAATCGTGATCGTCGAATCTCCCGCGAAAGCTCGTACGATCAGTCAATACCTAGATTCAAATTATGTCGTTGAGTCGTCTATTGGTCATATCCGTGACCTTCCCTCATCCGCAGCTCAGATTCCTAAAAAATATAAAAAGGAGCCTTGGGCTCGTCTCGGTGTGAACATTGAGAAGGACTTTGAACCGCTCTATGTCATACCACCTGACAAAAAACAGCACATCACAAAGCTTCGAAAACTTCTTAAAGAAGCTGATGAGCTCTATCTCGCCACTGACGAAGACCGCGAAGGTGAAGCTATCGCCTGGCACCTGCTGGAAGTGTTAAAACCCAAAGTCCCAGTCAAGCGCATGGTTTTTCACGAGATCACTCGTGACGCAATCGAAGACGCGCTAGCTAATCCTCGAGAAGTAGACAAAGAACTCGTCGAAGCGCAAGAGACAAGACGCATTCTCGATCGATTAGTCGGATACGAAGTATCGCCCGTACTCTGGAAAAAGGTGAAGCCACGACTTTCGGCTGGCCGTGTCCAATCAGTTGCTGTCCGTCTGATCGTCGAACGCGAACGACACCGAATACAATTCCGCTCAGCAACATACTGGGATGTCGAAGCCACTCTTCAGACTCGTGAAGGAAATCAAGAACACGTCCTTGTAAAGATGATAGAGCTTGACGGCAAACGCCTTGCAGCAGGCCGAGACTTCAATGCATTAACCGGTCAGTTAAGCGATCCTTCGGGAGTTGCGCTCTTAGACGAGAAGATCGCGAGCAACGTAGCAACTGCTCTTGAAGCAGTTCCGTTTTCCATTACTGACATCCAGGAACGACCCTACACCCAAAAGTCACCAGCTCCATTCATTACTTCCACACTCCAACAGGAAGCCGGTCGGAAGATGCGCTACAGCGCGCAGCGCACTATGCAGGTCGCACAACGCCTCTACGAAAACGGTTACATCACCTATATGCGGACGGACTCTACGAACCTTTCGCAGCA
>DKLZ01000080.1 GCA_002455955.1 Dehalococcoidia bacterium UBA6627
TAGCGGCTGCCGCCAGCCAAGATGTCACGATGTTCCAGCCAATTCGTCCGTTACTGATGTGATCGAGTGATGCGAATTGGCGTGCCAGATTAAAAGGTTCCGAATAAGTAGTCGAGGCTGTTGCGATCAATCCGATGTATTCAGTACTGACTGCCAGCGCGCCCAGTAATGTAAGAGGTTCGAGTGCTGTACGTGGTCCTTGCTTGACTTCTTCACCGATCGCGAGCTGATCAGCTAGGAATATGGAGTCAAAAAGGCCTGCCTCTGCCTTTTGCGCAATGTCTTGGTAGTAAAAGACGTCGGTGAGCGGAAGCGGGGATGACAAAGGGCTACGCCAGGAGGCCTCGTGGTGCCCACGACTTTGGATAAACAGGTTTAGGTGCATTTGCCGAGTCATTGCGTTTCCTGACCTATTCCACTTAGATAATTAATGGCGATTCTTAATGTTTTCCGCGTTATGAACCATTACTGCCTACATGTACTTCAGATACCGAATGGGGCGGAATAGTGCACCGATTCATGGGCGATTAGTCGTTGGACCGTATCCAGCACGGAAGCCAGGCCCGAGAGCAGAGCTGATCTCTGGTGCGGGAATATCTTCTGTAACGTTTTCGCTCCAACTCTGGTGCGCGTCGATTAATCTATCTTCAGCTTCATATGCATATGGATTGGGGATAAGTGCATTCACTTGTGCCTCGTCGAACTCGTCACGATGTTCGACAAGCCAGCGAGCTGTGTATCTGATAGCGATAGCAGGTTCAACCGCGTCTTGATAGCCGAGTGCTCGCAAACTCGCAGTGTCAAATTGCTCGCTCGGAGTTGCATAGCCGGTTGCGAGTTGGTCAGCCAGCGGATGTGTAATCGAGACTGGTTCCCATTCGTGGTCGAGCTCTTCTGCTACGAGTCGGACGACATCTGACAGGCAGATCGCCTGTGTGTCCACTGCGTGATACGAGTGTCCGATTGAGTCTTCGTTATCAACTATCGCCATCACCTGCTGAGCTGCGTTCTCGATGTAGCAGGCTGGGCGGAGCTGTTGACCGCCATTAGGTAGGATCACACGTGTACGGCCATCCAGGACTCGTCTGACCAGAGGCCAGATCCATTGGCGAGGAACACGTGGTCCGTAAAGATCGGTGTATCTCAGTACCGTCGCCTGGAACTCTCCGGCATCTTGTCGGGCGAATACGTCTCGTTCTGTCTGGGCGACGGCCCACCCCACGTTGTTCAGTTCGCGATCTTCGAAACGGGGGTGCGTCTCATCGCGTGGGAATCCGCGCCCTTCCGGAAATGGCAGCAGTGAAGGCGGAACATTTCCACCTTTTCCGCCGATAGCGATAAAGCGTTCACAGCGCCCTGCCATGACTTCAGCGATTAAGCGTAATCTTCCATACATCGATACCACGATGTCCCAAGATGTGTTGCCAAAATCATCATTCAAGGCTTCGAGATCGTCAGGGTTCCCATGAAGGTGCTCATGCACTTCCGGTAGTTCCGGTGTTTCGTGTGTTCCACGATGGTAGATCGCTACTTCAAAACCACGATCTAACAACCCACGGACGACACTCGGTCCAGTTGGCCCTGTTCCGCCAATCACGAGTGCTCGCATAGCCCTACTCCCGCTTTGCCCTGATCGAGTGGCCGTAGCTGTTGATGAGATTATCGTTGGTGGTCGACGACATCGATTACCTTAGTAATCCTTTGAGCATCATACCCGTCGCGGGCATGGAGATGTCCATCCATTTTCTTGTCAAGGGCTCAGGCGGTGGTCAATTAGTCTTGTGAGTGTGTAGAGCATTTCGATTTTCGGTGTTGCGATATTAACTAGATTTCCTAGTTCCGCGACCGCTCCGACGATTGCAGCAATTTCAAGTCGTCGTCCTCGTTCGAAATCTTGCAGCATGGAAGTCTTATGCTCTCCAACTGCTGCGGCTCCTTCAATTCTTTGATCGACATTAATCGTGAACTTCTCTCCGAGTGCATGTGCCACGCTTTGAGCCTCGAGCATCACATCACGTGCCAGCGAGCGAGTGCCAGAATGTGCACAGATCGATCCTAGTGTTTCGCCTGTCAGTACTGATATTGGGTTGAAGGCTACATTACCCCAGAGTTTGATCCACATCTCGTTCCGCAGGTTGCGACGTACGGGAGCACGTAGCCCGGCAGAAACTAAAGTTTGAGAGAGCGCGCGCGCACGATCACTACGCGATCCGTCAGGTTCACCGAGGGCAAAGCGATCGCCGCTGATGTGACGGACGATACCGGGAGCCACCAATTCGGTGGCCGGGTAAACGACACATCCGATGACACGCTCCGGTTTGATGGCATTCCAAATCACATTTTCGGGGTCGACGGAAGCTAGCCTTGTACCGGAGAGCGCACCCTCGTAACCGTAGAAGTACCACCATGGGACGCCGTTCTGAGCAGTGATAACTGAAGTGTTCGGTGCAAGCATTGGTGACAAAAGATTCGATATCGCGCTGACTTGATGAGCCTTGAGAGTAAGGATCACTACGTCTTGTGGTCCGGCTTGAGTAGGCGTTTCGACAGCTAGCGGTGTCGCATGTTCCCGCACTTCCTCACCATCATTCCCGACGGCGAGGAGCGTGAGTCCGTTTTTCTGCATAGCTTCAAGGTGAGAGCTGCGTGCGATCAGTGTGACGTCTTCACCAGCGAGAGCGAGTTTCGCTCCTAGGTATGCTCCGATAGCACCAGCACCCACGATCGCGATTCTCATTGCTAACGTGATCTCGTCAGCATGCTGTTATTCAGTGAGGCCGAGCTGTTTAGCCAGGCCAATTCGCTGCAACTTGCCCGTTGGGCCCTTGGGTAT
>DKLZ01000015.1 GCA_002455955.1 Dehalococcoidia bacterium UBA6627
AAAAACCGATGAATCGGGGTTATGGCTAGCTCTCGATTCGGTGCAGGACCCTCAAAATGTTGGCGCGATCTTTCGCGTTGCCGCCTTTTTTGGTGTTCGTGGCGTCTTGATGGGTCGTGATCGCACCGCTCCCATCACTAGCACTGTTTACGATGTAGCGAGTGGCGGTGTGGAGGAAGTGCCGTTCTCATTCGAAACGAACCTCTATCGTGCACTTGATCGCGTACGTGACGCAGGCATCTGGGTATTGGGGAGCTCCGAACACGCAAAACGAGACATCTACAGTGTTCCGCTTGATCGAGCGTGGATGCTTGTTGTTGGCAATGAGGAACGGGGTATCCGTCCTCGAATTCGCCAGATCTGCGATGATCTCGCGCGTGTAACACCATCAGGTAAAGGGGCTACTCATTCACTGAACGTGGCGAATGCGACTGCTGTTCTGCTAGGTGCTCTATCGCGGCCGCTCTCAAGTTAATAGCTGGACGCAACCAGCAAAGTAGACGCGTTGCAAATGATCATTTCATACCGAGAATTATTGAGGTCCGAGCTTGTCCTGCACAAGTTGATCTTTCTCGGTGACTATTTGGCGCAGAGATTCTTGGAATTCTTCAGTTCTTTTTCTGAGTGCCTCGTTATGAGTAGCAAGAATGCGGATTGCGAGAAGGCCAGCGTTGCGTGCGTTTCCGACGCCGACGGTTGCGACGGGGACACCCGATGGCATTTGCACGATCGAGAGTAGAGAGTCCAATCCATCTAGCTGCTTGAGCGGTACAGGGACGCCAATCACGGGCAGACTCGTAGCAGCGGCGACCATTCCAGGTAGGTGAGCTGCGCCACCGGCTCCGGCGATGATGACTTTCAACCCACGTGTGGCTGCTTCTTCAGCATAGGCAAGCATCGATTGCGGGTTACGGTGCGCCGAAATCACTCTTACCTCGTTAGTGACTCCGAATTCCGTAAGCACGTCGGCTGCCTCGCGCATTACCGGTAAGTCCGAATCACTGCCCATGATGATGCCGACCTGCGGACCATGCTCGTTCATGAGGGAGCTCCAATCGTATTTGCCGTTGCCGTCATTAATGTTTCAGCAGCAACGGTCGCCCGTGTTCGAGTTTCCTCGAGGTCATCTCCAGTAGCGGTAACGTGGCCGATTTTTCGTCCGAGACGTGATGTTTTGCCGTAGAGGTGCGGGTGAATACCTGGCGATGTTGCCTTCAGCGCCGCTGGGACGCCGTCTTCAAGTCGGTTTTCACCGCGTCCCAGTAGGTTAGCCATCACCACTGCACCTGAGCGGAGTGAGGCTGAACCCAGAGGCCAGTCGAGGATCGCTCGGAGATGGTTTTCGAATTGTGAAGTATGGCAACCCTCGATACTGAAATGACCAGAGTTGTGAGGCCGTGTGGCAATTTCATTAATCAGCAACTCGTCTCCAACGAGGAAGAGTTCGAGTGCCATGTTTCCGACTACATCAGCTTGTTCGGCAACAGCGATTGTGAGATCGATCGCGCGTTTACTGATCGACTCAGGGATGGCGGCTGGGGCGATTACTTCATGGCATATACCGTTACGCTGAACTGTTTCGACGATCGGATACAGCTCGAATTCGCCACTAGGGCGTCTCGCGATCAAGCCTGCTAATTCCCGATCGATGGGGATAAATTGTTCGACTAGCAGGGATACATTATTTGTTGTCGCATTGGCGATGAGTGAATCTGCATCGGATCGATTCTCAAGAATCCAGACTCCGCGTCCGTCATAGCCGTCGCGTTGCGCCTTAACTACCACAGGCCATCCGTGTGTCTCAGCGAACGCAATGATCTCCTCGGTGCTTTTAACTGGGAGAAAATCGGGTATTGGAAAACCAGCCGATGTGAACACTGTGCGTTGATGCAATTTGTCTTGGGCGTGGAGTAGCGCGTTAGCCGACGGGTATACGTGTTGTCCCGTTTGCTCGAGTTCTCGGATGGATTTCAGGTCGACGAGTTCGTGATCGAAAGTGACGATGTCGCAATGCTTGCCGAAGGCGATCAGATCTTCGGACGATTTGGGAGAACCGATATCTACGTTCGGTGAAATCCGAGCTGCAGCATCATTCGGGCTGGCAGCTAGTAGACGGATCGGGATATCGAGAGGCGTCGCAGCCTCGATCATCATTCGAGCGAGCTGGCCGGCACCGACGATACCTACGGTTGGTGTGGGCGTCATATAGCTAGTGTCTCGGTGGAGGGAAGAGTGTGACAAGCGCGAATTGCGCTTTCGAATAGAATCTTTTGCCTCGATGTCTGAATAATCGCTGCGAAGAGCGATGAACAACTTTTGTGTAACTACTTAGTTCACTCTATCGAAATAATCTTCATGCTCAGCAGGTATTCAGCCTCTGATAAGGATTGGAAGTCGGCTAGGTTACATTTCTGACTCTGTCGGCGCTAGGCCAGATGCAAGACGAACATCGGCACGATTAGTCTGGAATGGTCTAATGCGGCTGCAAAAAGCATTTAGTCAGCATGATTGGTCGATTATCTTGATGCTACCGCAATTGATACGAGAGGTGTTGTGGTTGCCATGTTTTTCGTTCTGGAGAGTAAGATTACTTCGAGAGTCGAAGATCTGTGATCGAGTAGGTCCTGCTCGAGTGTGATCTGCTAGGAGAGAACAGTGATCAAGACGAAGAAGACATTAATGGTCGGCGTGGTTGGGATCCTAGCGGTCGGGATTGCGGTCATTGGATTCGCTTCGAATACGACGCTGGCGGCAGCGAGTGACCAGATTAGTGTGGATGTACAGCAGATCGCAGACGCCGAGAACAAAAAGTCAGAATGCCATGGCCGTCGGCCTCATCGACGAATGCTGGGAAAGACCATTGCACAAGAGCTCGGTATTCCGAAAGAGGTCTATCGCCAAGCAGTACGGACCGTATCCGAGCAGAGGCAAGGGAATGAACGTCCACGCCTCCGTGTTTTGACTTCCGCCGAACAGCTGGAACTTAGAACGTCTTTCATCACCCAGCTTGCAGGAGAGCTGAGCATCCCGGTATCGGATCTGGAAACGTCTTTTCGAACTGCCTTTGAGGCACGGCTTGGTAACGCGCTAGCGAAGAACAAGATAGTCCGAGCTGATGCTGACGAAAGGATCGCCGCATATCAAGCTGGCACTTTGTATGAGGTAAGACGAGAGAGAATGGTTGAAGGTTCTAGTAACAAACTAGAGTGGATGCTCACCAATGGAGTGATCGATGATGCTGCACACCAAGTGCTTCAGGCCGAACTTGCCGAAGGGAATTTTTCTGGTTTTCGCCAGTTGATGTGTGAGTTGCGCGAGGGGAAAGATCTCACTGAGAACAAGCATCGTAAAGGGCAGTGAGCGAATCGGATCCCTCATCATCAATTCGAGAAAGCCAGTAAAGGACTAGAAATACAAGATCCCCAGCCCACGTGCGCGTAGCATGCAAAGATGTTTGCTCGCTGGTACACCTCGACGTTTGAAGCTCTTCATGTTCGGGATTTCCGAATTCTGTGGATGGGCAGCACATTAGCAACGTTGGCATTCATGATGACTCGCACGGTACAGACCGTGGTTGCCTTCGATCTTGGCGGAAACAGCACGACGGTTGGCGTGGTCGCTCTCGGTAGCGGCGTTTCGATGCTATTGATTGGACCAATCGGTGGTGTGCTCGCGGACCGATTATCGAAGCGGCAAGTGCTGTTTTTGGGCCAGGCTTCGGTTGGACTCTGTTTTACGGCGATCGGAATGTTGATACTTGTAGACCTGATCACAATCTGGCTGCTAGTCGCTTTGTCCTTTGTGATGGGAATGTCGTTTGCGTTTATTGGACCAACTCGTCAGGCGTATGTGGGGGAGTTGGTACCTCATGACCTGCTGCCCAATGCGGTAGCTCTCAGTCAACTTTCGATGAATTTCTCAAGAGTGGCTTCACCGATGCTCGCCGGTGGCTTAATTGCGCTCACCTTTTCTGGTACGGGGGGCACCTATCTGGTGATGGGAGCGATTCTTTTTGCGGTGGTAGCGTCTCTGACTCTGATGCCTCCTTCCCACCCCGTGTCGAGCAATCGATCGATGTCTGGCGATTTCATAGCTGGCATTAATCACGTTCGTGAACGTCCTCGACTGTTGTTACTGACGTTGTCGTTTGTCTTGATTGTCATCATCGGTATGCCATTTCACACGGTCTTGCCGGCCCTACTTGAGAACGAGCTCGGCCAGTCAGCAGAGACGATTGGCTTCCTGTTCACGGTGGAGGCTATTGGTGGCTTGATCACCGCCATGCTCGTAGCGGGTTCGGTACGTGGGCGAAGGGGTCTCCATGTGATGATTGGTTTAGGAATTCTATTTGGTGTGGTGTTGATCGGGCTCGCGGTGTCTCCAAACTTTTTACTCGCATCCATTGCCATGTTCTTTATCGGCGTTGGCCTTTCTGGCTTTCAGTTAACGAACAATGCACTACTGATGATGGAGGCAGATCGCGAGTATTTTGGTCGTGTAATGTCGCTGGTATACCTTGCCTGGGGTGGACAGGGTCTCACCTCATTACCGATCGGAATGCTTGCAGATGCGATCGGAGAGCGGGCGGTGCTCGCGATTGAAGGAATACTGTCGATTATCATTGTGGTCATGCTTGGCTTTGGATTCGCCAAGATTGGGCGTGAACAGCCGGCGAGCCAGCCCATTCAATCGATCCAGTGATTAACTAGTTTTGACTAGCGGTTACTAGACTTTGAAAGCGCCAGACTGATCTTAGCGCTCGCCTAGACCTTTCCATTGAGGCTCACTGATATCAACACGAGCGTTGACCGTGCGGGACATTACGAAGAGTAGATCAGAGAGGCGGTTTAGGTAGCGGAGGATCGAGCTGGCGGTCAGTTCTTTCTCCAGCGTGACTATTCGGCGCTCAGCGCGCCGACAAACCGTTCGAGCATGTTGCAGGTGAGCTGCCGCTGTGTGCCCACCTGGGAGGATGAAATTCTGCAGTGGTGACAATTCTTGATCGAGGTGATCGATCCATGTCTCGAGTGTAGTGACATCCTCGTCGGTCACGCGCGGACCAACAGGTTGCTCGGCGGCGATCCGTTCTTTGAGGTCGGGTGTAGCGAGTTCACCGCCGATATCGAAGAGTTGAGACTGGATCGTTTCTATATAAGCGCGGATGTCTTGGTAATCGAGAACACTCGAAATGACACCGAGCAGGGTGTTTAGCTCATCAACAGTGCCGTAGGCTTCAAGCCGTGGATCGTCTTTCGGTACACGCCCCCCTCCGAAGAGGCCTGTTTCACCATCGTCCCCGGTCCGTGTGTAGATATTTGAGTTGCTCAGGTTACTGCTCCAAATTCTTCTCATCTTAACGCTATGTCATCGACTCGCTTATTTGCGCTTAAGGTGATGCGTTTTGATAAGGACGTACTTCAGCAAGATCAGCCATGAGCTCGATAACCTGAGGATCACGTGTACGGACGGTGAGCCCAGTGAGGCCGGAGTCCGCCCAGGCTGTATAGCGCTCGCGGATACGTTCGACGGGTCCTACCAAAACACCTTCGTCAAGGAAATCATCGGGTACTTCTTCCAGTGCCTCTGCCTTGCGGCCTGCCAGATAGAGCTCCTGAATGCGTTCGGCGGCTTCGCCATAACCACGCTTAATCATTTGATTTTTGTGGAAATTGATATCCCGATGCCCCATGCCACCAACATATAGCGCGACATTGGGTTTGAGCTTACGTAGAGCTCCTCGAACGTCGTCAGTAATATCAACTGCTATGGCGGTTTGCATCTCGAAATTATCCCAGCCGTTTGTCTTGCCGGCTTTTTGGAACCCTTCCTCGATCGACTTGCGGTATTCCGCTGCCCGATTGGGGACAAAGCCGAGAGGTAGAAGTCCGTCGCAGAGTTCACCGGCCATTTTAAGGTTGCTAGGACCGCCACTACCTAACCAGATAGGGAGTTTCGGATTCGGGTGGAGAATTGATTTCAATGGTTTGCCGATACCTAGAGCACCAGGACCGGTATAAGGAAGTGAGATTTCGCGTCCTTCATGACTGACTGGTTCTTCACGGGCAAAAATCTTTTTCATGATCGAAATGTAGTCACGGATGCGCCAGTAGGGTTTACCCCAAGGTTCGCCGTACCAGCCTTCGACGATTTGAGGGCCAGAGACACCAAGACCAAGGATGAATCGGTTACCGCCGGCGAGCTGGTCAACGGTTTGTGCAGCCATCGCTGCTGCAGCAGGGGTACGAGCGGCGAGTTGAATGATCCCGGTTCCTAGACGAATCTTGCTCGTGTGAGCAGCGATGTAAGCGAGCGGGGTGATCGCGTCAGAGCCGTAGACTTCGGCTGTCCATACGGAGTCGTAGCCCAGAGCTTCTGCTTGCTTGATGAAGTCGATTGGGATTGAAAGTTGAGGGCCTGAGTAGCCGATGCTAATTCCGAGTCTCATCCGTTTCCTCTCGTTATGGGATTTGCGCTGGTGAAGTGAACATCAGCGCTGTTGTGCTGCAGAGCCCATTGGGTCGTTGTAGCCAGCAAGGATTTGCTGGTTAGAACAGACAGGACAACTTTTCCTATTTGGTCCAGTGCGGTTATAGCACCCGACCTTCCAGGAGTGTTCCTTTTCGCATTTCCAAGACCGTCGTTTTTTGGAGCTGGCAATAACTGTTGTTGGATCCCATCCATCGGCCTGTTTAGCGATTTCGGGATGTGTGGTGGCGAGGTCGTTGGTTCCGGGAATCAGCTTTTTTGCCATAGCACCACTCGCGCCAATTGGATCGTTACGATGGCAGTCTACCCGGAACCAACCTGAGATCGCATTGACTGGGCTGCTGTGAGACTAGGTGAGAGTTAGATGAAGGAACCTCAAGCACACTCTGAGATTCAGTACCGCAAAGAATTGAAAATCAGCGCAGTACTGTTTGATTCCTACAAAAGGTTCTAATTAGTTCGCATCCTCAACGACTTGGTGCATAATTCCGCAATCGGAGGTGCGTTTTGGTGATGGCACTCGAGGGCATACGGATACTCGACGCAAGTGATGTGATCGGACACTACGCCGGTAGGATTCTGGCCGACCTCGGGGCAGACGTGATTAAGGTGGAGCCGGTAGGGGGTGACCCAACGAGGCGGTGGGCACCATTGTTGCCTGACGTGGCTGAGTTGGAATCTGGGTTGCAATTTCTCTTACTCAACGCAAACAAGCGCGGAATCACTATAGATGTGACACAACCACGTGGTCGCGAACTGTACTTGGCACTAACGAAAACTGCGGATGTATTGATCGATTCCCTGCAGGAGCATGAAGCAGTCGAATTTGGATTGACTGCTGATCATCTTATTGAGGTGAAGCCTGACCTAATCCATACCTCGATTACCGGTTGGGGATTGAGCGGACCGCGTGCTAATTGGGCCTATGCGGACATCGTCGGTTGTGCAATGTCAGGCACGATGCAGTTGGTAGGTCTGGCAGATGGACCACCGGAGCAGCTGCCAGATATGCAGGGCTATCACACGGCGTCGATTCAGGCTGCTGCGGGAACTATGGGTGCAATCGTCTATCGCCAGAGTACGGGTGAAGGACAGCGGGTTGAGGTGTCGATGCAAGAGGCGATGTCAATAGCTCAGGAAACGGCGATGATGCAGGCCGACATCTTGGGGACCAATCGCGAACGTGGCAAACCACAATTCGGGTTGGATTTGCCTGGATCAGGGCTCTATGAAGCTGCAGATGGATACGTGTTTCTTATCGCCTCCGGTTTGGCGGGTAGCGGTTTTCCAGGCCTTGTTAGGTTGATGGCTGAGACGGGTGACGAAGAAGATTTGTTCGAGGAGCCCTTTCGAACGTTTATTACCGATGTGATGGGTACGACACAGCTGAGAGATATTTTGCTCGATCCAGGAGGCACCAGTTCACCGTCACATCGATCCTCAGAGATCAGTCACCTCCTGCCACATATGGATGACGTGGTTCGTAAATTTTGTAAAAAGCATCCAAAATCGTACCTCTACGAGGAAGGACAGAAGCGACGCATCCTCGTAGGTATTGTGAATACACCGAACGACATTCTCGAGAGTCAACAGCTGAAGGAGCGCAATTGGTTCGTGGACCTCGAAGATACCAAGCGTGGAGTCACCCTGCGGTACCCAGGACCGCAATGGCAGCTGCAGGGGACTCCTGCACAGCTAAGACGTCCTGCCCCGATGCTAGGTGAACATAACAATGAAGTGTTGAGTGAGATTGGAATCGATGAGAGTGAGTTGTCTGAGTTAGTGGCCGAAGGAGTGATCGCGGGATGATCAAAAACGAACAAGACACGAACGTTGAAACACCTCGCATTCTTGAGGGGGTGAAATTTCTTGATCTCACCTGGTTCGGCGCAGGTCCCATTGCAATGCGGACAATTGCTGGAATGGGTGCAGATGTTGTCAGAGTTGAAACTGAAAAGCGACCGGATGGATTGCGTACCGCGCCGCCGCGGCCGGTGAACGCGACCGGATATAACCTCTCTGGCTACTACAACAACTTCAACACCGATAAGAAGAGCATCACGATTGACCTCACTACCGAGCGTGGTCATGAACTCGGTATGGATCTGGTCCAGTGGGCAGACGTGATGATGACTAATTTGACACCGCGTGGAATACGACAGGTGGGAATGGACTGGGAGACGATTCAGAAGGTGAATCCCGGAATTATCGCCCTGTATCAACCGATGCAAGGGATGACAGGGCCACACTCCGAATTTGGTGGTTTCGGTGCTGTTTTAGGAACGATTTGTGGCATCAACGGTCTGGCAGGTTTTGAAGGCAATCCCCCGGTCGGTGTCGGCACGAACTACACGGATTATGTTGTGAATCCGATGCACGCCGTGACCGCTTTGCTTGCAGCGCTCTATCACAAGCGGCGCACAGGTGAAGGTCAAATGATCGATATGTCTCAGCTCGAGTCGTCTGTGGCTGCACTTGCGGGTCCAGCTTTTGCGTTAGCCAATGGCGGCGAACCATATATACGAGAAGGCAATCGCGTGCGGTACGCAGCACCGCACGGTGCTTACCGAGTGCGAGATAATGGTGAGCGCGGTGATCGTTGGCTCGTAATTGCTTGCCTTGAAAATCAGCAATGGCGAGATTTCGCTAAGGTTGCGGGTCACGTCGGATGGGCTGACGAAGAGCGTTTTGCAACCCTTGCTGACCGTAAGGCAAATGAGAATGCGCTTGATGCTCTGGTAGAGGATTGGGCCCGTCAACAAGATGGCGAAGGTGCTCTGGCGACACTCCAAGCGGCTGGTGTGCCTTCTGGTCTGGTTCTGAATGCGACAGAAGTTCTAGCGGATCAGCAAATGGTAGCTCGCAAATATTTTCGCTATATCGAGCATCCGGAAGCTGGGTTGCGGGCGCATGATGGCTCTGGCTTCAAGCTTTCGAAGACCCCTGCCGAACCGCAACGTCCATCACCGCTTCTTGGTGAACATACCTATGAGGTTGCGACAGACATCCTCGAGCTGATGCCAGAGGAAATCAGCAACTTGGTTGTTGAGCAGGTGTTGTTCTAGCTTTTACCGCTCAGCCCGAGTGGGATTACTAGTCTCAGATTATCTGTGCGCACACTTGATTTTGGCAGATTTAGTAATTTTACGAAGTCTTATAAGCTTTCCCATGCTGATAGGCTCAGATATCCGTCGATTCCAATACCGTCGGATCATGAAGTTCGTATCTATTCAGGAACAATAGGATCGAGTTCGCTAGGAGATTCATGACTCTCGAAACGACAGCCAGATCGAGCGAAGCTGGCAATGATTCCTTAGCAGCCGGGGCGTTGAGCGTGGAGCATGTTGCAGAACTCCGGAACCTGTTTCATGCGGAACCTCGAAATCTCTTAGCACAGAACGCAGTGACCCGTGCAGCAATTGATGATATTGCGGTCAATCGTGAGGTAGTGACCAGCACTGATCACACTTTTTCACATCTTTTGGACAAATGGGCTGTCACTGATCAGAAACAGTCCGGTCGGTGTTGGTTGTTTGCAGGAATGAACCTCTTTCGGGTGGGAGCAATGGAAAAGATGGGTTTCAAGGACTTCGAGTTCTCGCAGACCTATCTGTTTTTCTGGGACAAATTTGAACGTGCTAATTATTTCCTCGAAGCGATGATCGAGACATCTGGTCGGCCGATCGATGATCGCGTGGTGGCGTGGCTACTCGATCATCCAGTAGATGATGGCGGCCAATGGAACATGTTTGCGAGCTTGGTCGACAAGTATGGATTGGCACCGAAAGCCGTCATGCCGGAAACGGTCAGTTCGGAACGAACGATGCCTATGAACCGCCACCTGACGCAGCGCCTGCGAGAGGGAGCGCGAGATATACGTGATCTAGCGCAGCAAGGAGCGGCGGTCGAGGCTCTAAGAACAGCGAAAACTTCAACGCTCGAAGATATATTCCGGATCCTATCGATTCATCTTGGAACCCCGCCGGAACAGTTCGATTGGCAGTGGACTGATCAGGATGGAGTCTTTCAACGTGACGGTGAACTGGTGCCTCAAGCATTCGCGAAAAAATACGTTAATATCCCGTTCGATGATTATGTCTGTCTAGTGAACGATCCGCGTCCAGGGAGTCCATATGGGCGCACATTTACAGTGGAGTACCTCGGTAACGTGGTCGGTGGCGAAGATGTGCGTTACCTGAACGTCGAGATTGATCTGATGAAAGAGCTCGCGATGAATTCAATTGTCGATCGCGGTGAACCTGTTTGGATGGGCTGCGATGTCGGGAAAATGATGGAGCGCGGCTTGGGTATCTGGGATGCACAGATGTTTGACTATGGCTCACTGTATGGCGTTGAGTTTGGGCTCAATCGAGCAGAACGATTACGTTACCACCAGACGTATATGACCCACGCGATGCTTTTTACAGGTGTGGATGTTGTGGAGGGAGCGGCTCGCCGCTGGCGCGTTGAGAATTCCTGGGGTGACAAAAACGGTCGCAAGGGGTTTTACGTGATGAATGATTCATGGTTTGACGAATACATGTTTGAAATAGCAGTTCGACGTGCCGATTTACCGACCGATTTACAGAATGCATTGGAGCTAGAGCCAATCGTACTTCCGCCATGGGACCCAATGGGAGCGCTAGCTCAGTCGATACCGTTGGTGGATTGATTGTCGAAACCCGGCGATATAGAGCGATCTCTGTTTAGAACGTCTGGCGGGCTTGTGGTGCCCGCCTTGACAGTTTCCGAGATGCGATTGGTCTCTCAGATTGCGACGGAACAATCTGGTCCGACGCTACTTCAGATGATTGAACAAGCTGGCACGAGCCTTGCTTTATCGGCGCTAGAGATGCTGGATGAAGATTGGCGTGATGCGAGAGTGCTGGTACTGGCCGGAACAGGCAGTAACGGTGCTGGTGGTGTTTGCGCGGCCCGTCACCTAGCCAACCGAGGAGTACATGTAACGGTGGTCTCTATTCGCAGACCTATAGAGACAGATGGAGTACTAGGTCAGCAATTTCTGGCCCTGGGTGAAGCTCCAGCACGGGTACTGCTGTGGAGTGAGGCATTCGACACAGCGCAAGCAGATCTGATCATCGATGCTGTGATTGGCTACCAGTTAGAAGGTGCACCACGTGCGGCTCATATGGGTTTAATTCGCGCGAGTAACGCGGTCGATGTTCCGGTGCTGTCATTGGATGTGCCTTCAGGGATTGATGCGAATAGCGGTACCGCTCCTGGAGTAGCGGTACAGCCGGCTCGTACACTGACGCTT
>DKLZ01000063.1 GCA_002455955.1 Dehalococcoidia bacterium UBA6627
TGAGATTATTTATTTCACTAAAGTTGGTTGCTTGATGATGGGCCGATTGGTGTTGGAGGTTAACGGCTGCCGCTACCGATGTTCAGTAGATCGCGAGCCATTACGATCCGCTGCACTTCAGACGGGCCTTCGCCGAGGCGGCGGATCCGGAGTTCACGATACCAGCGCTCCATCGGGAGGTCCTTACTTACGCCCAGTCCTCCCATAATTTGCATAGAACGGTCAACAACGCGGCCGGCACCTTCGGTGCTGATTAGCTTCGCCATTGAGGATTCAAAACGGAAAGGCATTCCGCGTTCTGCCTTGTCTGCTGCTGCTAGACATGCCCATCTGGCCGTTCGCAAGTCGATCTCATTGTCGACAAGCATCCATTGGATCGCTTGCCTACTTGCTAGTGGTTCACCGAAGGTAACGCGCTGCTTTGCCCAGTCGATCGCCATTTCGTGTGCATAGACTGCTACACCAATTCCTGCTGCCGAATACGGGATTCGTTCTCGAGACAAGTAGTCGTTTGCAAGAGCGAATCCGCCGCCTTCTTCGCCGAGAATGTTCTCATGGGGCACTCGCATATCTGTGAATGAGAGCTCGGTGGTGTAATGGGCTCGTAGCACCTGTACGAGACGTTCGACCCGGAAGCCTGGAGTGTCCGTGTCGACGATGAATGCTGTAATCCCTTGACGGCCCTTAGACGGATCTGTTCGGACATACACAATTCCATAGTCCGCTGTGTCGGCCCCGGAATTCCAGAGTTTGCCACCATTGATCACCCATTCGTCACCGTCTCGGATACCGCGTGTCTGGATAGCTCGTGCTGGGTCAGAACCACCACTAGGCTCACTGAGCCCGAAAAAGCCATGCTTCTCGCCTCGAATTGTTGGCCAAAGGTACTTCTCTTTCTGTGTTTCGGTGCCGCTGTAGAGCTGTCCTTGTGGGCTCGATCCGAAGACACCGTATGCAGGAGCGTAGAGCCCAGCTCGATGCTGTGACATCTCAATCGCTGCTAACGTGCGCGTGATCGTATCTACACCGGGGCCGCCGTATTCCTCGGGTACTCCCATCTGGTAGAGGCCCATTTCGTTCGTCATCTCGCGCAGGCGAGCGTCATCATCAGGTTCTAAGCGGTAAGCATCAGGATCGAGATCCGTTTCAAGAGGACGGATCTCTTCACGGATGAAGCGACGCACATTATCGATGATTAGTTGTTGTTCATCGCTGACTTCAAAGTCCATGTTCGGCATCCTCGCTCTTCCAGTGGTAACGACCTAGTTTCGGAATATCTTGAGCGGCTTCGAGGTTACCTGGTGGCAATGTCTCATGATCTTCAGAATACCGAGTCAAGATTTCAATCCAGCGGCTGTAATAGTTGTGGTTGATCTCGTATCGGTAGAAGCACGCCTTTCCTTTAATCGACGGGAGGTCTTCTCCCATTAGAGGATGATCCCAGTTCTCTTCATTGAGGCGATCAGCATTGCTGAAGTGACGGAAAAGTTCACCCCGCAGCCCAAAGGGCGCTCTGCCGTTCGCTTTGCCGATATACAATGTTCGTTGATTTTTATCAGCAAGTTCGTAGACGCCCATCGCACCTGGCAGTGTTTTCGCGTCGATGGCGTCATCCCATTCCGTCCACGGTTTACGAATTCGCACTTCTATTGCACCTCCGCTTCGAAGAAGAGTGCTGCCTGTTGCTCACTAACAGTTTCGATTCGAGCTTGCACGCGCATTCCGATCGAAATTGAATTTGGGTCGACGTCGAATATTGCACCGAGCATTCGAGGCCCTTCGTCGAGTTGTACTGTCGCGACGACGTATGGAATGCGATCGCGAAAGGCCGCGTGATAAGGCTGGTGCACAACGATAAATGAGTACACCTCGCCACCGCCGCTCGCAGTTGCCCACTCGATCGAATCAGATCCACATGAGTAGCAGAATCGCTCTGGGGGGTGCTGATGAGTATCGCATTTACCGCAGCGCTGCAGTCGAAGTGTCTTGTCGTTGAGCCCTTTCCAGAATGGTTCTGATATGTCAGTTGGATCGGGAATGAGTTCTGCCAGCGGCGCAAATGTAGGGTCAATGGTCATTGTTTAACCCTTCGATACGATCATCGTGGCGTGAGTAGTCATGATTCCACCTTGTTGGCTTACGAGACCAACTTCTGCATTCTTAACTTGGCGTGGTCCACCTTCACCTCGTATCTGTCGCACTGCTTCAACTACGAGTTGCGTTCCGGGCATACCTGTTTCTGATAGAAGCCCACCAGACGTATTGACTGGTAATTCACCACCAATATGAGTGCGCTGGTCTTCGTAGAAAGCTCCGCCTTCTCCTTTCTTGCAGAATCCATACTCTTCGAGTGTGATTAGTGGGACGACTGTGAAGCAGTCATAGATTTCGCAGAAATCGATGTCTTTTGGACCAAGTCCGGCGTTTTGGAACGCGGCTTCGCCTGATATAGCGGCTCCGCTCCTCGTTAGGTCATCACGCCTGAAAAAATCCCATGAGGGGTGCCCCTGACCAATTCCTTCGATATAGACGGGTTCTTTTTCCAGATCTTTTGCTCGTTCCTCTGTAGTAATGATATAGGCCGCACCACCGTCGGACACTGGGCAGCAGTCAAGCAGTCGGAACGGCTCGGCCACAAAGCGAGAGTTCTCATAGTCTTCTCGTGTGATCGGCTCTTGGAACACAGCATTCGGATTCATGCTGGCGTGATGCCGATGCGCGATCGCGACATTCGCGAGTTGATCGTGTGTCGTTCCGTATTCATACATATGTCTGCGCGCGATCATTGCGTAACTTGAAGGTGCGCCGAACAGGCCTGCGATCGCATCGTCACCACGCGGTCGCGAGTAGCTAGCACGTGTCCCACTCCGTGGGTTGTCACCGTACGAAATTGCGATGTAGTTTGCCTGCCCCATGGCAAGTGCGCTGATCGCGTACTGGATCAGCCCGATGTTACTGGCACCTGCTTGGTCCAGTGTTCCCGTCACTTTCGGAGTGATCTTCAGCGCTTCAGCAACTTTGGGCGCCCATAGCATCGGAAATGTTGAGGTTGGTGCCTTAGTAAGTATTCCATCGATATCGTTCGTAGTAAGGCCTGCATCTTCGATTGCGTTGCGAATCGCTAGCACATTGTGACCTAGTTGGGATATCTCGGGTACTTTTCCGTAGGGTGTCTGCCCTACGCCAACAATGCAGTATCGTCCTTCGAAGCCTTTCATTGGTGCTCCTCGGCAATTTGTCCGTCCGCGTTGGGTACGATCACTGTTCGTGATTGTGTTTATACAGTTGTTGTTGTTCCTTAAACCAGTCTGTGAGCATAGATTGTATTCGGACCGTGTTGTGTATTGACTCTTATACTTCATTCTTACGCAAAGCCGGTGCGGAATCTTAGGAGAGGCTCACGATGCCCCAAACGTCCTTGGATGGCTTGCGTGTCATTGATCTTACGCACGGAAGTTTCAATTACGGTGGTCGATTATTAGCCGGCCTCGGGGCCGATGTAGTGAAAATCGAATCGCCTTTGGGTGATCCGGTTCGTGTGATGCCACCATTTCCGGGTGATAAACCCGATCTTGAGACTAGTGCACGTCACCTCCATCTGAATGCCGCTAAGCGAAGTGTGATTCTTGATCTCGAAACAGACCAGAGTTGCGAGAAATTGCGACAGCTCATTGTTGGAGCCGACGCTGTGATTGAGAGCTTCGACGTTGGCTATCTGCAAGAGCGTGGGCTTGGATATCACGACTTACTCAAGGTGAAACCGGATCTAGTAATGGCATCGATTACTCATTTTGGCCAAGACGGCCCATACGCCAATTATCTCGGTAATGAGATCGTCGATGTTGCACTAGGTGGCTATCTGAAATTGACAGGTGATCCGGATCGTGAACCAGTGAAACCGTATGACGATCTTGTGATGACGCACGCTTCATTGCACGCTGCAACCGCGATCATGGCAGGATTAGCACGGCGTGATCGGGACGGAAACGGTGACTATTT
>DKLZ01000052.1 GCA_002455955.1 Dehalococcoidia bacterium UBA6627
GAGCCTCTTTGCCCACTACCAAACCCGTCGAAGTGAGTATCCAGTGCAGTGAAACCACGCCGGCTACCTGAATCGGGAACTTCAAATTTCCCATCAAACGCTGCACCAATTCCGAGCACTGCTCCGAATATCAAGACCACTCCAACAATCCAAGTTCCTGCAGTCCACCAAGGATTACGAAAGCACCATCGACCAAGGTCAGCCAACATCAAGACATCCTCTCGAATCTGACACTGCTTCAATAATGTCATCAGCAGGTAAAGCTAGAAATGCGGAAGGAGCACCATAATAAATCCACCACGCAAGGTGATATCGAATAGCACGAAGATCGACTAA
The DNA here is from genome assembly GCA_002455955.1 of Dehalococcoidia bacterium UBA6627. GTDB lineage: Bacteria > Chloroflexota > Dehalococcoidia > UBA2979 > UBA2979 > UBA6627. The sequence continues at coordinate 337 of DKLZ01000052.1, forward strand.
AACCTACCGATCTTGTCGATAATCATCCCAAAGCAAATAACCATAACCGCCTATCGCAACAAGAAAACCCTGAATTACCGTGAGCACTCCAACTGCAAGCGTCACTTCGAACCAGAAATCCAGGGGAAACATTCGCACTAGGTAAGACGTATCCGGATTCAATCTCCAGAAATCATTATTAAAAGACAACATATGGAATTGCTCGAAGGCACTTTCAAATCCCATCAACAAACCGATCGCTGCTATCCCAAGAATTGCGACAGTGGCGCATCCCGCGATCATCAACTGTTGCGCCAAATCACGTAAGGTTCGTTCGCGGCTCCATAAAACCACTGCAACGATATAAACAAGGATATAAACGAAGGCTACCTCGTGAGTTCGAAAGGCAATCTGAAAGAGGTTTTTTACGTCCCGCATATGTAGGGTTTCGCGCTGATTAAAAAGTGCGCGTACCTCACCATCAACAATCACGCGTGTCTCGAGTAATTGAGCGTCAGTACCACTGCGAAAATAGTCCACGATCTCATCGGTGGCTCTATCAAGTTGACTGCGGTCGATCCCGGTCCGCGTAACGCCGTCATGCTCACTGTAGGCATAGTCATAGACTCGCGGTTCACTCGCTGCGACTCGCACGTTAGTTAGCACGAGGAACAACGGCACCGCTAAGAGAAAAAGAACTGTCGCGATCCAGCGTGTCGCCAGCACCCAATAATTATACTCTGCTGACGCTATATTCACTGCTGCAGGCCAATCATGTTACCTCGGAGGTGATCTTATCTCTGTGTGTTTTCTAATGCAGCATCTTGCTATCGATCATGCAAGTCAGTTTGATTACTACTGAATATAGAATCAGTCCGAAAGAACACACCAAATTCGCTAATGTTCCGTGCTACACTCCCGTCAATTAACCCAGAACGAATCGGATGACTGAGGTACACCCATGACGGCGGCATCGACACATACACGTAAGGCCAACCCACTAACCGGAAACTCAGTCGTTACCGCCGAACGTTACGCGACAGGCATGACAACGTTCGGTAGCTGGATGGATTCAATCGAAAAGAACTCTCAACTTTTCCAGCGACATTACGATGAATTCACCCCCGAATCGAATGACACTGAAATCCTTAAGGAATACGTCGACAAACACGGAGTGAAGGCACTAGTCCTAGGTACAGATTGGTGCCCTGATGTATGGCGTGGACTCCCAGTCGCATGCAGAGTTGCCGAAGCTTGCGGCATGGAACTTCGAATATTTGAGCGTGACGCGAACTCGGACATCATGGCGGAATTCCTGAAGGACGGTGAGTTCGAGTCTGTCCCGACAATCGTGCTTTACGACCGAGATGACAACTATCTCGGACATTGGATAGAACGTGCAGACCAAGCAAATGCTGAAATGGTCGGGCTCGGAAACATCATGCACGGTAAAGAGCGCGGAACTCCCGAATGGGACGAGGCGCGTACCGAATATCTGACGGAGACTTGGAACCTAGCCGAAGGTTGGCGCCAAGCTCAAGTCAAAGAGCTCATAGCGCTTCTCGAAGAGGCTTTCGCCTAAATTCGAGATGAAGGTTTATTGTCTGACTAACGACTTAGCAGACGTGAGAACTTCGGTCTCGCTAGCTTCGAATAGCGAATACTAACTCGGTTGCCGTAGAGGCTTTTCCTCGTAATCGTAAGTTTCATCGGTATCTGATACGGACGCTGAGTCAGGTGGCGAATCGCTGCTGTCAGACTCAGAACTTTCCTCTTGAGTATCAATAGAAGTACTCCACGGAGATGTCTCGCCAGGACGTAGAGATACTCGCGGTGGTTCATCAAAAACCAACCGCGGTTCCGGTATAACCTCTCCCTGACCAGAGAAAGATATCCCTTGAGTAGACGATCCTTCTGGGGGATTCCCGGTACCGGGAACACTATGTTCACCCTGCTCCATTACACCCAGTTCAGTTAGCAGTACCTCGCGCTCTAATAAGCGTATGTAGCTACTCTGCAGAGTCTCTGGAGGACGCAGTGCTACGTAAATTGGCAAGCTGATGAGCGGAAACATAATCGAGATAGTCACAGCGGTCAGCTGAGAGGCGAGATCATGTGTCCGCGAACGAATGTCTCGAAAAACCCAGAGTACCGTGGTTACCCAAAGCACCAGCAAATACCCGCCGACGAGTATCCCCGCCATACGCGCCGTCGATTGCCAGTCACCCCCAGGCCAACCGATCAGTACATCCAAGCGCCACCTCCGGTACTTGCTACCGCACGTCGCTCGTCGAACAGGCTAGCATGCACATCCGCCGTGATCCGTCTTAAACATTCATCTCTTCGAGTACTGCCTCTTCGGTTGAACCATTAAATAAATACAAATATGGATCTACCTGATTGATCTAATCGACAAGGTCGGTGGTAATCAAGGGGTTTTTAGCAGCACTGCGTTCCTACACGCACTACCCAACAGTGATATCTAACCGAGATGGGGAATACGTAAGCATCACGATAAGATACCTCCCAATAGAACAGATGAGTAAGAAACTACGTGCACCATTCTGACCAAAATCGTGAACGATATAATTGCCTAAAGATGACGAACTTCCACGACGTCTTGAATGATGCACAACGTAACGCAGTTGAATTTCCAGCGGGACCGCTAATGATTATAGCCGGCCCTGGATCTGGGAAAACACGTGTGATCGCTCACCGTATCGCTCACCTAGTTGACTCACTCCACGTCCCAGCTTCTCGCATCCTTGCTGTTACATTCACCAACAGAGCTGCCACTGAGATGCGCGAACGCGTCGAGGGATTACTCGGCCTGAACGCGCGCGATCTAACTATGGGTACCTTCCATTCCATCTGTGCACGAATACTCCGCCGAGATGGAATCGAAATCGGAGTGAAGCCAGATTTTGCCATCTACGACACCGACGACCAACTAGCCTTAATGCGCGCCATTCAATCCGAGCTGCAAATCGATCCAAAACGTTTCCGCCTCGGTCCCTTCTCTCCGCGATATCGACTGCCAAGACTGCACGCTGTGACACCGAGTCCTATCAGCGT
>DKLZ01000064.1:0-17202 GCA_002455955.1 Dehalococcoidia bacterium UBA6627
CTGATGCAACCTCTCGAGATAAATTAGGACCTGATAACACTGCCGTGGAATTATTTGGAAATGCAGCTTCGAGCAACTCTGACATACGCTGTCCGGTTGCTATATCAATTCCTTTGGTCGCACTAAGCAGTATTGAGTCAGGATCAATCACGCTATCCACAGCCTCTAAATTCTCTTGGAACGTGATCGAAGGAACGACAAAACATACAAGGTCGGCATCTGCTACAGCCTCGAATGCAGTTGTGACTTGCAAAGAATCTGGGAAAACGACACCTGGCAAACGGAGGCGATGCTCACGATCATGCTCCAGAACACTAGCTTCCTCAGAAGTGCGAGCCAGCAGAGCAACCGGGACACCATTCCGTGCAAGCTGAACTGCGAGAACGGTACCCCAAGAAGTCGTGCCAATTACGGCAGCCATTCGAATTGGTTTGCTCATATCTGGATCACTATAGCGTGACTCAAGAACCTATCGAATCGCGACGATTCCCACCTTGGCCCAATTTAGGTTCAGTACCAGCAAGAAGTCGTTTGATGTTTCCAAGGTGATTCAACTCGACTGTGAGCATTGTCAGCAATGCAAATAATAAGTACGGCTGAGCCGCCATGTCCGCTAATACCAAAGCAACGATCACAAGAAATCCAACAAACACACCTGCAATAGACATTACCGAGGCATAACGAAAAATCGCGAGAACAATCAAACCAAACAATAGAGAGCCAAGAGCTGCCAAGGGTGAAACAACAAGGAATGCACCGAGTGCTGTCGCAACTCCACGTCCTCCACGGAAACCAGCAAACAAAGGAAAAGTGTGCCCTAGGACACTCGCAATCCCAGCTAACGCAGCCGCCATCGGTTCGTCAAACACGAAACGTCCGACTAGCACTGCCGCACTACCTTTCGCTACGTCAATTATGATGACTAGTAGCGCCCAGTGGATCCCAAGTGTCCGTAGTGCGTTTGTGAAACCGATCTTTCCAGATCCATATTCTCTTACATCGCGGAAGCCTGCTAATCGGCCTACAAGCAGTCCAGCAGGAATCGAACCAAAGAGATAACCGAGAACGACGCTGACGGCTATGTTCAAACGGACACCTCGACGCGATCTTCAGATCGATTGCGAAAGATCATACGGATGCCTGTCCCATCAAGTTCAAATGCTTCACGCAGCTGATTTTCTAAGTATCGCCGATAAGAGAAATGAACAAGGCTCGTATCATTGACAAACAGCACGAACGTCGGAGGGGCCACTTCAGCCTGCGTCGCGTACAACACCTTCAGGCGCTTATGACGCATCGTTGGAGGGCTATGCGAAGTGACTGCTTTTCTGATCACCCGATTAAGCTCAGCTGTTGGAATTCGATGCTCTCGTACCGCAGCAACATGGACTGCTAACTCAAGGAGGTCTCGAACACCTTCGCTCGTAACAGTCGATGTAAGCATCACGGGAGCCCAAGGAACAAAACGATAACGATGGTCTACTTGACGCACTACGTTGTGGCGTTCAGAGCGTTCTTCGGCAAGATCCCACTTATTCACGACTAGAATCAGACCTCGAGCATTCTTTTGAACGTAACCAGCAATATGTGTGTCTTGAGCTGTCAGCAATTCCCCTTGATCAATCAGTAAGAACACTACATCTGCACGTTCGATCGCTCTGTCGGCTCTCTGCACAGAGTGCCGTTCAACACCGCGTTCCACACGCCCGCGACGACGTATGCCGGCCGTATCGACGAGAACCATCTCATGGCCCTCAAACACGAAATACGTATCAATCGCATCTCTGGTTGTTCCAGGGATTGAAGAGACAATCGTTCGCTGTTCGCCGAGAATAGCGTTTACCAATGATGATTTACCTACGTTCGGACGACCAACAATAGCAATGTTAATCTTGCGTTCTTCTTTGCGTTCCTCTATTGGAGTTTCTGCCACAACTTCACATATCTCATCCAACAAATCAGCCACTCCATTGCCATGTATCGCGGACACGAATCGTGCTGTACCGAACCCAAGAGCGTAAAATTCGTCGAGACGTTCCGACGCCTGCTTAACATCACCTTTGTTTGCTACGACAATTAACGGCTGCGCGATTCGTCGGAGCATCGCCGCAATCTCATAATCTGGCTCAGTTGGACCGTCAACACCGTCTACTACAAAGAGCAGTATGTCCGCCTCTTCAATCGCTCGTTTAACAGCATCCTGGACCAGCAGACCGATTTCTTCTGGCTCTTCTCCGAGCAATCCGCCCGTGTCAACTGCGCGCAAACGACGCCCATTCCAATCTAGTTCACCATAGTTGCGATCACGGGTTGTACCAGGTAAATCCTCAACGAGTGCTGCTCGCGTCCGCGTGAGCCGATTAAATAGCGCAGATTTCCCCACGTTGGGTCGCCCTACAATGGCTATCAAAGGGACGTGTGGTTCCGAATATAAATCCACAACCTGGCTCATTCGAGAATCAACGTAACTGACATTGCTTCTGGTTGCAGTGCCCGCCTTACGAGACCTTCTGAAAGTATTGTATCTACAGCGATCTCATGAACACCTGGACCGAGCCCGGTAGCATCAAGACTGACCTTGAGTTCGCGCGTTGTAATTTGGTTAAGAAGTGGCAATACGCCTCCAACTGTAACCTCGACGAGCTCACTCTCAAGTTGCGCGGTAAGTCCATCGGCTAAGCCAATCACTTCAGGAATCACTAACAATGTCAATTCGCTCTCTATTGGAGCAATTTGAATAATCACGGTAACTACTAGGCTGTCTTCCGTTGTTAAGCCGGACGGTAGTGCAACGCCCACTACTCGTTGCACTTGCGAAAGTTCTTCAGAAATGTCTACTGGATCAAGTTCGAGTGAATCTATCTGTTGAAGTGCTTGAAGAGAGCCTTCCACAACGATGGTTGAGGGCGATGCCACGACATTTACGACCCGGTATCCGGGTGCTGGAACACCCTCAACTGAAATCCTGAACGGGAGAGAACGAACTAAAGTGCTCTGACGGATATCGACGGTAACACGTTGTGATGGGGGATCTATATATACTCCGCGGATCTCACCACCACCAGCTCCACGCGGGATCAGTGTCACTGTCTGTTCAACTCCTAACGTCAGCCCTGTGATGTTTATATCAGCGACTGCGTCACTAACCCGCATAACCAGTGATTCCGGTCCTCGCACACTAACTACCGGCGTTTCAGTTTTAGTGCTATCAAGCTCATAACCAATCGGCATTGTGCCCGCTGGCCGCACTCGCACCGGTACTTCAACAGAAATCATATCCTCGAGGTTCACAACTACCGATTCAGGATTAACTTCTACAACTCGGACTCCTTGTATTCCCTCGATCTCGATTCGCACTGGAACGTTTTGCTCACGATCTGTCATACCATTGAGATCAACAAAAGCTGTGAACAATCCTTGACCAGATGCAATTTCATCCCATCGCTCCTCGGGTGCGGCCAACGTCAACTCAACAGTAGGCAATTGGTTCGCGACTGCTAATCCCGGTTCAACGTTGAAGCTCTGAATGAGTACCGCGGTACCAAGTTCATCGACTCGGGTCGGATTTTCTTCCTCAGTAATAAAGATCCAGAAACTAATGCCGAGTACCACCGATAAGACTAATAATCCTGGAGTATTCTTCATGGTGCGCCAAAACCGCTGCCAAGCATCGATCGTCAGATCCCAAGCTTCACCAAGACGGCTTTCTGTAGCTGCGACCTTGCTCACCTACGATATCCGACGTTCCGAAATTGCACCTACAGTAGTGTCGCTCGATTCGTCTAGATCAAGACCGAACAGACGATGCAACTGTCGGTTAAGTCGTACCTCATCAATGTTCGGAGCCATCCTTCCATTAGAAGCAAGAGAGGTCGTACCTCGTTCTTCAGAAACAACAACCACCACACCATCCGTCCGCTCGGCGATTCCAAGGGCCGCTCTGTGACGCATCCCGTAGTCAGCCGGCAAATCGGCTTCCGATAGTGGCAGAGTGCAGCCAGCAGCTATCACACGTGCTTCGCGCACTACTACTGCCCCGTCATGCAATGGCGAATTCGGATGGAATATCGACGCGAGTAATTCACTACTCAATATTGCATTTGTTGGGATCCCAGTATCAATTACGTCTTGAAGTCCGGTTTCACGTTCGAGGATAATCAGTGCACCTACGCGCGACCGTGCGAGTCCTGACGCGGCACGAACCACAATATCAATAGCATCACGGTTTTCTCGTTGCCCGAGAACTGAGTGCAGTCCCGTTCGTCCAAGGTGTTCGAGAGCACGGCGAATTTCTGGCTGAAAAATCACAAGTCCAGCTAGTACCAAACCAGTTAAGGAGTTACGGAGAATCCAGTTCAACATTCGTAACTCGAATACCTGACTTAAGAGAAACGCTCCGATTAGCAGTGCTACTGCCCCTCGCAGTACCGTCATCGCCGCCGTCCCTTGGATCAGTAGCAATAACCAATAGATCGCAAGCGAAACGATGACGATATCGATTATCGCAGCGATATCAATCCGTGCGAGGACATCACTAACGCCGTCAGGCACTCTATGTACTCTCCGATCAATCTCTCATTCTCAGAGTCTTTCAAGGCACGATAGTCGATCAGATGTGCTATGACGTCTCCTGTAATAGAAGGGCCAATAACGCTTGCTGAACATGTAATCGGTTTTCCGCCTGATCGAACACGATCGACCGTGTCGATTCAATCACTTCGTCCGTAATTTCCTCGCCTCGATGAGCCGGGAGATCATGCATAACTAAAGCATCCTTTGGCGCCGACGAAAGAAGATCGGCATTCAATTGGTATGGTTGGAAATACTGCTTCCGATTCTCAAGCTCTGCTTCAAAACCCATCGATGCCCATACGTCGGTATAAACCGCCGCAGCATCGCGTACGGCAGCGTGTGCATCTGTTGTTTGAGTTACTGAACCATCACCTGCAAGCTCCGCGGCACGCATAATGTCTTCCGCAGGCAACGCAAAGTTCGGCGGTGTCACGATAGTGAGCCGCATCCCTGACATCACCGAAGCATAGGCTAATGACCGCGCTACATTGTTCCCATCACCGACGTAGGTCCAAGCAAGCCCTCGCAGATCGCCAAAACGCTCACGCAATGTCAGAAGGTCCGCAAGTGCCTGACAAGGATGCTCAGATTCCGAAAGCGCATTGATCACGGGAACCGAAGCATGCTCAGCTAGCTCCACAACCGTTTCATGACCATAGGTACGAACCGCTATTCCGTTGACCATCCTAGAGAGGATCCGTGCCACGTCCTTTACGGGTTCACGCTCACCCATCCGAATCTCATGTGACAACAGTGTTATGGCGCTCCCACCGAGTCGCTTCATCGCCATTTCAAATGAGACTCGGGTGCGTAAGGATGGTTTCTCAAAGACCATCGCCAACGTCTTGCCGGAAAGCGAACTGCGCACACCGTCATCCTTCATTCGGAGCGAAACGTCCAAGACGTGCGCCAGCTCCTCAGAAGAAACGTCAATAATCGAAGTGAAATCACGGCCCTGCACGGGCATGCTCCGGGGAAGTATCTAATAACAGTGCTAGACAATCAGTATAGGCAGCAGATCGCTTCATTGCATCGGGTAAGTCAAAAGACAATTACGACACACAACAGAAAATACGTATTAAAGTTGCTAACCAGCGGAGATCGTCAATCGTTCTGGCCCGAAATTCTGCTACTCGAAATATTTTGAGCGTATTCCCATATCACATTTGCTAACTCTCAAGAAGATTGAAGACCATTCCTGTTGCTAGTTTTGGATAGAAGTAAGTCGTCTTCTGCGGCATCACTTCTCCAGCATCTGCAATATCGATTACCTGTTGAACTGGAGTGCTGTTAACAAGGATGGCCAAACTATAATCCCCATCAACTGTCGCCACGTATGCCTCACCTGCATCAGCAGAAAAATCAACAGCACCTGCAGTAAGTGCATCGGCATCGATATCAAATATCGGTCCAAGTATCAGTTTGGTAAGTACAAGAGCATCGAGACGAGATGATGCCTCAGAAATAGTCGATGGCATCTTTTCAGCAAGAGTTTCAAACGAACGCCCAGTTGCAAGTAATAAGCGCCCTGAGGATTCGATTATCCCAAAGGTAGAAGGCCCATCGGCCAGTCTCCGCACATGTTCCAGAAGTTCGATCGCGCCCTCTCTGCCATCGGAGAGATCATCCGTGAGATCAAGCACCTCAAAGCAATCAGATAAAGATCGGGTGAGTTCCGTGGTTTGACCAGTTCGGATCAAACGATGATTCGGCAGAATAGCTAAACCTGGATCTTGTATGTCGATTAACCCCATAAGGACATATCGAGCCGCATCTGATTCGGGTTGTTCAGACATGTATTCGAGAGCAGTAGCATAGCGATGGTGCCCATCAGCTATCGTGACAGTCGACTCTTCGAGAACGTCAACTAGCGTATCAATATCAGCTTGTTTGGTAATCAACCAAAGGCGATGGATATCACCACGTTCATCGGTTGCTTCGAAAACAGAGGGTGATAACGCTGTTTGATTAAACACCTCGCGACTTCTACCCGCACCATCTGTGAAAAGAGAGAAGATCGGGCTGATGTTGGCATTCGTTGCCCGCATCAGGTCGAGACGAACAGCCTTTGGACCAGCCATTGTCGATTCATGAGGGCGCACAATGCCTTCCTGCGGTAGAGCAAGTCTGACCTGAGCGAAAAAACACCTTCGCCGGGCACGACTTCCTTCGACAATAAATTCTTGTTCGTAGAGATAGAACGTGAGTTCTTCATCCCTTACAAGTTGGCCATCTTTTTGCCAGCGCCGAAAAACATCTGCCGCTCTCCCGAATCTATCTGCACTTTTTCCGGGAGCTAACTCAACATGAGCAGCGTTGTAAGGAGAACGAGCAAGTAGCTCGTTCTCAGCTTCTGTACCGACCACGTCGTATGGCGGAGCTAATACGGCATGAGGATCTACATGCCTTGTGTTATAACGCAAACCGCGAAAGGGACGGATATCTACCATTGGAAAAGCCTTTCCATTGCTACTGATGTCTTCAGTCGCGTCTTTGACCCTGTCCCATCGTCGCTCCTAAAGTGGACGACGCGTGTCTATAACGTCTTCATGAAATCGAAGGCATACGTACTATCAAACGTAACATCCTGTCACGAATACAGGAGCACAATCACATGGAGTACATGTGTCTCGATACTGCATATTCTGTGAGATAGCAGCGCACCGTGAGCCTGCGGATATCCTCTACGAGGATGAAGAAGTCATGGTATTCCGGAACCGACTCCATTGGGTACCAACTATGCTTCTGGCAATCCATAAGCAGCATGAAATGCAAGCCGACCTATGGAAAGATATGGGACGTGTTGGCGAAATTGCTGTGCAGATAGCTCAAAAGGAATGCCCGAACGGATTTCGCCTAATCTCGAACTTCGGATATGACGGAATGCAATCACAGGAACACGCCCACGTCCACATCCTCGGAGGGATGTTTCTAGGTGAATATGCTTAGGTCGTAGTTTTTCACCATGATGCGATCAATCTTACGTAGCGTTCAGTAAGCAAGCACACCAGCCAATAACAATTCAACTGCTATCGGGAAGAACGCCACTCATCGATGGCGCCTTTCTGTGCCAAAAAGAGTTTGCGAATACCAGTATCAGCCAGTGCTACGAGTTCTTGCATCTGACCCTGACTAAATGGCTCACCTTCTGCTGTACCTTGTACCTCAACGAGTTGCCCAGTTCCAAGCATTACAACATTAAAATCGACGCCAGCAGCTGAGTCTTCCCGATAATCGAGGTCAAGTAGTGTCTGCTTATCAAAAATTCCTGCCGAAATTGCTCCAACTTGCGTCTTTAGCGGAGAAGTAGGGAGTGCCCCTGCACGCTGCATCCATTCGATCGCCATCGCTAGAGCAACCCAAGCCCCGGTGATCGAGGCCGTACGAGTACCTCCATCGGCCTGTATCACATCACAATCAATCGTAATCGTCTGCTCGCCAAGTGCTTCCATATCGACCGCTGCACGCAGCGAACGACCAATGAGTCGCTGAATTTCTTGGGTGCGACCGCCTTGCCGACCTCGCGCAGCTTCACGATCATTACGAGTATTAGTTGCTCGCGGCAGCATCCCGTATTCAGCTGTGATCCACCCAGAACCGGTACCTCTAAGCCAGCGTGGGATCCGTGGCTCCACGCTGGCTGTACAAATTACACGAGTATCACCCATGGAGATGAGTGCCGAACCTTCGGCATTTTTGATATAGCCGGGATCGATCGTAACCGGACGCAGATCCTTTGCTCCTCGATTATCAGAACGTTGGTACATACGAACTCCCGCTCGCGGTCAGCGCTTTATCATGCAGTGCCTCGATAGACGAATCTTCAAGGAGAATCCCCCAAGGGCAAGCATTCATTAACTAGGTAACTCCACCTGCCGAACTGAACGAATATCATCAAATCCTGAAACTTTATCGATCTCCTCACTGCTAAGTGATCGGGCACCCGAGATCGCAAGAATCATAAGAGCCCGTCCCTGCCTATCGGCTGAAACAGACATCGCACTGATGTTAATTCCCCAGCCTCCTAGTAGTGTTGCGACATGCCCGATGAGTCCTGGGCGGTCAACATTTTCGATCGCAAGCAGGTATCCGCCATCAACAACTACTTCCATCTCATATTCTCCGATACCGACGATACGTGAACCAGTAGAGGTGTGAGTTGTAGATACGCTTTCACCGGTACCAGCATGAAGAGCGTGAACAGTTACACGATTACTAAAGGGTTCAACAGCAAGACCGACCTCTTCCTCGATGTGCAATCCCTGAGCTTCGGCCAATGCCAGTGCATTTACCATCGTTACTTTTTCACTCGTTATTCGCTCTAGCATCCCAACAATAACGGCCGCACGAAGTGGCGAGGTTTCATAATTTCCTATCTCGCCTTGGTACTCGATACGCACTCGTTCAACGACTCCTCCAGCCAGTTGCATTGCAACAGACCCTGCGAGCTCTGCCGAGTCGATATAAGGAGCAAGTACTGCCATCGTTTCTTCGTCAACAAGAGGTGCATTTACAGCAAAACGAGCAGATCGACCATCTAGAACATCGAGTACCTGTTCCGCTGTTTGTACGGCAGCACGATTCTGAGCCTCTACCGTCGAGGCAGCGAGATGCGGCGTAACAATGATGCGATCGTGAGAGGTAAGCACGTTTCCAACAGCAGGCTCTTCCTTATAAACATCAACCGCCGCTCCACCTATTTGACGATTAGCAACAGCATCGAACAGTGCTTGTTCGTCCACAAGTGCACCACGAGCAGCATTAATAATGATCGCCGTCGACTTCATTAACTTCAGTTGATCAGTACTGATCATGTCTCGCGTTCCATCGGTCAACGCAGTGTGGAATGTCAGGAAATCTGACATAGCTAAGACGTCTTCGAGCCCTTTCAATTCGACTCCGAGTTGACTAGCACGATCAGGAGAGATGAACGGATCGTAAGCAATCACTCGCATCTCAAAGGCACGGGCGCGACGAGCCACCTCGGCCCCAATACGACCGAGACCTACTATTCCAAGGACGCGACCTGAGAGTTCGACGCCTGTGTACTTAGCACGATCCCATGCCCCGCTCTGCAATGACCCATGCGCCTGAGGAATGTGACGGGCTGCAGACAGCATCAAGCCAAAAGTATGTTCAGCAGTCGACATCGTATTCGCAAACGGTGCGTTAACAACTATGATCCCGCGCTGAGTCGCGGCTTCGATATCGATGTTGTCGACACCAACGCCGGCACGACCAATCACCTCAAGGTGAGTTGCAGCAGAAATTAGACGCTCGGTTACCTGAGTCTGACTACGAACCAATAATCCTTGCACATCCCCTAGTTCATTAACTAATTCAGCCTCGGAAAGGTCAGTCTTAACTGTCACCTCATGTTTGGCCGCTAACAATTCAACACCTGCGGAAGCTAACGAATCAGCTACAAGAATTCGTGCCATCAGTGCGAGCCGTCAGGCATTAGTGGGAACGATGTAACCGACCCGTTGAAGTGCATCCTTAAGGTTAGTCAAGGCCTGATCAATCTCAGATTCTGTCACATAACCTAGATGTCCGATACGCAAGATCTGACCACGAAGCGAACCCTGACCTCCAGCGAATACAGTGCCGAATTCTTCACGAGCTACTTTTAGTAGCTCGGCCCCATCTACCTCCGCGGGGATTCGAACAGAAGTGACGGTATCGGACTCAAATCCTTCCTCAGCAAATAATTCAAGCCCAAGGGCCCTAACTCCATTGCGTGTCATCTGTGCAAGAACAGCGTGTCGTTCATAAATCGCATCAAGGCCTTCATCAAGCATCAGATCTAAAGCTTTATCGAGTTGGAAAAAGAGATTAACCGCAGGCGTACTCAAAGTCTGCCCGATCTCGAGATAATCTTTCGCTTTCTGAAGGTCGAGATAAAAACGAGGTGTAGTTGTATTTACTTGCTTCTCCCATGAACGGTCACTACAAGAAACAAATGCGAGTCCAGGAGCCGTCATCCATCCCTTCTGCGATCCTGAAATAACTACATCTAGTCCCCATTGATCGACCGGCACCGAAATCGATGACAGCGACGAAATCGCGTCCACGATAATTAAGCAATCATGCTGGCGAGCAATTTCCGCTATCTCCGGTAATTGCTTAACTGTCACGCCAGTGGAGGTTTCATTGTGCGTGACGATGACAGTCCGAATATCTGGAAATTGCCTTAGCGTCTGATCGATTCGATTCGGGTCGGCACTCATTCCGAATTCGAACGGTAGCTCGAGTGGCTCACCGCCAAATGCACGCGTTATGTCAATAAACCGCTTCCCAAAGACTCCAACTGTGACAATTAAAACTTTCTCCTCAGGATTAACATGGCACGCAACAGCAGCTTCCATACCTCCGGTGCCTGATGCCGTCAGTGTAAGAACGTCATTCTTCGTTTGATACACCTGCTTAACGCGGTGAGTTGTGCTAGCAATCAGCTCGGCAAACTCTGGCCCACGGTGGTTAATCATTTCGGCCGCACCTGCTTGGGCAACCTCAGAAGGTATAGGAGTAGGTCCGGGAATGCGCAGGTTCAAGGGGTACCTCCGAAAAAGTGTCAATTTGCGAATAACCGCTATGCGGGAATGTTTAAAAAGTCAATTAATCAATTATGATCGTACGGTCGCACATAGTACGGTCAACGTAATCGACTAAGCACCTCACACAAACTCATACCAATACTCCAAAGACAATCGAACGAAAGCAAGGAATGCCGTGACTAACCCCTATCGCTCTCTCCCTTCGATCGATGCAGTTATTGCGGATAAACGTGTCTCAGAGATAGCAAAGCTCCACGGACACGACGCAGTGGTGAATCTGGCGCGCGAAATATTGGAAACTCAACGTATAAAGATCAGTCGCGGCGGTGAAAAGAGCGAGGACACAGTGACATTACTACTCGCACGCAGCAAGTCACTTGAGTCACGTCTAGTGGGAGTCGTGAACGCAACCGGTGTGATCATTCACACGAACCTCGGACGCGCACCACTCTCCCGAAGCGCGATCGAAGCAATGCGACGCATCACAACTAGCTATTCGACACTGGAATTCGATCTGTCAGACGGAACACGATCCTCTCGTGACCAGCACCTCGAATCCCTTCTCTGCTCTCTCACTGGTGCAGAGGCCGCCCTCGTAGTCAACAACGGAGCGTCTGCACTACTTCTGGCACTCGCAGCACTATGTGCTGGCGGTGAAGTGCCGATCTCGAGAGGGCAACTCGTCGAGATCGGGGGGGGCTTTCGAATACCTGATGTAATGCGTGAGTCAGGTGCAGTCATCGTCGAGGTTGGGACAACTAACCGAACCTATGCAAGCGACTACGAAATGGCCATGAATGACGATACGAAGGGAGTCCTGCGAGTACATAGCTCGAATTTCACAACTATTGGATTTACAGCATCGACTTCGATAGCTGATTTAGCAGAAATTGCCGAACGGCGAAATCTTGTACTGATCGACGATCTGGGTAGTGGAGCATTGATCGATACTCAAGAATACGGACTAGCTTCCGAACCATTGGTACAAGATTCGGTTTCGGCAGGAGCACACGTTGTATTGTTTTCTGGCGACAAATTGATCGGTGGCCCACAGGCAGGGATTATTGTCGGTCGAAAACACGAAATTGATCTGATGAAACGCCATCCGCTGGCTCGAGCAGTACGAATCGACAAAGCATCTATCGCTGGACTAATCGAAACACTGAAGCACTACTCGACCGGGAAGGCCATACAGGAGATCCCTGTATGGCAAATGATCGCGGAACCCGTGGATCAACTTGCGATGCGTGCTCGTCGCTGGGCACGTGTCTGTCCTCAACACTGCGAGACGCTCGAAGAGCATTCGACTATCGGCGGCGGCTCTCTACCAGGTGAAGAGATTCCGACCGTCGTCTGCGCCATAAGGCCCCCTACTGGCGATGTCGATGAGTTAGTAATGACGTTGCGTAAACGACCTATTCCGATCATTGCCCGGATCAAAGATGAGCGTGTGCTATTGGACCCCAGAACTGTCGATCCTCGTGAAGATGGCCATGTAGAACAGGCGCTCTCGACAATATGTAGTGCTCATCGTCCGACCTCCATCAGTGGGAGCACTAGCCCTGAACGATAGAACTCTCGAACTACTCGACTATCCAACCGTAATCGACCGTCTGGTTCGACTGACTACCTCCGCGGCAGGAAAGATCGCCGCACGTGAACTCCGTCCTATTATCGACCGGGACAGAGTAATCCACCGACAAATGTTGACCGCCGAAGCCCTTTATCTCAATCAGCAGAATATTGGTATTCCTGTTGATGGCGTGCTCGACGTGCGTGACTTAGCACAAGGTGCTGAACTCGGCCAAACATTGACACCTGGAGAACTATTAGACATCGCCAATACAGCTCGTACCGCGATGCATGTCCGCCGTTTACTAAATCGACTTAACAAAGATGTACCTATGATTTCCAAGATCGCAGCTGGCATAGACGATTTCGACTCACTCCACAACCTAATCGAATCATCAATCAACTCCAGTAACGAAGTTCGCGATGAAGCTAGCGCAGAGCTGCAAACTATCCGTTCCGAAATGTCGATCGCACACGACCAGCTTCAACAACGAATGCAAGCTCTTTCGACCAGTGCGGCGCTTCGCCCTGTCTTGCAAGAGCCTATCGTTACGATCAGGGATGGCCGCTATGTCTTACCGGTTAAAGCAGACTTCCGAACCGAACTACCTGGAGTAGTACATGACATTTCGGCATCTGGCGCGACGGTCTACATTGAGCCATTCGTAATCGTTGATCTTGGCAATCGTTGGCGCGAGTTAAAACTACAAGAGCGTCGTGAGGTCGAACGGATTCTTCGCGAGCTCTCCCAAGCAGTGGGTGCTGCCAGTGTAGAACTAAGTAATGCAATCGACCGACTCGGACAAATGGACCTGGCCTTGGCGAAAGGGCGACTCGCACGTGATCTTAATGCTACCGAGTTGCACACGCGAGGTTGCCAACCATGGCTGACAGAAGCCCCAGCAGAACTGCGACTCACTGAATGCCGACATCCTCTCATAGGACCAGAAGTTGTCCCGAACACAATCATCGTTGGTGGGACACACCATGCATTACTGATTACGGGGCCAAATACTGGAGGAAAGACAGTCGCGTTAAAAACAGCAGGTTTACTCGTGTTGATGGCACTCGCTGGTCTGCCCGTACCGGCGACTGCAGAATCGACTATCCCTGTGTTCGAATCTGTGTTCGCAGATATCGGAGATGAGCAATCTATCGAACAATCGCTATCAACTTTCTCCAGTCATATGACGGCAATTATTGCCGTGCTAGAGAAGGCGAATAATAAATCATTCGTTCTTCTAGATGAACTCGGAGCAGGAACTGACCCTACCGAAGGTGCCGCTCTGGCCGTAGCGATTGTCGAACAATTGCTGAGTCGCGGATCTTCGTTGATCGCAACAACGCATCACAGTGAGTTGAAGTTATACGCACATCGAACATCCAGCGTTGCGAATGCGTCGCTCGAGTTTGACCTCGAATCTCTATCCCCAACCTATAAATTGACTCTGGGCTTAGCAGGTCAATCCAACGGTCTCGCAATCGCATCAAATCTCGGTATGCCAAGTGATGTAATAAACGCAGCAAGAATGGGGCTCTCAACTACAGAAATCGAGTTTGAATCGATATTAGCTGAACTACACGCGCGCCTCGCAGATGCGAAAGAACGGGCTAGCAAGGCTGCTCAGGATGCAGAAGAAGCCGAAAAGATAAGAGTCGAACGCGTGGAAGAATTGAAGAATCTCGCATCTGAAACGATGAGCATCCGTGAAGATGCCCAAATCCAGGTAAGAAATGACCTAAGAAAAGTGCGGCACCTCCTGCAAAAAACTCGTAAGGAAGTGGAGGCCTCAAAGCTTGCAAAAGCAGAAACAACTTTCGCTAACGCTGAACAGGCAGTTACTCGATTCCACACTATTCCAAATTCAGCAGAACCTCCTTCACAGGAATTCCAGAGTTCAACGGCATCGCATACTTCCTCAGAGAAAGTACCAATCACTCTTGGAGCAACGGTCTGGCTGCGGGGTGTCGCTGTACCAGGAGAGGTCTTATCCGAACCTGACGATCGAGATGAATTCGAAGTGCAATTAGGCTCTCTGAGAATGCGTGTGCGACTCGAACAAGTCGAGTCGATCAAAGAACCTGCGCAGGATCACCCAACTCAGAACCTCCATTTTCCACCCACTCCATGGGTACCGTCCGAAATCGAAGTTCGAGGCCAGCGGATTGATGAGGCTGTCTTACATGTGGAACAGTTTCTCGATGCAGCCTCACGGTCGGGGCACAGTCGCGTCCGCCTAATCCACGGTCGCGGTACAGGCACCTTACGGCATGCTGTACGTGAACTACTCGATGAACATCCGCTTGTTACTGGATACGAAACAGCGCAGCCAAACGAGGGAGGCGTAGGAGTAACAGTCGCCAATCTTGCCAGCACCAGTTAAGGGTTCGAAGGGCACAATTGCTCCAGTAGACTGAACGGTAGTAAAACACTAAGCAGTTTACCGTCGTTTAAACTATCGCCCACACAGGCACATCCTTGAGCAGACCTACACATGCCAACTGAGCTCATAGCAATTGCGCTCATCGGATTAATCGCAACCGCTGTCTACACATCGGTCGGGTTTGGTTATGCGCTAGTCTTCATTCCCGCCGCGACCCTGATCGTCGGAGTGGAACCATCAGTTGCAAGTATGCTCGTCGCAGGACCGTTAGTCGGTGGGTTTTTGTATTATCGAGACACCCCCCGTACTTCGCTGTTAGACATCGCACCTGTATCTACGGTCAGCCTCATTACCCTGCCTATTGGAATCTGGATACTACTGCATGCAGACGATGATCTACTTCGTGTGATCGTTGGCACGGGTGTTCTGATATCAATTGCGGTAGAACAATTCAGCGGTGGTAGCGAAGATACAGAACGAGAACCACGTCTAAAAATCGCTATCGTTGCCGGCCTGATAACTGGCCTAATGCGAGGATCGACAAGTATGGGGGGGCCTCCTCAAGTACTTTATTATCGATGGCTCGGGGGTGGTGCTTGGCGTTTCCGGTCTCGGATGTTCTCAGGCATGGCCGCTTCTGGCATTCCAACAATCATTATGGCAGGCGCCAGTGGTGTATTTAATGCTGAGACGATTCCGACCGTCCTTATAACGCTACCCGCAACAGCAGTTGGTATGGCCTTAGGTATGAGAATCCGACCATTGATGAGTGACTCACAACTTCGCTTAATTTCATCATTACTTCTAGTCGCGACGAGCTTGCTCGCTATCGCAACCGGTGCCTCTGTTCTCCTCTAATAGGTTTTGGTTTTGCGCCTAGTCACGCAAGTGACAGCAATCGTTAACCGCAGTGACTTCGCACCCTCTCACACGATGTTCGATAACAGTCAACGAGCAGTTAGCAATCCGCGTACGAGGTGAGACATCGATAGGAAGCGCAAAAAGATGTGCCAAAGTTTGGATAATCGTCCCACCATGGCAAGCGACAACCGCGAAATCATCTCTATGACGCTCTAACAGTTCATCAACTGCCTGCGCCACACGACTACGAAACTGCCTATGACCTTCTTCACCGGGAACAGCACCTCGGCCCCAGTCGACTGCTGTGAGGTCATATTTCTTCGCGATATCTGTCCACGCAAGGCCTTCCGCCTCACCATATTCGTATTCATTCAACTCAACAATTTCCTCGACATCTAAATCATGATGTCTGGCGATCGCTAAAGCAGTCTGTGAAGCTCGTCGCAATCGACTCGAATACACAGAAACGACTGGTTCCGGTGCAAGACGAACACCAACTTGTTGCGCTTGAAGACGACCCCGGTCAGTCAAGTCAAGATCCAACGATCCTGTGATCACGCCTCGAGCATTTCCTTCCGATTCACCATGACGTACGAAAACTACTGTCATCCGTGCCTCGCAGCAGGCTCGATTAGCTCGAGAAACTGACTAAGCATCCGAGCGGTTGCACCCCAAATTATATGTGCACCGTATGCATAAGCTGGAGTTATTTCGATAGAACCATCTTGCTCAACTGCCTTCCAAGCTCGTGCCTCCTCTGACAGGAGATGAGCTACCGGTACATGAAACAGCTCGCGCACTTCACGTTCAGCCTCAACAAACTCGACCCTCACATCGCTCGAAATCACACCAACAAATGGTCGAATAAGATAGTTCGTACCACCTGTAACTGTGTCATCAAGACGCCCATAGATCTCAATAAGATCCCCAGACACTCCTATTTCTTCTTTAGTTTCACGCAATGCAGTTTCCAGTAGAGTGCCATCCTCTGTATCTCGTGCACCTCCAGGGAAACTGATTTGGCCCTTGTGATAGCGGACACGCTCTGTCCGGTGCTGAAAAACAAGATGCTCGACGCCAGCGATCTGATGCATCAGGAGGAGCACTCCCGACTCACGACGATTAACATTTGACAACTCATTAGGTCGAAAACTGGTCAGTGCTTCACGTATCTGGTGACGGAACATCATCAATCTCCGGAATCATCCTTCAACGTTTTGAAGGTGGTGGGCCCGCCAGGATTCGAACCTGGGACC
>DKLZ01000064.1:17519-41802 GCA_002455955.1 Dehalococcoidia bacterium UBA6627
AGGACTCGAACCTGGGACCGATCGGTTATGAGCCGACTGCTCTAGGCCGCTGAGCTACAGGCCCACGCTATGATTACAGTATTCATCTCTCTTCATAACTCTGAATAAGCTAGTGAAGCGGACGAACTTGACCATCCTAGCAGCGGACCTCGTACACACTATGAGGTCAACAGAAGCAACAGTTAGCTCGACTCACTTTCGCTTATTTTCTAGGCCACTGGGCCAAGCCGTCCTCCACCTAGAATATGCATATGTAAATGAAACACGGTCTGACCCGCATCCGGACCGTTATTCAAAACTAGACGATAGCCATCAGTCTCAAGCCCGAGCTCTCGAGCAATTTTAGTCGCAGCAATAGTTAATTTCCCTAGCATCGTAGTGTCTGACTCCGTTAGCTGATCAAGGCCCGTGGGCGCTTCACCGCGTGGGATCAATACCACGTGTGTCGGTGCTGACGGATCGATATCTCGAAAAGCGATGAACTCGTCGTCCTCGTAAACACGAAGACTCGGAATTTCATCCCGAAGAATCTTCGCGAAAACATTTTCGGAATCATAATCAGACACTAGTAACTTCCTTTCGACATTCCTGAAGACGCAACTTCCAGATGTTAGATGAGTTGCGAGTCCAAGCCTTCGCGATACGATGCCCTGAATGTGATCCTCTCGCAATCCGCTAAGCGCGCTCAGACACGTCTGCTACTACGGACCCGGTCGATAATCGAACGGTCACCTAGTGGTGGGCCAATGGTGATCGCAAGTTTCATCGGACTACTTACTGGGCTTGGAGCTGTATGTTTCGAATTCATGATCGACTCTGTCGACACGATCATGTTCGACTGGCTTCTCGACGATGTGCTGCTTTCAATCGGCAAATGGAAATTAATCCTCGCCCCAACATTCGGCGGATTACTCGTAGGCATCTTCACGTATTTCATCGCTCGTGATGCTAGAGGTGCAGGAGTCGCACCAGTGCTGGCTGCAGTTGAAACTAACGCAGGTCGAATGAATCCATGGGCAATCCTGACGAAACCGATCGCTACGGCTTTGACCGTGGGGTCAGGCGGTTCAGGCGGCAAAGAAGGCCCTGTCATCCAAATCGGCGCCGCGATCGGATCAACAACGGCCCGAATGCTAAGACTGTCCGACGAGAACGTAAAACTCATGCTCGCATCAGGTGCTGCGGGCGGTATCGCGGCAACGTTCAACGCACCAATCGCAGGTGTTTTCTTCGCACTCGAAGTGATCTTACGTCGCTTCAACACTCGTAATTTCAGTGTCGTCGTTCTCGCTTCAGTCGTTGCCACGACTACATCTGTACTCATCAGGGGCGACGATCCAACACTGAGCATTCAACCTCATGAACTCGAAAACGTCATCTTCGAAATCCCCTTATACGCGATCCTCGGAGGCGTCGCAGGTGTGATTAGCATCGCTTTCATGCGGTCATTGTACTGGACAGAGGATCGGTTCCTTCAGCTGCCCGTACACCCCTTACTGCTACCCGCTATCGGGGGGGTCCTAGTCGGAACAATCGGACTCTACAACCGTGACATTTTGGGGCTCGGTGAAACAGCACTAGAAGAGGCCTTATCCGGTGAGGGAATGGTACGAATATTACTACTTGTACTCGTTCTTAAAATCGCGGCAACATCTTTGACAATCGGTAGTGGCGGAAGCGGTGGCGTTTTCGGTCCATCGTTATTCATCGGCGCGATGCTGGGTGGGGCCTTTGGCGGATTGGTCAACGAACTCTTTCCTGACCAAACCGCCACCTCAGGCGCATACGCAACAGTTGGAATGGCAGCTCTAACAGCTGGAACGGCGCGTTCACCAATTACAGCAGTCATGATTATCTTCGAATTGACACGTGACTACGAAATTATTCTCCCGGTAATGACTGCAGTAGTAACGGCCACGCTAGTATCTCAGCTACTCAGTAGAGACACGATATTTACATACGGCCTATCTAGACGCGGAGTTGTCATTGAGGAAGAAGGCATGCCGTCTGATGTCATGCAATCCTTGTTGGTTTCTGACGCAATGACACCAGCTGCAGCACGTGTCGCCCCGGAAACTCCGATCGGCGAAATAGCTATAGAGCTAGCGGGAGATCGTGAAACGATAGCGCTAGTGGTAAACGATGCAGGAGAACTTCAGGGTGTAATTACCGATACAGATGTAAATCAGGCGCTCGGTCAAGCCGACGAATCACTAACTGCTAATGACGTGTGCAGTACAGACCCTCGAACCATCTTTCCCGACCAATCTTTACATGACGCACTCGGCGTCTTTGCAGGACAATCGTTCCACGCATTGCCAGTTACGCTCCGCGACCAAGCTCTCGTCCCATGCGGCATTCTCCGCCGGACAGACATCACAAATGCTTATGCAAGCGCGATCGAGAATAGAGACTCAGACGCACGTCGAGGCCGGTTACGACCTGCACTGGGTGATGATGTTCGTTATTTGGAATTACGTGTCGAGCGCGAAAGTAAAATTAGCGGGCATCAAATCAGCGAATTAGAGCTACCGGAAAATGTAATTATGGTTGCTGTGCGTCATGACGGTGCAACAATTATCCCACGCGGTCATACTCGGTTAATTACAGGTGACCGTGTAACTGTGATCGCGACCGCTGCTGCGGTCGATACGATTCAATCAATGTTTCGATCGAAAACTAGTGGATCCACCTCACGCCCTTGGCAACTTGATCGAAACTAATGCGGTAATACCAGAACCTTGAATCAACTTATACAATTACGCGCTAACCGATAAGGGAAGCTTCGTCAGCCCCCGAAGCAAGAGTGTCCCACCTCTTTCAACCGCTCCTCCGCCATACCTGAAAGCAGAATATCGTTGGAGCATCGCACCAAAAGCAACCTCCGCCTCGAGTCGTGCCAGCGGAGCACCTAGGCAAAAATGCGGGCCCATTCCAAATGATAGATGCCGGTTTGGCTCACGAGCGATATTGAACTCACTAGGATTATCAAACCACTGTGGATCATGGTTCGCAGCACCAAGCATTAACATGAGCACATCACCACGTTCGATTCGCTTCGTTCCAATATCGGTCGATTCACGAGCAACGCGTACTACCGCTTGGACAGGAGAATCGAATCGCAACATCTCTTCTACAGCTCTTGGGATGGTATCCACATTAACACGGAGCTTCTCGGCATCCTCCTGGCGATCCAGCAATATCAATGTTCCGTTCCCTATAAGATTCGTTGTTGTTTCGTGACCCGCTACAAGCAACAAAATCGTGAACGCGAGAATTTCATCGGTCGTTAGTTGATCAAGTTCCTGTGCTTCGACAAGAGCAGATATTAAATCGCCTCGAGGCGAAGTACGCCTCTCTTCGATGAAGCGTCCAAAGTATTCCATCAGTTCGAGAGTGGTATCACTTGCGTCGTTAATCACCTCTTCTGAGTTGAGTAGATCAGTCGTTGCCGCGATCGCGGTAGACCATTCTTTGAAGCGCACTCGATCGTTTGGTGGAACACCTAGCAATTCGGCTATCACTATCACTGGCAGTGGTTGAGCTAACGCCTCCATCAATTCAAACTCGCCTGACTTCGGTAGGTCTTCTAGTAATCCATCTACGATCTCCTCAATCCGAGGCCGAAGTTCTTCAACACGGCGTGGTACGAATACTCGATTCACGATCGCACGCATACGTGAGTGAGCCGGTGGGTCTATCGTCAGTAATGTCTGCGTATCACCAAGTGGTGACTCTTCACGCTGTCTAGTGGCTAGTTTCCCTAACTCACCTTCCGCATGCCTTGCATCAGATGAAAAAGTTTCGGTATCACGAAGAACCGCCATACAGTCCTCATAACGAGTAAGAATCCAAGACTGCATCGCGATACTCCGATGTACAGGATCTGAGTCACGCAACCGTCCGTACTGCAGATACGGATTTACCTTGAACGATGGAATAAATGGGTTAAATACGACCATTAGAAAAATCGTACCTCGGTCCGTCTCGAAGCGCGCTGAGTGCGGTTCGAGTTCTAAAACACTTCATTGATATTGTCATATAGTAACTACCTGATTTTGGATGAATGGCCGATAACAGTGATCAGCTTTGAAGAGTTCCGAACGCCCGTGCAGCCACCTGTAGGACGCTGGCGCCGTGCGTTACCTCTGTTCGGCACAGTGATCGCTCTATGGCTGCGATGGCGCTGGTTGAGGATAAAACGCCGATTCCTAGACACGGAACGAGCGACTCAAGCAACCCACCATTTCCACCGTGCGGCAGCGCTATCCGTCGTACGGCGAGCAGTAAAACATCAAGGCTTAGTCGTTAAGACTTGCCAATTCCTCGGCAGCCGTGCCGACATCTTGATGGATGAATACGTTCGTACACTCTCGTTAGTGCACGACCAAGTACCCCCGCGACCGTGGTCGGAAATGCGCCCGGTAATCGAGTCCGAACTTGGCAAATCAATCGATGAACTCTATGAAGAATTCGAGGAAGAACCTGTCGCCGCTGCTTCGCTCGCTCAGGTATACCGTGGAAGGCTGAACGATGGCACACCGGTAGCGATCAAGGTCCAATACCCAGGAGTTGAAAAGATCGTCCAACATGATCTGCAAGCCCTCCGAATGCTGGTCAACCTCTGGTCACGGTTTGAACAGGTAATCGATTTTCGTCCAATCATTGATGAAATGGAGCGGAATGCACCTGAGGAAGTTGACTTTATCCATGAGGGTCGTGCTGCTGAGAAGCTCGCAACATTGCTCGATGATCGTAACGACGTGGTGATTCCAAAAATTTACTGGAAGTATTCCTCTCAGCGAGTGTTGACAATGGATTTCATCGACGGGATAAAAATTAGTGACGTTCAACGGCAGCGCGTCGAAGGGGTACACACTCCACAGGTAGCTGCGACTCTTGTGGACCTCTACAACACTATGATCTTGGATCGAGGAATGTTCCACGCCGACCCGCATCCGGGAAACCTATTCGTAGTTCCTGGGAAAGGTGCTGATACCCGTGCGAAAATCGGCCTCGTCGATTTTGGTCTGACTAAGACACTACCTAACGAATTTCGGGAGCAGTTAATTGTGCTAACTAGCGCGATTTTAAGTGAACAACCTGATGCAATTACTGGCACGATGGAGGGTATGGGGTTCCGCACGCGTACTCGTGATAGTGAGACTTACACTGCCCTTGGTGATGCATTTCTTGGTGACGTTCTTCGCTCCGGAAAACCATACGCCGATCAAGAAATGGTCGCTGATATCAACGCACGTATCGGTTCTGTACTGCGTGCAAACCCTCTCATCGATGTACCAGGAGATGTGATTTTAATAGCACGTGTGATGGGCCTATTATCCGGCCTAGGTAAAATGCTGGAATCTGAGACCGATCTTTGGGAGTCACTTCTGCCCTATCTCGACCCTGATGCCGAAGCTGTCTCCACCTAAACACTGCATAACAGGCTAGCGTTCTTCGATCGGCACCAACGGTAGCGTGATTCTCGAGGGCCTAGCGATCGAGTGGTGAATGCGATTGTTGGCCACACGTGTATTCGTATGCCGTCCAATCGGCTCTCCGGTGTTCGGATTTGGATCAAATCGAGGAAATGAAGAGGAACTTACAAGTACCTGTATCCGATGACCGGTACAGAAACGATTACTAGTTGGGTAGAGCTGAAATTTCACCTCAACTGGCTCACTGGACATTAGTTCAGGTACATCCATCCCATTTCGGTAACGCACCCGCATCAACCCGTCAGAAACGTTTAGACGATAACCATCAGGCCATTCAGTACTTATGGGATAAATATCCTGCAACATAACGAAGAGATCAGTGTCCGGCGCATCCGATTCAAGATATATCGCCACTTCAATCGGACCAGTGACTTCGAGGTCGTTCTCAAGTGCTTCTGTTGAAAACGAGAGCACATCAGTGCGTTCTTCGAGAGGACCATAGGGAGGCTCACAACCGTGCAAATCAGGGCGCGTCCGCTGATCTGCACCACCTTGGATTACCATGACCCGTACAAGATCCAGAGGGGTGGCAAGGGTTGTCCGATCAGGTCGTGGCATAATCTCGTTCAATGAGGATGTGTTGGCCGATATGGTCGGCAGCGGCTGTTCTGGATCGTAGCGAAAACTAGAAGATGCTTCAGTATCAACAGGAGGTCTGTCGCGAACTAAACGGCCTGCGGAATGGAAGAAAAATCCCGTTGGGATTGCTCGTGCCAATGGCCATTCAGACTCGTCACGCCAGCTACCACCATGGGCGATCCGACCAGCAGCATCTCGTACCCCAGTACCGCCACCCATAACGAAGATCTTTACACGAGGAGCTTCAGAGGCGTTATCAACTCCTCGCAAATGATGATCAAACCACTCCAAATGGACAGGTCGTACACCTTCTGAATTTGCTGTATGTAGTGGCGCTTCGGGACCTAGATCTACTTCCCCCGAGTATGTTCGCTCAATCGAAGCTTCACCATGTGTCCACGGGCCCATAAGCAACTGTTGATCTGCGAAACGTTGGTTAGCGGCACTGAACAGATCCGTGGTAGCTCGGGTGTACGAGTCATACCAACCACTCGAATATAAGGTTGGTACATCAGCACTCTCATTAAGATGTGTTTCGAAGTTCAATCCACGTTGTTGCCAGTATTCGTCGTCATCACCGTGCTCGTAGAGCTCTCGCGCCCAAGTTTCATACTGAGGAAGCTGAGCTAATGGGGATTCATCTTCCGACCATGGAAGCCGCCTAAGCCATTCGTACATAGCCTCGGCATTCTTCCGCAGGGACAAGGCAAGATCTGGATTACGCTTCGCCTCAGGAGAAACAGCACCATGACTAACAGCCCACGTCAACCAACGAAGTTCGAGTGCTCCGTTATGTCTCAATGCTGTCACATTGCCATTTGAGCCACCTTGATTCACCCACATAGCACGCAAATGAGGGGGACGTTCGAGTGCGAGTGCATTCTGAACCCAACCTGAGTAGGACGTACCAAAGGTACCTATGTTCCCATCGCAGTACGGAAGTCCTGCCACCCATTCAACTGCGTCGTAACCGTCAACACCTTCATTTGCTAGGAGAACAAAATCACCTTCTGACTCAAATCGACCTCTGACATCTTGAACAATTAAGAGGTATCCGTGTTCTGCCCAGAATTCCCCGTGACGTTCGTAACGTGGGCTACGACGATCGTAGGGTGTGCGAACAAGCAGAGCCGGAAACGGCCCAGGAAGAGGTTCGCCCGCACGGGCTGGTCGCCATACATCGGTCGCGAGCCAGACTCCGTCGCGAGCCTTCATACCGACGTTCCGAGCAAGTGAAATTCCATACTGTGAAATTGACGGTTCGACCACTCTATCTCCTCATCAACACAGCCCACCGGATTGTATCCTTCTACCACAACGGAAGCGGTTCCGGAGTCTAGCGGGTACGCTCTATCTATGAGTACGCGCGAAGTGATAGAAGCAAACACTCCTCCTACTCAGCTCAGTGCCAGACGAGCACTAGAGCTGCTGCATAGCCCTAGCTCAGAGTTAGAGAAACTTGCCGCAGCACTGATCGCTGGGTTGAGCGGTGGAGAAGACGACGTCCTGATCGATCGACCAAATCGCCTTATGTTTGCAACTGACGCATCGATCTATGAAATGGAGCCAGTCGCAGTCGTGTATCCACGTACACCTGATGATGTGCAACATGTAGTCCGTGTTGCTGCGGAACTACAGGTGCCAGTTCTCCCTCGTGGCGCTGGGACTAGCCTCGCAGGCCAGACCGTAAACCACGCGATAGTAATCGACTACTCGCGACACATGTCTCAACTCATCGAACTGAATGTAGATGAAGGATGGGTCCGAGTTGAGCCTGGAATAGTGGTCGACGAATTGAACCGTTTACTAAAGCCACATGGACTCCAGTATCCAATCGATACATCGACGAAAAACCGTGCAACTATCGGTGGCGGAATCGGCAACAACTCTTGTGGAGCACACTCCTGCGTCTACGGAAAGACAAACGACCAAGTCATCAAACTCGATGTCATCCTCTCTGATGCTACAGCGACCACATTCGAAGAACTGGAAGGGGCAAAGCTTGAATCGAAGCTTGAACTACCTGATCTAGAGGGCGCAATCTATCGAGGCAGTCGTGAAATAGCGCGAGCATGCGAACAAGAGATCGCCGCACAATATCCAAAAAATCAACGGCGCGTTTCCGGATACAACCTCGATGCTGCGTTAGATGATGATCGACTAAATCTATCTGACATCGTCGTCGGATCAGAAGGCACACTCGCCTTGGTTACCACCGCAACAATACGCGTCGTACCCCTGCCGAAACTAAAAGGTATCGCTGCAGTTCACTGCCGTGATATCACCCAAGCTGCTCATGCCACTATCACTTCACTTAGTCATGACGTATCAGCAATCGAACTCATTGGTGAAGCCATCATCGAGCGCTGTCGCGAAAGTATCGGTTATTCGAAATTGGTTGACCGGGTGATTGACCACCCGGGTGCAATCTTAATGGTCGAGTTCTACGGCGATACCAATGATGAAATCGAGAGGAAACTCGACGATCTTGCGGCAGATCTTCTCTCATCGGGTTTCGCCTACTCGATACCGACAACCACTGACAATACGGAGCAGGCCCAATGGTGGCGAATTCGGGAAGCAGGCCTCGGATTACTAATGAGCGTGAAAGGCGATGCGAAACCAGTCGCGATAGTCGAAGATACAGCAGTAGCACCTGAGAAACTGGCTGAATACCTCACACGCTTCGACGCCATCGTAAAGTCACACGGCACCACAGCTGCCTATTACGGACATGCTTCGGTTGGCTGTCTGCATATTCGCCCACTCGTCAACCTAAAAACCAAAGAAGGCCTCGATACTACAGAAGCAATAGCCTCAGACATTGCAGACCTCGTTCTTGAATTCGGCGGAAGCCTGAGTGGGGAACATGGTGACGGGATCCTTAGAGGGGTCTTCACGGAGAAAATGTTCGGACCGGAGATCACGAACGCTTTTAGAGAACTCAAACAGACATGGGACCCAAAGAGAATCCTCAACCCAGGGAAGATCATCGACACGCCTGGATTCCGCGAAAACCTTCGATTGAGCCCCGCGACTGTTAACGAACAAGTGGCTACACATCTCGATTTCACTGCTGATGGCGGAATCGCTCGGGCGGTGGAATTATGCAACGGTCAGGGAGCATGTCGAAAGCTAGACGGTGGTATGTGCCCTTCCTACATGGTGACGTTGGAAGAGGAACATTCGACGCGAGGTCGTGCGAACCTGCTTCGCCAAGCTCTGAATGGCGTCGTTCCTGCTTCCGAATTGACGGGGGATCGAATTCAGGAGGCTCTCGACCTGTGCGTCGAGTGCAAGGCTTGTAAATCGGAATGTCCATCAGGCGTTGACATGGCAAAATTGAAATACGAGGTATTAACAAAACATTATGAGGAATACGGCGTTCCTCTCCGCTCCTGGATGTTCGGCAGAATCCGAACATTGAGCCGTATTGGTAGCGCATTCGCACCAATCGTGAACTTCTTCAACCGTAACGCCCTCGTGCGAATTGCCCTCCACCGCATTGGAGGAATACACAGACAGCGTCCGCTGCCTGTACTGGCGCGACGCTCTCTGAGACGCCAACTTGCCGGTCGTTCGAAAAACGATGCCAGCCCACGTGGAAGAGCCGTATTTTTTGATGATACTTTCACTCAGTATTACCAGCCCGAAGTCGGAAAAGCAGCAATTGCCGTATTAGAAGCTTTGGGCTACGACGTGCTCCTCGTCGAGCAGCTCGGATGTTGTGGTAGACCATTGATTTCGAAAGGTCAACTCGGGGTTGCACAAAAATGGGCTCAGGCGAATATCGAACGACTAATACCATACGCAGAAGAGGGGATCCCGATCGTAGGCATCGAACCGTCCTGTTTACTAACGCTACGCGACGAGTACCCCGAACTAGTCAACACTAAGAGCGCGCGCAAAATCGCGCAGTCAGCACTGCTTCTTGACGAGCTTCTGACGGAGCTAGCGGAGAATGATCCAGAGAAAATCGGAGCGATTTTTGATCATAAATCTGGATCACGTGGTGACATACTCATACACGGACACTGCCACCAGAAAGCACTCGTAGGAATGGCCCCAACCGAGGCTGCTCTGCGCACCGCAGGATACCGTCCTACGACAATCGAATCAGCCTGTTGTGGGATGGCAGGATCTTTTGGTTTCGAAGCGGAACATTACGATATCTCAAACATGATGGCACACCGGACTCTCGTTCCTGCAGTTGACGCAACTTCTCCGAGAACTGAAATAGCGATAACTGGCGTATCGTGCCGCCAGCAAATCGATCATTTCAGTTCACGGGAACCTCATCATGTAGTCGAATACCTAGCCAGAGCCCTGTTACCGGAGAAGGAATAACATCTTCTCTCTAGACTGACAGTAGTTTCGGTTGGAGAATAACCAACCGGAGATGCGTTGATGTCGCAGAACCGTCAATCGTTGCCAGGAAACGTCACCGTTAAGCGGCGGCGCGTGCGTCGCGAAACGATCGCACTCCATTCACGTCGCAATTTCAGAGTTCGTCCCCGACCGTGGATGATTCCCTTGGTCTTTGCGATTACGATCGGTCTTGGAACCGTCCTACTGTCGTTACCAATCGCTTCAGAGTCACATGAATGGACTCATGGAATAGACGCTTTATTCACCGCGACATCCGCTGTTAGCGTGACCGGCCTCGTCCGTTTCGACACAGCTGAGCACTGGAGCATTTTCGGTGAGATAACAATTATTGTGCTGATCCAAGCCGGTGGCTTAGGGATCACAATCTATGCCGGAGTGCTACTAATGCTCTTCGGCAACCGATTTGGTCTAAGAGACCGTGAGTTCTTCGGCATGGAACTGCTGGACTTCAGTGAGCGCGATATCTACCGCCTCTTGCGCCGCATCATACTGTTCACTTTCGTGATCGAATTTGTAACGTTTCTGTTACTCCTCCCCTGGTACTTGAACAGCAACTCAGTCGGAGCGGCGATTTGGAAGAGCATCTTCCATTCAATATCCGCCCTCAATAACGCTGGTTTTGATTTACAAGGTGAACGGCTTAGCTTCATCGGCGAAGTGAACAATCCTTATCCAATTGCTGTTATGGGTATGGCAGCATTTTTAGGCAGTCTGTCTTTCGTAACGGTGTTTAACATGACGCGACCACGCAGATCTTGGTCACTCGATACAAAACTGGTCGGACTCGGGATGCTAAGCCTACTACTCGTTGGAATGATGGTGTTTTTAACCCTAGAAACTAGTGACGGACGTGTACTCGATAGTCAAAATGTACTGAACACTCTGGTAAATTCCCTTTTCCTGTCAATCAATCGAACAACAGGAATGTCAACCATCGACTTCGCTCTCATCGAAGCATCAACAGCGACCATATTGATGCTGCTGATGGTGATCGGTGGTGCATCGACATCGACAGCGAGTGGAATCAAGATCGGCACCTTCATGGTGACACTAGTTGTGATGTTTTCAGCAATTCGCGGACGACATCGTTCCTCGGTGTTCGGTCGCGACCTACCTCAAGCAATCATTGTGCGTGCAGTAGCCGTCACAGGATTCGGATTACTCACGATCGGAATAGGAGTATTCCTCATAGGACTAACGGAACAAGGCAACTTCCTCGCATTGTTATTCGAGGTTACGTCCGCGGCTGCAAACGTCGGTTGGTCACAGGGGATTACAGTTGATTTGTCTCATCGGTCCACGATAGTGCTCGTGGGGCTGATGTTTCTCGGGCGACTCGGCCCTCTATATATCGCTTTGTCAATCCCTGATAAGCCCAGAACACGCTATCGCTTCCCTGAAGCGGGCGTGCGCATCGGATAGTTAAGAAACTGTCATGTTGTATCGAAAGTGCCAGTAATGATGTGACCGCATCCAACAGACATACTATTTATAGTGGAAGGACCCGGAGGTCCAATATGCAAATTGCAGTTCTTGGTCTTGGACGTTTCGGTATTCAACTTGCAACGTCGCTAGAAGAAGAGGGTCACGAAGTACTCGCGATCGATGCGAATGAAACTGTGGTACAGAACATTGCTCCACGGTTGACGAAGACGGCAATCGCCGACATCACAGACGAACAAGCGCTACGCGACCTCGGTGTCGCCAATATGGACGTTGGAGTCGTCTCGACTGCCGTTATCGAAGCGAACGTTCTTGCGGTTATGAATCTTCAATTACTTGAGGTGCCTACGATCTACGCAAAGGCTCAAAGTAGCCGCCATGCGACAATGCTGAGCCGAATCGGAGTACAACGTGTCATCGAACCCGAGAAAGAAGGAGGTCTGCGCTTCGCTCACCTAATACGTCTTCCACATGCGAAAGACTACCTCTCGCTCTCTCGTGATTATGGAATTGCTATCTACGAACCTCCGCCGAGGCTCTATGGAGTTAGTCTTGAACAACTAGACGACGACGGCTCCACACGCCGCTTATTAATGCTTGTCCGTGACAACGAAGTACACGTAAACCCTGTCCGCTCAGAAACAATCAAAGCAGCTGATCTGCTGATCTTTGCCGGCGAGGATGACGATCTGACAGAGACCCTCTAGTTATTGGTACCGAGCGGCATGACGTCGGACTTGCTGTGCACTTACCCCTGAATTTCAGATTGCCGTAAAAGATACGCGTGGACCTCCGATAGTAATGACACACGTATTTCTGCTCCACACACCATAGATGGGTGAACGTTAATCGATTTCTTCAAACTATCCTGCTTCTCGACTGATCGCCAAGAAGAAAGCTCCAGTTGAATGCAGGCCGTATCATGCAACTCATGTTTCACAACAACTTTAACTACGAATCCCGACGTTCAGCCGTCTATGCACGAAATGGCATAGTCGCTGCTAGCCATCCGCTTGCAGCTCAAATTGGCCTCGACGTGTTGCAGCACGGAGGAAATGCTGCTGATGCTGCAGTTGCTACCGCAGCCGCACTTGCGGTAGTCGAACCTACCAGCACAGGTGTAGGCGGTGACTGCTTCGCACTCTTCTTCGATGCATCAAAGAAAAAAGTGTCAGCCCTTAACGGCAGTGGACGCGCACCAAATAATCTCGACCTAGAAGTCTTGGCAGCCGATGGGTTTAGCAAACTACTACCGAGTCACCATGTACATGCAGTAACCGTCCCCGGAACAGTTGCCGGCTGGGCAGACACACTCAAACAGTTCGGGACGATGGACCTCGCTGACGTCCTCACTGGTGCGATTGCTCTTGCGGAGGACGGGTCACCGATCGCACCAGTGATCGCAAGGTTGTGGGCAAACGAGGAAGAGAAGATTCGGAACGCAAGCTCAAACGGAGAGGAGCTCCTAGTTGATGGACGTGCACCACGTGAAGGCGAGCTCTGGCAGAACCCAGGTTTAGCGTCCGTACTGCGTGAGATCGCTGATGGTGGACCAGCAGCGTTTTACGAAGGTAGAGCAGGTAAAGAAATCGTAACGGTCGTCGAAGCGCTCGGTGGAAAACTTACACATGCCGATCTGCAAGAGCACCACTCGACATTCGAGGAGCCGATCAGCACCAGCTATCGAGGGCACACGATCTTCGAATGTCCTCCTAATGGTCAAGGACTTGTTGCATTAATCGCCCTTAAGATCGTGGAACAATACGACTTCGCCGAACTATCTCAACGATCTCCAGAGCGACTACACATGTTGATTGAAGCTGTGCGTCTCGGATTCGCAGAAGCACGCGCTCATGTAGCAGATCCACAACATGAAGACGTCCCGGTCGAATGGCTACTCTCAGACACTCATATCGCGGATTTACGATCGAGAATCGACCCAACGTCACGGTTGGACCTCTCTCAAGGACATGACTTAAAGGTAGGCAATGACACTGTCTACCTCTCAACTGTTGACGGTAAAGGAAACGCTTGCAGCTTCATCAACAGTAACTATCAAGGGACAGGAACTGGCATCGTTCCGCGAGGTTGCGGATTCCCCTTACAGAACCGAGGAGCAGGATTCAGCCTAGATCCAACACATCCGAATGCTCTGGCGCCAAAAAAGCGCCCCTATCACACCATCATTCCGTCAATGATTACTGACACAAATGGCGATCTTTACGCATCCTTTGGTGTGATGGGTGGGTGGATGCAGCCACAGGGACACCTGCAAGTAGTTATTGGCCTAATTGAGGATGGGTTAGATCCCCAATCCTCACTCGACGAACCGCGCTTCTGTATCTCCTCAGATCCGCCACATGGTGTAGTCAATCTCGAAAAGGGGTTGCCAGAATCAACATTCAACGGCCTCGGAGAGCGCGGACACGACGTTCAATGGGTTGAAGGGATTCAGCGAACAAGTGTATTTGGAAAAGGACAAGTGATTCTGCGTAACCCTGAAACAGGCGTACTGATCGCAGGTTCAGACCCTCGAGCCGATGGATATGCCGCTGCGTATTAGCAAGGTATAAGCAAATACACTCGACGGCGATCCTGTCGACATGGCATATACCTACTTTAATTCATAAAGCGGCGGATCGCTCCATTGGGCTGAAGGAGGATTTTCCTGCGCACGAATCACTGCACGACGACGCCGTGACTCTAAGCGTCTCGCTTTCTTAATGATTAATTCATCCTCATGAACATGTTGGCGTTCCTGTTCGAGCTTTGCTTTGCTCTTTGACCGTTTTGGCTTCCCTGGATAAACGGTAACTTGCCCTTCAGTGGCAAGTTGCTCGAGATGAGTCCTCACGTTGCCATCAGCTGCGCGTCGAAGTCGTGTATCGATATCGGGGTACATCTCAAGCATGATCTCCCAACTGCTGAGTTGCTTGCCCCCTTGAAGCGCGTCGATGATCTGTTGTTCTCGCCTATTCCTGTGAGTGATGTATTCCTGCAATCGCTCGCGCGGATTATGCACTATCTTCCCGTGACCAGGACAAATCACCTTCAGGTTGGGTAGATCAACCAAACGTTGGAGACTTCTCCGATAGCTCGATAAATCTGAAACGGTGGTAGTTGATGAACCTAGAAGTGTGTCACCCGTAAAGAGAACTCCTTCCTCTTCGAGGTAGTAACAGAGCGAATCGACGCTGTGGCCTGGAGTTTCCATTACTTGAACTTTGACTTTGCCACCGAGATCGATCGTCTGCCCTTCCTTGAGGCTCTCAACTTTCTTCGGAATACGACCGGTAAGGAGACGACGACCACCTGCCGGAATCGCAACGTCGGCTCCAAGGTATTCCTTGGCCCACTTGAGATTGCCTGAATGATCAGAGTGGTGATGGGTGATCGCAGCTATGCCGACTTCTTCCTGTTCGACAGCAGCAAGGTAGCCACGAAGAAACCACTGGTATCGTTCGATCGCTTCACCCGAATCAATCGTTAGCGACTGATTTTTCTCGGGCCCCACGAGATAAATTGAGGTAAAATCCGTATGCATCGGGTTATCGGCGGGTACCATGACCGCCCGAACAGATGGGCTGATTTCCATAGGTTCCTGACTTCAAATCTTGTTCGCAAAGCAAGACTCGACAGCTTAAACAGACGAAGTGAATCGTCGTAAATGATAGCGAACATTCATCCCCAACATCACAATTAGCTCTCGACTAGAAATGGTATTCCTGCGTTGGATGAACACTCGCATGATGATGGTACCGCTAGAAGTATTTGTCCATCGTTATCTGATCCAATAATTCGCCTTCACTACCGCTTCCGAAAACACATCAACCCATAGCCAAGCAACATCGTTAACATGTCAGAGCGCGCCATGGGGTGAATGGAGTAGATCACTGCTAGGCTCGCATCCGAGACTATCGATTCGTATCAAGGCAAGGGGAAGTTAATGAGCAACGTGATCCAAGTGCACGATGATGCCCACGTTCGAATCATTCAAATGAATCGTCCGGAAAAGAAAAATGCTGCCTCCCTCGAGCTTGCATGGGGTGTGATTGAGGCTATTCGAGAGGCAATGCTTGATGATGAAGTCCGAGTCCTGGGTCTGACCGGTAGCGGCGACTCATTTTGTGCTGGCTTAGACCTAACACCAGACGAGGGACAGGAACAGCATATCCCGATGACCGAGCAGACTAACTATCTCGACGAACTCGGATGGGTAAGTCGTTTCATGCTGACGTTACGGCAAGAATGTGACAAACCGATCGTGGGTGGAATTAACGGCGTGGCAGTTGGAGCTGGCCTGTCGCTAGCAATGGCCACTGATATTCGGATTATGGCAAACAGTGCTCGTTTCCTGGCTGGCTATCCGCGTATTGGAGCTTCTCCCGACGGTGGCCTCTCCTACACATTGATGCAGGCCATCGGATACGAGCAGGCAATGAGGTTCCTGTTGGAGAACAGAACTGTCGATGCAAATGAGGCACTCCAGCTCGGCATGGTCAGCCAAGTAGTGCCCGATGATCAATTCGAAACACATTTCCACGATTATCTAAAGTCACTATCTGCACTGTCCCCATTCACTATCCGCGCTACGAAACGCGTGTTAAGAGAGGCAACGGGAGTCGACCTCGAGAAACAACTTCGCTGGGAGCTTTTCAATATAGGAAAGTCACTCAATAGCCCAGACGGACAAGAGGCACGCCAAGCATTTATCGAGAAACGACCACCGATCTTCACCGGACGAGTGAGTTAGCCAGAACTCGTTCGGTAGTCCTCGATCCCGCCAAATGAACAAAGTTTCAATAAATGTGTCCAGTAAACTAACCGTCGTCTACATATCAAGGAGCTTTCATGGACACGGTTCTCGCTGATTATCAAGACCGGAAACGTATTGAGTTCACTGCGCGCGGTCGTTCACAAGTTAACATTCGAGAGCTCACGGATGACGGCCCGATCGGATACTCATCCACCGAATTGCTGCTGATAGCCCTTGCTAATTGCACCCTCGGAGCGCTACTCGATCAAGAACTACTTCGATCTGTGCAAGTATTGCGAGCTGAAGCAACATTGACTGCACAGCGAGCCGAGCACCCTCCTCGGATTACAAAAATTGAAGTCGACATTGACCTCGAGGTCACGGACAAAAACCTAAGAAAACACCGCACAGAACTAGAAGCTCTTGCATGTACATGCCCACTTTGCAATACATTGGGAAATGTAGAGATCGTGAATCGACTGAACTTGATCGTTACTGGGGTTAGCAGCGGATAGCGTATCGCTATCCGCTCACCTCAAACTTATTGTCAGGCGAACCAGTTTATCGACAGTGCCTTAGAGGAGCTCAGTAATGACTACCGATTCTGAATCGCCACACCCTCTCCTTGTAACCACTGAATGGCTCGAACAGCACTTAGACGACCCGAATCTCGTTCTGATCGATTGCGGTGCACCTGATGCTTATAGACGAGCTCATATACCTAACGCTGTCTCGATTTCACACGACCCATTCCTCAAGGGAGCAGAGAACTCAAAACTAGTAATGCCAAAAGAGGAATTCGAGACGCTCGTAAGAGCACTAGGCGTCTCCAACAACACTTCAGTGATCGTATACGACGATAGTCCATCTATGAATGCCGCACGAGCTTGGTGGGTCTTTGAACGGTTCGGGCACAATGATCTTCGTGTGCTCGATGGTGGCATCAGTGCTTGGACAGCTGAAGGACGGCTCATGACCTCTCGTTCGACAAGCCATGAGCCTGGAACTTTCACGGCCAATATGTACGAGTCGCATCACTGTCGAATTGAAGATGTGCGTTCAGCAATTGAAGACCCTAACATCCAGATCTGGGACACGCGATCAGAAGGAGAATGGTCTGGTGAGAATAGCCGTGGAAACGAACGCGTAGGACATATACCTGGTGCGATATGGCTCGAATGGTTGAGACTCTTGCAGGAACCCCCGGTCGGACGATTCCGTCCACTAGACGAGATCCGTCAAATACTAGTCACCGCAGGTATCGATCCAGAAGCTGAAACGATCACTTACTGACAAGGAGGCATTCGCGCAGCGGTCGCTGCGTTCATCCTCCGATTGCTAGGAAACGATAATGTCCGTAACTATGACGGATCAATGAGAGAGTGGGCTAATCTCAGCGATACTCCACTCACTACCGACTGACCACATCTCGTTCGTAATCGGAAATCCGACTATGCACCCTCACCGTTACAAGTCAGGTATCACTACGGGCCATGAGGAGCGAGGAAGCCTGCTCCACTACCCTCCTCACGTGCCATCCATCGATCTGATTCAGCTGCATGCAGGAAGGCAAGCACAGTCTGATTAAATAGTTCAGGTTCCTCTAGGTTAGAGGCATGCCCGGTGAGCGGAAAAATTACAAGTCCGGAACTTCGAACCTGACGCTTCAAATATAGAGCTGGTTCTAAACAGGGTTCATCTTCGTCGCCAACCAAAACAAGCGTAGGGATATCGAGCGCCTGAAGTTCCATCTCGTATTCATACAGTGGGGCACGACCACCTTGAACTCCTCGCAACGTCATTGACGAACCCAACGCAGAATGGTTCATCAGTAAACGAGCAAATTCCTCATAGGC
Organism: Dehalococcoidia bacterium UBA6627; assembly: GCA_002455955.1. Classification (GTDB taxonomy): domain Bacteria; phylum Chloroflexota; class Dehalococcoidia; order UBA2979; family UBA2979; genus UBA6627. Next base: position 36,044 of record DKLZ01000064.1, read on the forward strand.
GGTTTCATCTTTTCTCTCTAGGCGGACACGCGTAGAACCGCGAGCATAGTCATGAAGCTCCTCCATTCCACCTCGATCAAGACGTTCAGCAAGTTCTTCACACTGAGTAGCAAAAAGCTCAGGATCCGTGCTACCCGTACCGGCACCCGCAACGATTAATGATCGTGACATAGCTGGATGCTGTAAGCCAAAGTGCAGCGCGGTTGCACCACCCATAGACAGTCCACCAATATGAGCCTGAGTGATATCAAGATGGATTAAGACGGCGTGTAAGTCATCGACTGCATGTTGTTGGGTATAGGCAGATGGGTGCTCGGGTACAGCAGATGGAGGATATCCACGAGCATTGAATGCAATAACGCGATAATGCTCGGAAAAAAAATCTAGCTGCTGCTCCCAGCTTTCGTGACTGCCTGCAAACTCGTGGCACCAGACCAGCGGATAGCCACTACCACGCTCTTCATAGTAGATGTGGACATCGTTGTTTGACGCGTATGGCATCGCTACCCCTCAAGTTTTTCCCTCTATAAGGCATGATAATAGCCATCAACACGAGTGGCAGTAATGTTCACGTCGAACTCGGACGCCGTAAATCACAAAACCTAATCCACTGCTAAAGCTAGCTTCATCCCTGCTTCGTAATGCCCTTGTATGTGGCAAGCGAACTCAAGCGTTCCCGGTGAATAGACATCCTGGAATATCACATCAAACTCACGGCGTGCTCCTGATGGAAGATCGTTTTCCTGCACGACTGAAAGAGCAAATTGGTAAAGATCGGTAATGCTCGCCATTTCGGGACCTTTGGGCTTAGTAAGCACTAACTCATGAGGGAGCACCCCTTTATTTGTCACAATGAAATGGTAAGGCGTGCCAACCTTAAAACTTGTTAAGGAGGACTCAATACCGAATTCAGTTACAACCAGTTTTACCGTCACGGCACCAGTCTGGGCCATATGACCGGTATCAGTCGAAGCCTCCGCAAAAGGTGATCTAGAAGGCGTTCGTTCGTCAGCGCAATTGGTCAAGATCAAGAGTGCTAATAAGGCAATGACAGCTTTCAGAACCAGACCTCTCACCAAGTCTAAAATGTCCGTGAGGATGACAGAAGATGACGGGCGATTGTCTCGATGGCATCCCAATCTTCGGTTGTCGGCCTAAATCGCCGATCGATCACCAACATCCATCCTTGAAATCCGTTGGCTTGACTTTTGATTTCGAGATTTCCAATACGTGATGCCAGTGCCTTGGTCGATACATCATTAGACAAGATGTGTATCAAGTCGGTTCCGCCATCGTCGCCTTTCCAAGTCACATCAACTACTTTGCCAAACAGTGGGAATGACTTTTTCCTGATGGTCTTGATCTTGGTTTCACGACTGGTTGAGATCGGCCTATCATCTGGAATCCCCAGCACTATCCACCATCTAGGAGGACTGTGCTGACTACCATCTTTCTTTAAGATATTGATCCACTTAACCGGACTGTCGGAAATTTCTATCACGCCTAGCGACCGCTGATACCAGGAGTTATCGACCTCTTCTAGGTCACTTTTACGTTCGCTCATTTCTGCGCGTACATGTGCTGAGTTCAAGGCCTGCTGCAATTGATCTCTTGTTTTATCGCGCATTTGCTCCTTCATTCGTGAGCATTCCTAACGCGCACGACTGCCACCGTCGACAGGGTAAATTCCCCCAGTGATATAGACAGCATCATCACTGGATAGAAATGCTACCATCGCGGCGATTTCTTCCGCTTCACCGTAGCGCTCCAGAGGAATCCGACTTTTGATCCGTTCATATTCAACTTCTGGTTGATCAGGGTTTGTGCCGCGCTCAATGGACCGCATCATCCGTGTCTCAATTGGACCAGGGCAAACTGCGTTAACCCGAATCTGATCAGGTGCAAGCTCCAGCGCTGCTGTTTTTGTCATACCAATAACCGCATGCTTACTTGCACCGTAGGCGATTGCGAATGGTGTCCCACCAAGCCCCGCTATCGACGCCGTATTAACGATCGTTCCGCCACCTCTTTCCCTTAACGCAGGCACCACTGCCTTCATACCCAGCCACACCCCCTTAACATTCACAGCCAACACCTGCTCGAATGCCTCTTCCGAATAATCTGTTAACGGCACTCTCGGTCCTTCTATACCAGCATTGTTGAAGAAGTGATCGACACCACCGAAATGTTCGCATGCAGCCGTAACATAGCCTTCGACCTGATCGGCGTACGTTACATCTGCCACATGAATCAACACTTCGCCTTCTAACTGTTGAATCGCGACAGCCGTTTCTTCTAGCCCCGATTTATCAAGGTCAACAGCAACCACCTTTGCACTCTCCGCTGCAAAGCGCAGCGCTGTTGCTCGACCGATACCACCTCCAGCGCCCGTAATCACAACTACGTGATCTTGAAATCGTGCTTCCATCGTCCGCTCCAATGCTTCACCGGTGTCTTCGACTAAAACACCCATATTTTGACTATGCATCGATATGCAACAAAGTTTGTTCGCGAAGTTCGTAGTCTAGTAATAAGCAGCGAAATTGGTCATCAAAACAAGTCTAGAGATGGCAGAATATCTGAGACATGGTTCCGAAGCCATGAGTGCCAGGGAATGTACTGGAGCGGGAGATGGGATTCGAACCCACGGCATTCTGCTTGGAAGGCAGACGCTCTACCCCTGAGCTACTCCCGCTCACAAATAGCAGAGTATTCTACAAAGCTTACAAGCCCTAGCCCTTTTCTCAATTCGCACTATAGAGATAAGTTAATTCTTAGCGGAACTGGATGGCAACAACTAACAAAGTTGGGATGGCAACTAATGACCACTGCACCGGAAATCGAGCATCAGGTCGAGGCGTACCTTGTGGACGAAGACAGTCCTGATATCGAAAATCCTATCCACTCAACTGAGGTGGCCAAACAGTTCGGCTTTAGCGGGCCACTAGTCGGTGGCGTCACCGTTTGGGGTTGGGCCACACCGACCATTATCGAAGCCGTCGGTGAGGATTGGCTGAACCATGGCTGGGCCGAGTTCGCTTTCCGACAACCTACGTACCCAGGCGATATTCTCACGATTCGTGCTGAGCTAACCAAAGACGCCGATATATGGGCGATTACGATGAGTAACCAAGAGAACGTCGACTGTGTGCGAGGTACCGTGGGTCTTGGAGATGCTGACTGGCTTCACGAGCTCTCAATACCAAAAGTGATGACAGCGGCTGCAGCGCCTGATCCCAAAATGCCATTAGTTCTCGATACAGCACCCGTTGGCAAGGATTTTCTCCCGTTACCAATCGACGCTACTGCTGATTTTGCTCGCACGTTTGCGCTAGAAGACCAGCACTCTGCTGATCCGCGGTTTATCGGTGAAAATCCGCTGCTGCACCCATCTTGGACAGCTGGTTGGGCGGAGGCAGTGTTACGCCACAACTTTCACATAGCTATGTCCATGCATACCCGGAGCCGTATCCAGCACCTCGCAAAAATCCCTGCCGGACAGATTGTTACTGGCGGTGCACATTTTCTCGAGGCGTATGAGAGGCATGCCCACCACTTCGCTAACTTCGACGTGCTCGTGCGTGGGGAAGACGGAAAAAACTTGGCACAAATGCGTCACTGGACTGTGTTCAGAATTGCCACCCCCGAGGAGCGTGCGGCAGCAGAGAAGTAGTCAACAACCACACGCCCCAAGCTGTTCCAAACTAGTGATTCGGACCACGCTGCATCGGTTGTGGTTGCCAACGATAAAGGTCTGAGTTCTGTAATGTTTGCGGATTGACTGCACTTCGCGGCCATCGACCTTGGAGGACAAGGGCGATCTCTTGTCCGAGACGGCGACGAGTCTCTGGCATCATTCTTGAGGTTGCCGATGCTATGTGTGGAGTAACGATCACATTATCCATCTGAAATAGAGGATTCTCAGGATCAGCCGGTTCCATCTCGAAAACATCTAGACCAGCACCGGCGATCTCTCCTTGCTGGAGAGCATCGATCAGAGCCGCTTCATCCTGACTCGGACCACGACCTGCATTGATGAACATCGCACTCGGTTTCATTGCCTTGAATTGTTCTTTACCCATGATGTGATGAGTTTCTTCGTTAAGTGGACCGTGATTCGATACAAAATCAGACCTCGCGAGAAGATCGTTAAGTCCAACCGGTTCAACACCAGCATTTGTCATTTCTGTCTCGGCAACGTACGGATCATGAGCTATCACTCGCAATCCAAAAGCCTGACCACGCCGAGCGACAGCGCGACCGACGTTTCCAAAAGCGATTAAGCCTAATGTCTGACCATAGAGACGTGGGAAGTTCCGCATATGAGGATGCCCCTCTGCCCATCTGCCGGCACGAATCCAAGAACGCATTTCATACAGATGACGGTGCGCACCAAGAAGTAATGCCATCGTGTGATCTGCTACTTCTTCGATGAAGACATCCGGAACATTGGTGACAGGAATTCCATGGCGTGTCGCAGCCTCAACATCAACACGGTCGGTCCCAACGCTCCCACAACCGATCACCTTACAATTCTCTAATCCGGCGATAATGTCAGCGTTGATCATCCGGCCCCGGGCAATAACTGCTTGAGCATCCTTCGCCATCTCGATGAACTCTTCATCCGAATTGGCTGGTAATTCGACTATCTCTGCACCAATCGGGCTAAGAGATTCGTTCTCATAGCTATAGTCAGAGACAGCTAAGTTGAATGATGACCCACCAGCTTGCATCTCTTCCTGTGGCTTCTGAATAGCCACTGTGTAGCGAGAATTAGTCGTCATTCCTGACCTCCGATGAAACGTCTACGCAAACGATACCTATTCCTAAACAAGTAATTGCGCGTGATGTTACTGAACATGTGGTTTATGCGCGTCCGGAGTAGACAAGCGATCAATCTCACAGGTTCCGTTACTCTAACGACGCATATTCTTATGAGCCCCGAAGGAGTAGGCGCATGCCAACCGTGGAAACAGTACTAGGCCCAGTAGAAGCATCTAACCTGGGTTTTACATTAAGCCATGAGCATGTCCTCGTTGACTTCGGGAACGAAATTCGACATTACCCATGGATGTTCGACTTGCGTGCCACACGTGAGGTGCTCACACGCGAACTATCTCAGGCAAAGGCGGGTGGGATCGATTCCATAATTGACTTGACGACACCGGATCTCGGGCGAAATGTGAGCTTCGTCGAAGAAATCGCACGAGCAAGCGGTATGCAAATCATCGTGGCGACGGGGATTTGGCGTGACATCCCGCGCTCATTTTGGGCGCGCGATCCTGACAGCATTGCCGAGATCTTTATTCGTGAGATCGAAGTCGGGATCGCCGACACTACGATCAAGGCAGGAGCAATTAAGGTCGCGAATGACATCGGGGGAGTCACACCGGAAGGAGAGCAAATTCTACGCGGAGCTGCCCGTGCCTCGATCCAGACAGGCTGTCCAATCAGCACACATCACTGGGCGCCGGAAGAGGTAGGCCGACAGCAGCTGAAAATATTCCAGGATGAAGGCGTACCTCCTCATCAGGTCTGCATTGGTCACAGCGCTGACACCGATGATGTGGACTATCTCGAGGACTTGCTAGAGGCAGGAGTCTATCTGTCTTTGGATCGATATCCCGGCTTGGGAAGTACTGCTCTACCCTGGGAGACGCGAAACGCTACCGTTCAATCCTTAATTCAGCGTGGATGGGTTGAGCGCTTGATGCTTGGACATGACTATGCACCTCAGCCAGTTCGCATCGGAACGAACC
>DKLZ01000017.1 GCA_002455955.1 Dehalococcoidia bacterium UBA6627
AGCAATCTGATCGCCGAGGCATCAGGGGGATTGTTGGCTGTTTCTGGTGAAGCAGAAGATCCACCGACCAGAGGGCCTGCGAATCCTGGTTTCAGCATGTCGAGTCTCGCGGCGGCTGCAGGAGCATTGATTGCTCTTTTCGCACGGCAACAAGGGAATGGTGATCCGACAGCGCAGGTCGAAGTATCGATGCAAGAAGCTATTAGCTTCGCAGTTCTGCAGACCTCGAATCCGAATACGTGGACCTGGCGTAGGGAGATACCACAACGACCGGGTATGAGTTCTGCATTTCATTGTGCAGACGGTGGTTGGGCGATCGGCAACGCACCCGCTAGGCGTCTTCATGAATTCGTGGAATTAATTGAAGCAGCTGGTGTCGAGCACTCATTGGATCCTGATAATTGGCAATCCCACAACCGTGATCGAGCAACTTGGCAGTTTGGTGAAACCCCACTGCGCGACGCTGCTCGCGACTTCGCGGCGCAGGTATCACGGGATGAGTTCTTGGAGCACATTTGGCGACTTGAGGCGGCAGCGATGCCGATCCTGAATTTCGCGGAGATGGCTACCACTGATCATTATCTTGAGAACGAGCAATTTCGAGCAGTTCACCATGATGCACTCGATATTGACTTGAGCTTTGTTTGTAGTCCCGTTGACGGGCTTCTTCGTGGTGCCCGCCCTTTGCCTGCACCAGATTTAGGGTCAGATCAGTCACTTCTAGATGACTTAGTGCAGGGAGACCCAATCCCATCGGCAATAAGTCATCCAGAAGCGAAACCCCTCGACGGGATACGCGTTATCGATCTTTGCTGGGTGCTTGCCGGACCTCTGGGAACGCGCACATTAGCCAATTTTGGTGCTGAGGTGATCAAAATTGAATCCGAGGCGCGACCTGACTCACTTCGTAACCAAGCATTGCCTGGACTCCGATATCACCCTGATCTAGGTGAAACAGTGAACGATGCCAATACCGGGAAACGCTCGTTGCTTCTCGACTTGACCACTGAAGCAGGAAAGAATTTATTGCTAGATCTGGTAGCAGAGTCAGATGTTGTTGCAGACAACATGCGCGCTGGTTCGCTTGCGCGCATGGGTTTTCCTTATGAACGGCTGCGTGAAGTGAACCCCGAGATTGTTGTCGCACATATGCCTGGTCCAGGCAGCTCAGGCCCCTGGTCCGATTTCCGTTCACTTGGCCCACATCTGCTCTCGGCATCAGGACTTAATTACCTGTGGGGATTTGAAGGACGACCACCTCGAGGTATCGGTATCGCATACCCTGATTTCACTTCGCCGCTGCTGATGGTGTCCCAGGTTCTTGCCGCTCTCTATCGGCGCGAGAGCACTGGCGAAGGTTGCGAGATCGACCTTTCACAACTCTCTGCCACCATTTCACTACTGGGCGCGGATTGGATGCAGTACGCCCATACGGGAGAGCAACCGCCACGTCCAGGAAACCGCGAACCTAATTACGCGCCCCATGGTGTGTTTCCAACTAGGGGAAATGATGAATGGTGTGCGATTGCTGTTAATGATGATCGGGCATGGGCCAAATTAGCTGAAATGATTGATATTCCTGGTCTGGCAACCGCTTCACGTTTCGCTACGCATCATGATCGTAAGAAGAACGAAGATGAACTCGAGGAGATCATCGAATCCTGGACCGCACCGCAAGATCGCTGGGAGCTATCAGCAATGTTGCAGGCTGCTGGTATTGCAGCTGCGCCAGTTGAAAACCTGCAGGACATGATGGAGCGAGATCCGGTGATGGCCGAGCACTATCAATGCGTACGTCAGCCGAGTGATCCGGAGCTGGAGATCATGATCGATCGCGACCCAATTTGGATATCGGGTCACGGACGTGAATTGATTCGCGCACCCATGCGTGGTGAACATTCGGAATACGTCGTTTGCGATATTCTAGGTCGCTCTCGCGAGGAATTCGATGAACTTATTCTCTCTGGGGTGTTGTTCTAACGGTCCGGTGATTGCTGATTCAACCTCACTGGATTCCATACTGGTTCATGATGAATTTTGATGCGTCGACAGAGGTAATAAGCTATTGCGGTGCATGTAGCGGTTTGAAGCCCAGAGCTCTGTTTGGTTACGACGTGTCATATGAGTCCGGTCAGGTTCACCTAACTTGTGTAAGATGCGGCGCATTACTGTTTTAAGGTAGGTTACGGCAGTATTCGGCTGGGAGGACACATGGCTGATGATCAGATCGAACTAATGGCGCATTTGATGCGACGTGTTGGAGTTGGTGCTAGGCGTGATGCTCTCGAGGTACTTGCTGAACGCCCTTATGAAGATGTTGTTGAGGAATTACTCCATCCGGATGAGCTGACTGACCCTGATCAGGATGTATTTGACCGGTACTTGCCGGTACTGCTAGCCACTGAATTGCCAGAATCCCCCGGATCACGGTGGATTTACAACATGGCTAATGGACCGCGACCTCTGCGTGAGAAGATGGCACTTTTCTGGCACCACGTGTTCGCAACCGCATGGTTCAAAAGCTCTCATGCTCGCGCAATAACTGCGCAAATTGAACTCTTCCGAGAAAACGGACTCGGGAGCATGAGGCAGATCTTACTGGATCTGTCTCGAGACCCGTGCATGATCGACTGGTTAGATAACTCTGAGAATCACGCACATGCGAACAACGAGAATTACGGTCGAGAACTTCTAGAATTGTTCTCCTTGGGTATTGGTAATTACACCGAAGACGATGTGAAGGCTGCCGCCCGAGCGTTCACAGGCTGGACCTTCCAGCAGCCGTGGCCACGCTATCCGTATAGCGAAGGAATAGCACCTATCTTTAAGTTTGACGAAACAGATCACGATTTCGAAGAGAAGACATTCCTAGGACAGACCGTCTTTGATGGTGAAGATGTGATTAACGTCATCGTCAAGGAAGAGGCATGTGCCCGATTTATATCAAGACACCTATACAACTTCTTTGTTGCTGACGAACCGGGGGTGGCCTCCTGGGTTGCGACTCCACCACGCGATCAGGATGCGATCGATATTCTCGTTGCTACGTTTGTTGATTCTGATGGTGATATCCGCGAGGTAATGCGAACGCTACTTAACTCTGAGTTTTTCAAGGAAGCTCGATTTCAACGAGTGAAGAGTCCGGCGGAGTTCGTCGGTGGTGTGGTAACGCTAGCAGGTACGCCTCAGTTTCCTGATTTTAGTACAACAGAACTTTGGCGGGCGACGATGCTGATGGGTCAGGCTTTGATGAACCCATCGTCGGTTGAAGGTTGGCATACCGGTCAAGAATGGCTTGATTCAGGAACGCTGACCGAACGAGTGAATTTCGCAGTGAAAAACCTAATGGATACATCGAATCCGGGAGTAGCTTCGATCATTGAGAGAGTTGCCGCCTCCGGTGATGCTACGCCTGATGAGTTCGTCGAGCGATGCCTCGACATGTGCGGCCCACTGCAGTTCAGTGAGGACTCGCGAGCAACGTTGATCGACTTCGCTGAGCAAGGAGGATTGTTGTCGTTTAGAGAAGGTGTAACCGAGGAAGTCGAAGGGCGTATCGGTCGAATGGTACAGCTGATCGTTTCCGCACCCGAATATCAGTTCGCTTAGAGAGGACCATGATGACAACCAAGATTCAGAAACCACCAGTGCTAGTAGTAATCCAACTGTCCGGGGGGTTGGATTTTATGAACACATTGATTCCTTACCAAAATGGGATTATCCGCGATGCTCGTCCTGCCCTCAGTTTGCCAATGGAGGACACCTTACCCCTTGACAACGACCTCGCATGGCATCCGGCAGCAAAAGCGCTGAAGGAGCTCTACGATGCAGGCAATGTAGCTGTCGTCCAGGGTGTTGGATGGGAGCATCTCGGAGGACCTGGTGCAGACCGTTCGCATTTCCGTGCCACTGATATCTGGCATACCTGCGATTCCGCCAAGATCGGTACCGAGGGATGGCTCGCAAAACTGATTCGGGAATTCGATCCATTGTCAGAAAATCCAGTCACCGCTGTGAACTTCGGTCTTGGCTTACCCCGTGCGCTTGCGGCGTCGGGCGTTACGGTGACTTCGATCGGTAATCTCGACAAGTTTGGGTTGATGACTGATATCGAACAGGAAGAAGAGCGCGCCGAAGATATCGATATCTTCAAACGCCTGTATACACCCGGATTAGGTAACGGGATGGTACAGGACTACTTGGCGCAGACTGGCACGAGCGTGCTTAAGAGCGCGGACATGCTAGCCGACGCGCCAACTCAATACTCCTCGGATGTCGAGTACGCGAGTAATCCTATCGCCGAAGCTCTCCGTGATGTCGTGCGAGTACACACGGCAGGACTTGGTACTCGAATTTTTTACACTCAGCATCAAGGCTACGACCATCATTCGGGTGAGGGGATTTTATTTCCGAAACTGGTTACCGAGCTCACCGAAGCGATCAGCGATTTCATGCAAGACCTACGGAACCACGACGCATCTGAAGAGGTGACGATCCTGGTCTTCACGGAGTTTGGGAGACGGATCAGAGATAACGGTTCAGGGACCGATCATGGTTCTGGCGGTGGCTGTTATCTGATTGGCGACGGTGTCGAAGGAGGCCTTTACGGAGAATACCCCTCCCTCGAACCTAAGGACTGGCTCTATGGCGAGGATCTCCAGCACACGATCGACTTCCGCAGTGTTTACACCACGGTTCTTGAACAGTGGATGGCGGTGGATGCAAATCCGATCGTGGGTGGGAATTTCGAGCAAATTCGCCCCTACAAGACAGAGGTGGCTTTATGACCTCGAGCCCAGATGGTTCCTCGACTAACGGCGCTAGTCAAAATGGAGATTTTGCAGCACTCCTCCGCGCGGGTTTTCCCTACGAGAAAACGCTAGGTCGGCGGGCGGTCACATTTAGTCCTATTGATCTGGCTGTCACCAAAGACAAGGCAGTTTATTTCCTCGGACGTGGGCCATTTATTAAGGGAGGGCAACTGATAGCCATCAGTGATGACGACGAAGAATTAGGAATAATCCGTCGTCGTGATCTCGAACCTGGTGAGCCGCCGATGAATTCTGGTTGGAAATGGCCGGTTGGGATTGTCCTTGACGCCGAAGAACGATTGATTGTTTCAGATGAGGCAGAGGACACGATTACTATCGTGACCAAGGACAGTGAGATTGTTGCCGAATGGGGGGAACACGGCTCTGATCCCGGGCAACTCGATCGACCGGCGCATATGGTAATCGATGCAGAAGGCTTACTGTTGGTGGTCGACACTATGAACCATCGTGTGCAGCGATTCACCCTTGAAGGTGAGTATGTCGACGGGTTTGGTTCCTTCGGTGATGCACCCGGACAGTTCAACATGCCCTGGGGGATCGCACTGGATTCTGAAGGCTGTATCTATGTTGGGGATTGGCGTAATGACCGTGTGCAGAAGCTTACGCCCACGGGTGAACCTTTGATGCAAATTGGTTCGAGCGGTGATGGAGAAGGCGAGCTCAATCGTCCAGCTGGTGTCGATGTCGACCAGCACGGTGATATCTATGTTGCCGATCGCGGCAATAATCGTGTCATGCTCTTTAACCGTGACGGCAGGTATGTCGAAAGATTTTTCGGTGATGCCACGGTTTCGAAATCGGGTTTGAAATATTTGCTTGAGAACAGCCTTCCATTGCGCCTGCGTGACATGGCGATTCTGGAAGAGCAGAAGCGATTTATGGCGCCAGCATCGGTTCGGGTAATTGACGACCGCATGTACGTTGCAGATTACTCGTACAACCGAATCCAGATTTATCGCAAAGAGGCTTACCCATTGACTGCAGACCAAATCCTGCCTCATCCGGGTAAACCAACTCTGGCGACTACCTAAGTCCTACCGCTTGAAGGTATCTGAGTGAAATTGTGACTGTTAATACCTCTGACCAGAGATGTATGGTTCTGGTCCTTTGGAGGGCAACTCAGTCAACTCGCATTCGATTGGATGGTCAGTCAGGGAGAGACATCCTCGAGTAAGAGATCGTTCGCTTATCGATACTTAATCGCATCTGAGTTGCGTCGATGAGATGTCTGAACGGAAGAGTACTTCGGGCAAACCTTCGAACATTGAGGAAAATGCAGCAGGAAGATCTGCATCATCCAAAGTGCGAAACGAACCCTGATAGTTGCGACCGGCAACGAGGAAGTGGATGTCATAACTTTGCATCTCTTCTAAGGCAGCGATCATTTTCTTCTGGTCATTGTCGTAGTATTGAGCAGCAACGAGACGGATGGCAGTATCCCAGCCGATTACAAATCTGGAACCGGGAAACAAGCGCGCTTTTTCGACGAAACGTGGTGCTCTTGTCAGGAGCACCGGTCCTGCACCCTCGAACTGTGTCAAGCGTTGCCGTATCTCGTCCGCGCTGAGTGTTGGTTTATCAACGTTCACGATAGCTAATTCGTAATGTACTTCCTGAGCCAAAAAGCTTGAGGCGACACGGGCGAGTTGCTGGTGACCGTGATGGAGAGGGTTGAATGAACCAGGTAGCAGTGGAGTCCTTACTGCTACTTCTCCTTCTATTTCGATGTGACTTGTGGTATCGACGAGCAGCCATCGGGGACCGTCTTTCTTGAGAAGGGCATCGATCTGGTCGGTTGTCACGACGTTCCTTTTGTGCGCGCGCGGTCGCTAATGACTTGTTCGCCAGCTAATAACGGTAAATTGAGTCTTGAATTGAGACCGGTCGCTGCGGCCAGGCAGTTGAGGATGAGTCGACTAACAAGGTTTTCCTCGCCATCGCGATCTCGTGCGCCCTTTTTCAAATTGAGGGTATGAGTGATGATTTCACCATTGCCAATATCGACGCTCACGAAAGCGCAGTGGTCACCTTTCCGTGTGCGATCCGTCGCGATAGCTGCTGCGCAGCCGAGTCCGATGAGTTTTTCGGAACTGTTGCTCGCGAGCTTAATTGAACGGCTGCGTGCCGATTCTGCCAGTGCGGACGCGACCTCGAGTGAGGCGAATTCTTTCGGTTCGAATCCGATGTAGTCCACCGTCGACGATGAAGCATAGGGAACATTGGCTTCAAGCACTGTTCTCGAAGCACCGGCGACACCGAGCAACCATGAGATCGCTAGACTGCCGGCCCCAGTGGCGGTCACTATTACAAGTGCCGGATGGGCATGCAGTTCTTCGACTAGTGTCCTGACGTCCTGATCCATCGATGTCATGATTAGTATCGTAGATTGTAGAAACGGTCCGGTTCCACCCTGACCCGTTTCGTTTCAATCGATATGCAGTTACTTCGAACATTCACCGTGGATGATTCGGATGACCTTTTGTCTACTTTTGACATGGTTATCGATGCTTATCGATCAAGGATGTTCGCTGACTTTTTGGTGAAAGTTCGACATCTTCTTGTCTGTGCACTAAATTCCTCTGCATGTCAGATGACGCAGTCGGTGTATTGATCATCGGAGCAGGCGCATCCGGAGGTGCATTCGCATGGAGTATTGCGGATGCTGGGATGAGTGTCCTGTGCCTTGAGCAGGGACCATGGATGAAGCAGTCTGACTATCCCACGAACAATTTGGATTGGGAATCGCGCGCTGCTACTGAGTTCTCTCCAAACCCCAACATTCGCAACCGAGAATCTGACTATCCCGTCAACGGAATTGGTACGCCGATCAAACCATTGATGTTCAATGCCGTGGGCGGGAGCACAATTCTGTGGGCAGCGCATTTTCCACGTCTTACACCTCGCGACTTCAGAGTGCGTACAGACGATGGCGTGGCCGATGATTGGCCAATCGATTACGAAACACTAGAACCGTTCTTTGCCCTTAATGATCAGATGATGGGTGTATCGGGACTCGCTGGAGATCCTGCATACCCTTACCACGAGCCACCACTGCCTCCTATTCCGTTCGGTGCGACTGGGAATGTTGTTGCTCGCGGATTTGAGAAACTTGGTTGGCACTGGTGGCCATCCGATAGTGCGATTATCTCGAGGGATTACAACGATCGTGAGGCCTGTATCAATCTGGGTCCTTGCACTAGTGGTTGTTCTCACGGAGCCAAAGCCAGCACAGACATCACATACTGGCCCATTGCTGAGCGCAAGGGGGTAGAGCTTCGGACCGGATGTCGTGTTCGCGAAATTACTATCGGTGAGGACGGTATGGCTGACGGTGTCCTGTATTACGACGCAGACGGAGTTCTTCAAGAGCAAAAGGCTGAGATCGTGGTACTTGCTTCGAACGGTATCGGCACCCCTCGATTGCTGCTGAACTCTGCCAGTGAACGTTATCCCGACGGACTAGCTAACAGTAGTGGCCTTGTCGGGAAAAACCTCATGTTCCATCCGTATGCCCAGATCCGCGGTGTGTTTGATGAACCACTCTTTGGTCGTGGCCCTTTGGGTTGTTCAATCTGGAGTCATGAATTCTATAAGACCGATCGCTCTCGAGGTTTTGTACGTGGTTACTCCTACGAGATCTCGCGCGGTCTTGGTCCTGCTGGCGAAGCCCTCTATGGCAACGGAATTGGCCGTATTCCCTGGGGGCCTGGGCATCATGAGGCTTGGTCAGAAATTTACAATCACACGGCCGGAATGGTTGGGATTACCGAGGATCTGCCAGATGAGGCTAATACAGTGACGCTCGATCCCGATCTCACCGATAGTAACGGCATTCCCGCACCGAAGATTACGTATGAGCTGAGTGAAAACAGTCACCGCATGCTGGCGCACGCTGAGGAGCGTGGTCAAGAGGCTCTAAGGGCTGCTGGGGCGACTGATACCCACTCGCTCCATGTTATGGAACAGGCTGGCTGGCACCTCATGGGTACTGCCCGTATGGGTAGCGATCCGAAGACGTCCGTCGTAAACGGATGGGGGCGTGCTCACGATGTCAAGAATCTCTTTATCATCGATGGCAGTATTTTTGTAACTTCCGGTGGCGTGAACCCTACCTCGACGATTCAGGCACTTGCCTTATATGTTGCGGATTCCATCAAAAAAAACATTGGGAACCTGTTCGACTGATGGTGAACTCGATTTCACCTCTTGACGACATGGTCTTTATGGCCGCCTTTCTTGATACGTTGATTCCCCCTTCCGAAGGGGATGATCTTCCTGGAGCTGGCACGCTTGGACTGGCTCCGCAGGTCGTGACTGCTATTACATCTAATGATCGCATTGCGTCAGCTGTGTCAGCGGCTCTTGAGGTAATTCAGGAACAAGCGACTGATTACGCTGCTCTCGATCTTGATCAACGAGTTGCGATTGTCGGATCAGTTGCTGAAGACCATCCAATGCTGATCTCCAGTGTGATTCCACCGCTTTACTTTGCTTACTACCAGCACCCGACGGTCCTAATGGGCCTCGGTCTTCCGACGCGTCCGCCTTTCCCTGGTGGATACTCAATCGATGAAACTGACCCAGATCTTCTCGATCTCTTAAGCGCGAAGGCGTCCAGTTAAACGAATTGTTTGCCGTGTTCATAACAGTTCGGCATGGTCGATCTCTGCTTAGTTCTCAGCGGAGGCTGTGTTGTTAGGAGCTATTGTGGTGGAAAGACGTGTTAACCATCTGATGCAGTTAACCGCTACGAGGTAGCACATGGGTGAAGGCGGTATCTCTCTTTGGAGGTCTCCATTCATTCTTTCGTTTAAAATTGGGGATCATGGCAGCAGCAATTTGTCCAGCATGTCAGGAACAGTTAGCCGTGGGTGTTCAGTTTTGCATTACATGCGGAGCTGAGGTTGAGCATTTCACAGCAGTTTCTTTGTCTGAGCCCCGTCGATACGATCTTGATGCCTTACGCGGTTTTGCCATGCTACTGGGGATTGTCTTGCATGCCGCAATCCCCTTTATTCCGTATTGGACTAAAGGTGATAGTGGCGGCGAGTTGTTGATGGTTGTTGTCGGCTGCATTCACGGTTTTCGAATGCCATTATTTTTTATGCTGAGCGGGTTTTTTACCACGATGTTGTGGCGCCGTCGTGGATTACAGGATGTAGTCAAACACCGTCTGCGTCGTGTCGGCCTCCCATTACTTGCAGGAGTGTTTACTGTCCTCCCTCTTGTATGGGCTGGCTGGATTGGCGGATACATAATCAGCGGTACGGACGTGGACTACGACCAAACGGCAGAACACTACGCTCAGGAAATCAACGGCGAGCAGCTTAGTAGCGAAATTAAAGATAACGGAGAGGGCGAGGACGTTCGCAAGCCAGCAAGCGAAGAGTCTGAGAACACATTCGGTTTCGCTCACATGTGGTTTCTCTGGTTCCTTTTATGGATGCTTCCTGGTTTTACAATCATCACGGCTGCCACTGGTTGGTTCGGTCGTAAACGGGGTGGTGATCGACTTATACCGTCTCCAATCGTGACTGTGATTCTCTGTACGATTCCTTTCCTCACATTTATTCCCCAGAACAATATGAACATGGGCGAACCGACCTTTGGGGCCGCCCTTTCCGATACGATCATTCCTAATTGGGATGTTCTTTGCTACTACGTCTGTTTTTTTGCTTTTGGTGCACTCGTATATGACCGTCGTAACGGTGAAGGTAGACCACTTATCGAATCACTTGGTCGTTACTGGTTCGTTCAACTCACTGTTGCTCTCTTGCTGTTATTCCCCCTTGGACTATGGCTGATCGGCGAGAACCGAGAACTCGCATCACTCCTACAGGTTGCGTTTGCGTGGATGGCCAGTTTCGGGCTCATAGGGCTGTTTCATCAGGTTATGTCTGGGGGGAATTTCCGGGTACGCTGGCTCTCTGACGCTTCGTATTGGATGTACCTTCTCCATCTACCCCTTGTTTTTGTTGCCCAGGGTATTGTGGCGCGCTTTCCCACTCACGCACTCATCAATTTCGTATTCATTTGCGGTATCGTTACTCCGCTTCTACTCCTGTCCTATCGTTACCTTGTCAGATATAGCTTCGTAGGTACTCTTCTTAACGGTGCTCGTACGCGCGGTGCCGATGATGCAGAGCGCGTGAAATTGTCTGCTACCAATGCCGGACATAGGTAGCAGTTCATACATGCGCAGTGATTATTAAAGTGCGTACCGCTGATCCGGCGGCATGATGTAGCGTTTTCAGGAAGCACTGCTCACCGCTAAGGTTGGGAAACATTTGCGGAATTGGCGATGACACGGTTACTGGTAGCGCAACCGCAATCGGTAAGTGCTGGTAGCAGGGGGCGGAATCGAACCGCCGACAAAGGGCTTATGAAGCCCCTGCTCTGGCCTCTGAGCTACCCTGCCTAGCTGATGCCCGAAGGTTATTCTCGATCAGAGAATCACACGGCATTTCCTTTAGGGGTTTACATGTGTGACTGACCGGCAATAGTTTCCTTCGAATGCGAGGGATATCTTATCGGCGGTATCCCACTTGATCGACTCGATTACGTGAACCTCGACTTTCTCATCCAGTCTGTTTAATGGCTAATCGCAAAACCGGTGTCGATCACGAAGTTGATTTCACTTTGCTGAGAGATACGTTTCCCAAACGTATCTCCAGATGACGGGTCGACGTAATCCGTTTCGATCTATCCTTATTCAGATCGCCTCTATCTTTCGGGTTATGGCTTTACTTCCACCACCCCAGGTAGGGATAAAAGTTGCTTTGATCCCTGTGCCACCAGTAACAGCGATCAGGATGTCGTCTGCGGAGTAGGCAATAGCGACGTCATCCTGATCGCTGGTGCTGTTGGCAATCCATCTCCCCGGCAGTTTCGCCTCAGCGAACAATGCGTTCTGAAGATTTTTCCGATTCCATCCATGTGCATCCAGCATCTGAGCGCTTTCTGGTGGCAACAGCACCAATGCTTGTCCGCTACCCAAAGTTCCACCCTCACCCCGGTTCCCGGCGAGAGTCATCGAGTGTGCAAGAGTTGTTGTAAGTTCCTCGGGATTGCTGGAAGAGAGCACAACCTCGACGCTTCCGACTGAGGCAATGGCTGTCACTGTGCTGGAAGCAGTTTCGAATCCAAGATTCGTGTGGAGTGGCTCCCACGGACTATCAGCCTCATTTTCGGCGATGCACGATCCATATTTTCCTGCTTGCCCTTGAGTGGCCATGTCGCCACTACCCGGTATTGCCAACCCCACGTTTTGTAGGACAAGTCGTAAAGCACGCCCAATCGTCGCATTCGCACGTGAACCCTGTCCGAGCACGTTATGCCCAGCGTGGATAGCAAGTTCTTTGATAATTGGGCCGTTGATAATGATCATTGGAGCAGCAGCTCCTGTTGTTGTTTGCACGCCCAGCAAGTTGAATGATGGATCCGCTACTGCGCGCAGAGCAGAGACGATCACAGGGAGATAGCGCGACTCGCAACCAGCCATGACCGCGCAGGTTGCAATGTCTTGTAATGTTGGAGAAACGAATGAGGGCATTATCATTTCGAATGCCGTCAAACGGTCCATTACGCATGGGGCGAGCATTTCAGTGATGCGCCTCGAAGTAGGTGGTACTAACGGTAGTCCATCGCCGAGACCTGCTCGATAGAGAGCTTCGTTGGCAGCCTCGAAACTATCGATCAAGTCCAAGGTAAGTGCGTTGAT
>DKLZ01000014.1:0-3915 GCA_002455955.1 Dehalococcoidia bacterium UBA6627
TATCCAGCAGGTTAAGTGGCCAGATAATCATCCGTGAATCGAGTACATCCTGAACCGTTATTGGTCCACCGAACTTGTTTGTCTCTTTCGAGTGCATAACGGCGCGCGGGTTCAATCCTGCCCATTCGCGTGTTGCTACAGCGATGTTGGCGAAGTCTTCCTTCGTTGAACCCCACTGGTGCATGTGTCGTGTCAGCGCATGTGCGTAGTAGGACGGTGGTCCCCATCCACCATATGGACCACCACCGAACTGTGCTGACGGCAGCCAGGGATCGCCGCCACCGCCACCGCTTAGAGTTCCTTTTCCTTGATTCTTACGTTGCGAGAAACCTGCTTCGCCATGGCTTACTACGGCGATGTCGATGATTCCGGCATTGATTGCTGCCATCGCATGGTGCACATGCATTTGGAACGAACAGCCACCGACGGAAGTGGTATCGATGTACTTCGGGTGAATACCGAGGTACTCCGCCAGCATGTTTGAGTGGTTTGTTGCGAAGATGCCTTCGATCTCTGCTGGAGAGATACCGGCTTCAGCGCAAACGTTGCGAATTGCTTCGATATGCAAGTTGAGGGCGGTTGTACCCTCCTCGATATAACCGATCTTGTCAGACTCAGCAGCCGCGACTATCGCGGCGCTCATGGAAGGATTGCTGGGCAAGTGATTGCTCCTTTTTAGGTCGCGTTAGTCGACAACGCGCCAGTACGGGACGAAAACGTCCTCACTGGCCTCGTCGAATTCGATCTTTACCTTCGCGCCGATCTTGATCGACTCAGGGTTTTCCGCATCTACTCCGCGAAGCGCGGTGAACATGCGGTCGCCTTCTTTCAGGTCGATATACGCCGTGGCATATGGTGTTTCGTCTGCCCAACCGCCGAACGCGCGATTTTGCACTGCATAAGTGTGGATGAAGCCTTCACCGCTTGCTTCGAACCATTCGATTGACGAGCTGTGGCAGAAGGGGCATAGGATCCTTGGATACCAATGCACCTTATTGCAGGTTGTGCAGCGAGGAAGCATCAGCTTCCCCTCTTTTGCTCCATCCCAGAATGGTTGTGTGACGTAAGGGTCTGGGCTGGGTATCGGCTTGTTGTAGTCAGCCATCCCTACTCCTTTCTCATCCGTGGCGACCAACGAATATTTAGTTGTTGGTCTGACATTGTTGAACGCTGTTCGGCACGCAATATAACACTGGACCGAAGTCAAGATTCAGTTTCGACTGTCACGTACACCTAGTCACTATGAGCTCACAGGTGTGCATGCAGTTTAGTACTGCTGAATTTGTGACCGGGTGGCACTCTAGCTGGGCAGAGATCTTCGGGTCAACAACTTTGTCTCTGTCGATTGTTATTAATATTTGATTCGACGACCAAGAACATGCACTTAGAGATTAAGTTTCATTGAACACCATTGGGGGGCGTGCTACGGTGCGTCCGCGTGTACTTTCTATCTAATTTGTTACGGAAGCCGATTCCAGTCGGAAGAATGGCTTTCTACAAAGAAGCAGAGTTTCATTACGGTATTTTTCTGGAGGGGCGCAACGAGTGATCCCGGATGAGTTCGGGCGAGTTGTTATTCTCCTGGGGGTTGCGCTGGCTTTTCCGGCGCTTCCTTTACTAGTTTCTTATCTTCTATATCTCTTCCATATCCGTCCCGAGCGCCCCGATCCGATCAAGCACGAAACCTATGAATGTGGAGTGATAGCCGAAGGTGGTTCCTGGGGCCAGTTTAATGCGCGCTATTATCTTTTCGCCTTGGGATTCGTAATTTTCGATGTAGAAGTGGTGTTTCTTTACCCATGGGCTGTGATCCATGCTGATTTGGCTGCAACTGCACTAGTGAAGGCAGCGATCTTTATTGGCATTCTCGCCTTTGGCCTTGCCTACGCTTGGAAGCGTGGCGCTTTGGAGTGGCGTTAAAATGCCGTCAGGACCAACTCAGATTGACGGTGGCCGTGTTGCTAATGCTCTGAATCGAGCCCTACCCGGAATTGCGACGACATCGACCGAGGAATGGGTGGAGGTCGAATCTTCACGTCTTGAAGAAGCACTTCGATGGCTTCATGATTCTGAACAGTTTGATGCAGCACAGCTCAGTAATCTCTGTGCGGTTGACTACCATGACCACTTCACCGTTGTGTATCACCTGCAATCATTTGATCTGAACCAACAGATTGTTCTCAAAGTTCGAGTTGCTGATCGCGATACACCTACTGTTCCGAGTAGCTATCCCGTATATAAGGGCGCTCTTCTTCAAGAACGTGAAGTATTTGACTTGATGGGTATCCATTTCGAAGGTCATCCTGATTTACGTCGATTGTTTCTCTGGGACAGTTTCCCTGGGCATCCCCTTCGAAAAGATTTCCTTGGTATAGGCGAAGGATTAACTAGTGGGTTACAGCGCTTCCCATTCGAAAATAAGGAGCAACCTGATCGGCTACTAAATCGAGAGAATATTGTCGAACAAGGTTCACAAGAAACTCCTGAAGGTTGGTCTGGGGTGGCTTCAACATGACTACGCCAACAGAACCATATGTTCTGAACATCGGGCCACAGCATCCTTCGACTCACGGTGTCTTTCGTATCCGAGTTGTGATGGATGGCGAGCGAATTCAAGATATCGATATGATCGTAGGCTACCTGCATCGCTCGATGGAAAAACTCGCTGAAGAGCGAACATACACCCAGAATATCCCGTTTACCGATCGTGCAGACTATCTAGCGGCGATGTCCGGGAACCTTGGACTTTGCCTTGCCGCGGAACGACTGGCGCGAGTTGAAGTTCCCGAGCGAGCCTCGTATTTGCGTGTAATTTTTGCCGAACTGCAGCGGATTGCCAGTCATGCTATGGCGAATGGAACACTGGTGAGCGACGCTGGCGCTTGGCAAACCCCGTTGCTCTATATGTTTCGTGAACGTGAGAAAATTCTCGATCTGTTCGAAATGACATGCGGAGCAAGGCTAACAACGAATTATATGAGGATTGGTGGTGTGGCTTTCGAACCACCACCAGAATTCTGGCCTGCATTACTTGAACTTGTGGACGAATTACCAGAAAGAATTAGCGAATACGAAGAGCTACTCACGCAGAATGAAATCTTCATCGCACGAACGCGTGATATCGGTGTGATTAGTCCTGAAGATGCGATCAATGGATCGCTTGTCGGTCCGGCACTTCGAGGTTCAGGTGTCCCGTGGGACCTTCGTAAAGCTGAACCATATTGCATCTATGATCGTATGGAATTTGATGTTCCGATTGGTCGCAATGGTGACGTCTATGATCGCTTCATGGTCCGGCTTGCGGAGACACGTGAATCAGTAAAAATTATTCGCCAAGCGGTTGAAAATATACCGGATGGTTCTCATAAGACCGATATACCTCTCGCGCTACGGCCAGCTCCTGGAGAAGTCTATGGTCGGGTTGAAGGTCCACGCGGTGAGTTAGGCTTCTATCTTGTTTCTGATGGTGGTCCTGCGCCTTACCGATTCCATATACGTGCACCTTCGTTGATTAATCTTTCATTATTGAGAGAACTTGCCCGGGGGGCCTCATTGTCTGATGCGGTCGTAACACTTGGGTCGATCGATATTGTAGTTGGGGAAATTGATCGATGACTGATAGGCATTCGGAACTACCAGCGACACCGATGGCTCGTCAGATCATCGCTCGGCGGTCTTTGCTGGATGCAGCGAAAGCGGCTCCGGTTAGTTTAAAGGTTGCCGGCTCCATAGTGTTACTCGGATTGCTTCTGGTGAATGCCTTGATTGGCTTCATCGTGGTTGATGGGCAACTCGACGGCGAATGGTATGACTTTAGAGATCTCGGATACGCAATGGAGCGTCTGCGGATCGAGCTCGATGAAGTCAATTTGGGCCCATGGTTGTCTTACTGGGTTACTGGCTTGATCGGCGGGC
>DKLZ01000014.1:4241-29155 GCA_002455955.1 Dehalococcoidia bacterium UBA6627
GGGCTAGGTATCCTAAGTTTTATCGGAGGCTTTTTACTTATTGGGTCATGGATTGAACGCCGACTACTTGCACGCTTCCAAGTTCGTATGGGCCCGAATCGTGTAGGGCCATTTGGTTTGCTTCAACCGATTGCAGATGCATTGAAACTGATGCAAAAAGAAGTACTGATACCAATGGGCGCAGATCGGTTGTTGTTTTTCTTACCACCAGTGCTGGTCTTCGTTCCCGCGATGCTAGCGTGGGGTCCTATTCCTTGGGCTCCTGGAATGTCTTATCTCGATATCAACGTCGGTTTGCTCTTCGTAGTTTCGATAACGTCACTCTCTGTTCTCGCGATTTGGATGGCTGGATGGTCATCCAACAACCACTACGCTTTGCTAGGAGCGATGCGGACCGTCGCGATGATGGTTTCGTACGAAATACCGATCAGCTTGTCCTTGATCGTGGTTGTGCTGATTACTGGCTCGTTGAACCTTGGTGAGATCGTGGCTTGGCAGACAGATCATAATGTTTGGCTCGCTGTGTTGCTGCCATTTAGCCTGTTTACGTTTTTCTTCTCATCTACTGCTGAAATCAATCGAACACCGAACGATATTGCTGAAGCCGAATCTGAGATTGTTGCCGGTTTTCACACTGAATACTCGGGTATGAAAGCAGGACTGTTTCTCGCGGTTGAGTTGGGCAATGCGCTTTTTGTAGGTGCATTGGTCGCGACGTTTTTTCTAGGCGGTTATGGATTATTTGGACTTGAGCAGTGGATTCCACCCTATGTAATCCTCGCTACGAAAGCGTCATTTGGATATTTCGTCTTTATCTGGCTCCGAAGTACATTACCTCGATTTAGGATTGATCAATTGATGACGTTTGCATGGAAATATCTGATTCCACTCTCGATCGTGAATGTTCTGGTAGTCGCCGTGGAGACTTCGATTGCCGCTCGTTGGGAAGTGGAAGCGATCTTCATATATGGCTCATTTGCGGTTGTGAATGTGATTCTGACTGTGATTGCTGTTCGAACGTGGGCTCGAGTGGCAGGGTACTCGTCAAGCTTCGAGCGGCCTGAACCACCTCGTGTAGCGCCGATGATCGGTGGCCTTAAGGCTGCAAGGCGTATCAAGGCTGGTGCTTGATGGACTCCGTTGGTGTAGTCATCGCGTTCTATGTCCTATCGGCAATCACCATAGTATCGGCTGCATCTATTTTCCTATTGCGGAATCTCGTTCACGCGATTGTTCTTCTTGTGGTGGTATTTCTCGGAATGGCGGGATTGTTTCTCACATTGTCAGCAGACTTCATCGCCGTCGCACAGATCCTTATCTATGCAGGAGCAATTTCAGTCCTGTTTGTCTTCGCTGTGATGTTGACGCCTCTTGCATCAAGGGATAACGGGAATTCTCTTTATGCCGGTCCCGGGTTGCTATTAGGTGGTGCGATCGCGGCGATTGTGGTCGTTACAGCGTTCGATGTCGAATGGAATCAACTCACGGGAGTAGCGCTTGAGCAGCGTTCATTTACCGACACGATTGAAGTGATTGGCAATCAGTTGCTAGGGCCACATGTTCTAGCTTTCGAAGTTGCGTCAGTTTTGCTGCTGTTCGCGTTGCTTGGAGCGATCGTGCTAGTCACTGATCCCAATAATGAAGATGGTACCACTGCAGAAGAAGAGGCAGGGAAAGATACTGCGGTAGGGGGCTCCGAATGACCGTAGATTTGGCGCATTACCTAGCAGTGTCAGGAATTATTTTCGGGATAGGTGTTGCTATTGCGCTTTCGAAGCGGAATGTGGTTGCAGTGTTAATGGGCATCGAACTCATGCTTAATGCGTCTAATCTCGCATTTCTTGCTTTTTCGAGGTTCAGCGGCGCTTTTCAGGATGGAACCGAGCCGCTTGCCGGGCATACCTTTGTTGTTTTTGTATTGACTGTGGCTGCAGCGGAGGCCGCAGTAGCGCTGGCGATGGCCGTCCTCATTTATCGACGTCGTGAGACAGTCGATCTTGATCGGATCAGCGTGCTGCGATGGTGATCGGGACGCGAATGATCGGAGTATCGCGATGTGGGTGAAATTTATGGATGTCCCGGATGGTTACGCGGCTTCGATTTGGCGCGAACTCTTCAGTCAGGAATCTGTTTCGATTCGTGTCGTGCCGCCCATTGAAGTCGGTTCGATGCGAGATGAGCGCGTGATATGGGTGCCTGATGGCAAGACTCATGTCGCACGAGAAGTAATGAACAAGGTCTAACGCTGTGTTTCTCCCTGATATTCCCGAGCTGATGATTTGGGCGATTTATTTTGCTCCGATGGTTTCGTTCGCCGTGATTGCCTGCGGGATCACGATCCCCCGTATGGGATTCCAAGCTCGACATGCGAGTAGGTTGACGATCACGGCAATAGGACTCTCTTGGATACTCGCACTCTGGGCACTTGATACCTCAATCGGACTCGATGGCGAGTCCGCTGGTTTCGCACCTCATGAATGGCTCAGATTGTTTGATTTTGAAGTAGATTTCGGGGTGCAACTCGATTCTTTGAGCGCGTTGATGATGTTTGTCGTTACCTCCGTATCGCTCTTGGTGCAGGTCTATTCGACCGGTTACATGCATGGTGACGGTGGATACGCGCGCTACTTCATGCTGATGTCACTGTTTACGATGTCGATGCTGGGTCTCGTTATGGCGTCGAGTCTGCTTCAACTCTTTATACATTGGGAGTTAGTAGGACTTACCTCGTATTTACTAGTCGGATTCTGGTTCCATCGACCAGCGGCCGCTGCCGCAGCTAAGAAAGCATTCATTGTTACACGTTTCGGTGACTTCTTTTTTATGATCGCGCTGGTGTTAATCTGGACGAAAACCGGCGGTATCTTTGATATCACCGAAATAAACGCTCTCGCTGCACAGCATCAGCTTTCCGATGCAGTTCTTGTAGGGTTTGTTCTTGGTGTCTTCGCTGGTGCCGCCGGAAAATCTGCCCAATTTCCCCTTCATTTCTGGTTGCCAGACGCAATGGAAGGGCCAACTCCTGTCTCCTCATTGATTCACTCTGCAACCATGGTTGCCGCTGGTGTGTATCTTCTTGCACGCTTTTTTCCAACGGTTGAGGCTGCGCCTGGTGAAGTAACGACTACAATTGCCTATATCGGTGCTTTTACTGCGATCCTTGCGGCATCAATGGGTATCGTCGCAAATGATATAAAGCGTGTTTTGGCCTATTCGACGATTTCTCAACTGGGATACATGGTCATGGCGATCGGTCTCGGCGGGTTCGTCGCAGCGATCTTTCACCTCTTCACACATGCATTTTTCAAATCGTTACTGTTTCAGGGATCTGGCTCGGTGAATCACGCGACGAATACTTTCGACATGCGACGGATGGGTGGTCTTCGAACCGCAATGCCTCTTACGTTCGCCACTTTTATTATTGGGTCGCTATCGCTTTCCGGTGTATTTCCATTAGCTGGATTCTGGAGCAAGGATGAGCTGTTGCTAGACGCCTGGCACCATGACAAATTCCTATGGATGGTTGGCACTATTGTCGCATTTATGACTGCGTTCTATATGTTTCGAGTCATATTTTTGACTTTCTTCGGCGAATATCGTGGTGGAGAAGAGGTTGACGTAGGTCATGATGTCGCTGGACCACCTCATGAATCGCCACGATCGATGACGGTGCCGATGATCATCCTCACGGTACCCTCAGTTTTATTTGGACTATTCGCATTGAATGGATTTGGAGGATTTATCGAAGGAACTCTCCCCGAGGAGATCCGTCATTTCAAATTCCACATGGATTCTGTCGTACTTGCTTCGTCGACACTGGCTGCATTCGGTGGAATCGGTGCCGCAGCTGCCGTTTATCTTGCTCGAACACCGAAACCAGAACAGCTTGGCCGAGCGGCCGGCCCTTTTTATACCTTTGCGGCTGGTAAATACTATGTGGATGAGATTGCAGAAGGCGGTATTGTCCGGGTAGTGCTCCACCGCTTTCTTGGTCGTTGGATTGCTGCGTTTGACCGCGTGGTTGTTGATGGGATCGTTAACGGTACAGCAGTTGGTGCGCGTCGCATTGGTGATATCGCCCGACGGCTCGAAACCGGACACCTACAGGCATACACATCAATGTCGATGCTTGGTGTGGTTGTGGTA
Organism: Dehalococcoidia bacterium UBA6627; assembly: GCA_002455955.1. Lineage (GTDB taxonomy): Bacteria > Chloroflexota > Dehalococcoidia > UBA2979 > UBA2979 > UBA6627. Next base: position 8,388 of record DKLZ01000014.1, read on the forward strand.
ATTATCGTCATCTTTGTGTTAAGCGGGAATGTGTTGGAACGCTAGATGGTTACACTGTTTTTGTTGCTGCCATTAGCTGGTGCGCTACTAGCACTCTTCCTTCCCCGCGAGCGTGAACTTGATGCTCGCTGGATTGCGTTACTTTTCTCCGGTCTCGCATTTGCCGTTTCGATTGTGATCTTCGTTACTTTCGATCCAGACCAGAATGGCTACCAGTTTGTCGACCAATTCACTTGGATTAATCCCAGTGGTGCTGGTTTCGAAGTGCAGTACTTCGTTGGTGTCGACGGATTATCGGCGCCGATGGTCTTGCTGCTTGGACTCCTGTCCGTCGTGGCAGTGCTTGTGTCATTTAACATCGATGAACGTGTCAAGGAGTATTTCGCCTACCTACTGCTATTGGAAACAGCAGTAGCTGGAGTATTTCTCTCTTTAGATTTGATCCAATTCTTTCTCTTTTGGGAACTAGAACTGCTTCCGATGTACATGCTGATTAGCATCTGGGGTTCAGGGCGCAATCGATACAGTGCGATGAAGTTCCTCATTTACACACTCGCAGGTTCTGCATTCATGCTTGTTGGATTCCTCGTAATCGGGGTCGACGCCGGAACGTTCGAGATCTCTGCTCTAACTGAAATGCCTCCGCAAGATGCATTGATTCCACTTTCGTTGGTGTTTTGGGCGATAATGATCGCATTCCTTGTTAAGTTGCCAGTTTTCCCGGTTCACACTTGGTTGCCTGATGCACATACCGATGCACCCACAGCAGTTTCGGTGATGCTTGCGGGAGTGTTATTGAAGATGGGTGGGTATGGTATTTTACGGATCGCGTTACCGATCCTTCCAGAGCAGGCTCATGACTTTCGATTTGTTTTAGCAGCCATCGCTGGCTTCTCGGTTTTGTATGGCGCTGTTATTACACTCCAACAACGCGATCTTAAGCGACTAATCGCGTATTCGTCCGTGTCGCATATGGGTTATGTGCTGCTTGGCATAGCCGCGTTAGGTGCCGTAGGACTTTCTGGGGCAGCACTGCAGATGTTTACTCATGGAACGATTACCGGACTACTTTTTGTGATGGTTGGGCTCATTTATGAGCGAACGCATACTCGTGATATCACGAGTATGAGCGGTCTGATGCACCGTATGCCACTGATCGGGACGGTTATGTTAATCGCGGGACTTGCTTCACTCGGTTTGCCTGGATTGTCTGGATTTGTTGCAGAGCTCACAATTTTCCTCGGGGCATTCGATGCACATCCGGCTGCAACGATTGCTGGTATTTTCGGGGTCGTGTTGGCTGCTGGCTACATTTTGTGGATGGTTCAACGTATCTTCCACGGACCTGCTGACGAAAAATGGGCCGACCTCAAAGATGCGAACTGCTGGTGGGAACACGTTGCCATGGGTTCGTTAGTAGTAGTGATTGTCGCCATTGGGATTTTTCCTGGAATTATCACCGATTCGATCGAGAGCGGGATTGCTCCGATTGCTCAAATATTCGAGGCCAATCTATGACAGGTTGGGAGCAGGTTTACCACATTGGACCAGCGGTTACTCTCCTTGGTGGGGCAGGGGTCGTTTTATTAGCTGACATGATTTTGCCTCGTGGTCGTGCACCGTTTGCATTGCTGACATTGCTGGTCCTTGCCTTGGCAGCAGGATGGGCTATTTGGCATGCCAATACTGGTACAACTGGCCCATCCTTTGATGGCGCAGTTGTGACGGATCGTTTTGCACTCTTCTTTATATTCCTATTCATTGCCGCTACGGCAGCTGTGACCATCGCTTCCACCGATTGGGTAAAGAAACTCGATCTCAGTGCTGAGTACTACGCATTGCTATTGGTTGCTGCAGGTTCGATGTCACTACTTGTGCAAGGAAACGATCTCATTCTGATTTTTGTTGCCTTGGAAACAACTGCGCTTGTTCAGTATGTGCTGGTTGGATTGACTCGCCGCGATCGTAGTGCCGAGGCTGGTATCAAATATCTAATCAGTGGTGCAGTTGCCGCTGGGCTAATGATTTATGGGTTTGCTTTTCTTTTTGGCACAACCGGCGCCACTTCACTGGATGGGATTGCCTCATTTGTTCAGGCAGGGCATGAAGAAGCACGGCTTCCACTCACACTAGGTTTTGTTTTGGTTGCGGCTGGATTTGGTTTCAAGATGGCGCTTGTACCGTTTCATGGGTGGGCACCAGATGTGTATCAAGGCGGTCCAACGCCGATTATTAGTTTCCTTTCCGTAGCATCAAAAGCTGGTGGTTTTGCTATTGCATTGAGGCTTTTCTACACGGGTCTTGGTGGCAGCGAAACTTTCATCAGTGAAGACTGGGCGATGATGTTCGGGGTACTTGCGGTTGCTTCGATGTTATTCGGCAATATCGCTGCACTAGTCCAGACAGATTTGAGGCGTCTCCTTGGTTACTCCTCGATAGCCCAAGCAGGCAATATCGCGATTGGTCTTGCGGCCGTTTCGACTGGAAGTACTCTTGGCCCCTCCGGAGTGATGTTCTTTCTTGCTACCTATGTCGCAACAAACCTAGGTGCGTTCTTTGCGGTAATTGCTATTTCACAACGGATAGGTTCCTACGAGATTGGAGACTATGCTGGATTAATTCGTCGTTCACCTATGCTTGCGGCGATATTAATGCTGTGTCTACTTTCGCTCACCGGAATTCCTCCGACGGCGGGTTTCATTGCCAAGATATATATCTTTAACAGTGCTGTGCAGGCTGGTGAGCAATGGCTTATCGTGCTAGTAGCTGTTGCTGTTGTTAACACTGCAGTCTCTGCGTATTACTATCTCCGACTGGCACGTACCATGATCGTTGATGACGCTAAGGACGAGATGACCTTTCGTCCGACCCTCTCGATGCAAGTGGTACTTGTGTTCGCGGCCGTCACCGTGATCTTCGTTGGTTTGGTTCCAGCACCACTGATCTCTGCTGCTCAACGTGCAGCCGAAACACTGCAAATTCAATAAAGCGATATCGGAACTAACCCATATGGTTATCTGTATTGAGCTCGATGTCGATGAAGGGCTTGAAGTGCCTAGGGAAGCACTTATCAGTGTCGTCTCAGCAGCTCTCAGTACTGATGAACATGTAGGTACTAAGTTAACTATTCGGATTACTGGCGATGAATTATTGCGGAAGCTCAACCGTGAGCATCGAGACATCGACGAACCAACTGACGTGCTTTCGTTCCCTATGACTGATGAAGTTGGTTTCACCAACGAGTTCCCTGATAATGAAGACGCCGGTGGATATCTTGGTGATGTTGTCATCTCATTTCCGGCGGCCCGGAGAAACGCTGAACTTACCAATACGCCATTCGATCGAGAACTGAGCCATCTCGTTACCCACGGAACCTTGCACTTACTTGGCTACAGTCATGATAGTGAGGCCGACAAGGCACAAATGCGTGATCATGAAGCAAAATTACTTGGTGATTGGGTGCATGCAATTTGGGATGCTCCGCCAACACATTGAGAGGTAGTGATCGATAAGCGGCAAATGGGTTCCAGTTACCGCGCTACACTTGCACGGTAACTGACTTAATAGTGGTAGGACTGGAGCGAGTCCGGGGGGGGGGGCATGGTTCAGCAGAGTCCAGCTGGCGAACAGTACCAGCAGGTGCTTTATCGAAAGTGGCGACCTCGCAACTTTGCGGATATCGTCGGCCAAGAGCCGATCACGACTACGCTGCAGCACGTAGTCGAAACTAGCACACCTGCTCACGCTTACCTATTCAGTGGACCGCGAGGTACTGGTAAAACCTCGACTGGACGTATTTTGGCGAAAGCACTGAACTGTCGACCTGATATTGCAGGTAATGTTGATGCTGAGTGCGAAAACGCATACGACGAGGGACGAGCTTTCGATCTGATTGAAATGGACGCGGCGTCTAATCGAGGCATCGACGAGATTCGTGACCTGCGCGAAAACGTTGGATACGCACCGGCAATCGGACCTTATAAGGTCTACTTGATCGACGAAGCACACATGCTTACGGACGCTGCATTCAACGCATTATTGAAGACGCTCGAGGAACCACCGCCACACGTAATTTTTATTCTTGCAACAACGGAACCGCATCGAATTCCCGCAACCATTTCCTCGCGATGTCAAAGGTTTGATTTTCGACGTCATACTCTTCCGATCATTATCGGACGATTGAAACTGGTTGGAGATCGTGAGGGCGTAAAAGCTACCGACGAAGTCTACGGTTTGATAGCGCGTCAAGCGACGGGGTCTCTTAGAGACGCCGAAAATCTGTTGGATCAATTAATCGCCTATCACGGTACGCAACTGACGATTGAGAACGTGCGGCTAGGGCTAGGCTTAGTAATCGACGCAAGAGTTGAAGTGGTCGCTCGGGCGGCGATACATCGGGAACTTGCTGCCGGACTTACGGCGATAACTGCTGCACGCGACGATGGAATTTCGATGAAACCATTCGTGCATGAAGTGATATACATGTTGCGAAACGCTCTGTTGATTAAGGCAGGTGCAGATAATCAGCTAGCACTCACTCGTGACGAAATCGACGATCTAGTGGAAATGACTTCAGATGTGCGGACGCAAGACATCGTGACGACTTTGAGTGTATTTGGAAAGTTAGACTTTTCGGGAGATGCCTACGACTCACTTCCGGTGGAAATTGCTCTAGCCGAGTTGTGTACGGGAATCAACATAGGACCGGAAAGAGCTCGCCCGACTGCCCCTTCGCAGGGTACTGGATCGACCGATGTATCCGGAAACCGAAAGCAAGCTACGAGATATGAATCGCGAGGTAGATCGACAACGGCCGAAGTTAATGCAATATCTAAGAGCAGTCCGACTGGCCCAAGAAGGGATCAAGGTACTCCATCTCAGACGGCCGCAGCACCAAGTTCCCGACAGGCTTTCATCGCACCGGATGAAGGAGAAGTGTCTTCAGAATTGCAGGCGTTACGAAGTCAATGGGATGAGATTCGTGGAGTTACGAAGCGCTTGAACTTCAAAGCTGGTGCGTTAGTGGTGACAGCATTCCCGAAATCGATTGAAGGTGATCAGGTAGAGATTGGATTCCGCTATCCAAACCACGTAGAACAGATCCGCGAGAACGAGAATGGTGGATTATTGGCTGCGTTGGAGCAGGCGATTTCGAGTGCAGTGCAACGTGAGGTCAGGGTGGCACCTATTTTATGGAATGAATTAAACAACACAGGTCCTGCTCCAGCTCGCAAAACCTTGGGAGGGCATTTAGTTGAGGAAGCTAATGAGCTCGGAGCGATCGTAATCGAGGATGAGGATTGAATCTCAAGTAGTGCGTGTGAAAGGCAGGTTGTTGTGATGGCCAATACACCAATAAATCGCCTGATTGAAGCATTTCATCGCCTACCTGGGATTGGCCCGAAGAGTGCACAGCGTTTCGCATACTACGTACTCCGTGCACCAGAGGAAGAAGCACGTGACCTAGCCGATGCGTTGATAGAAGTTAAGCGGTCAGTGGTGCTATGTCAGCGCTGCCAGAACTTAACGGATAAGAATCCTTGCTGGATATGTCTCGACGAGAGTCGTAATCGGACAATCATATGTGTCGTTGAAGAACCTTTGGATGTTCAAGCAATTGAACGCAGCGGTGGGTTCAATGGTCTCTACCACGTGTTACATGGTGTGATTTCACCGTCGGATGGTGTGGGTCCCGAAGAACTCAAAATTTCCGAGTTGCTGATTAGGATTCGTGATATCGATAAAGAGATTATAGAAATAATTGTCGCTACTAATCCAAATTTAGAAGGTGAAGCAACTTCGATGTATCTTGCGAAACTGTTGCAGCCTTTAGATCTTTCGGTAACGAGGTTGGCTCGAGGGCTCCCTGCAGGAGCAGATCTTGAATACGCTGATGATGTGACGTTGGGTCGAGCATTGGAGTACCGCCAGAAGGTGTGATTCCGAAGTTCCCGTACAGTTTTGAGTTTGAGGACACATGCCAAGTCGAATACCCAGAGTTACTAAGACTGTAGCAATAGTGCTGAAGTCGCGACGACTTGGCGATGCCGATCGGATCATCACTTTGCTTACTCCTTTCCGTGGGAAAATTGATGTGATAGCTAAGGGGCTCTTACGTCCACGAAGCAAGATGGCAGGCCATCTGGAACCACTGACAATGACCGAAGTGCTGCTTGCACATGGGCGAACGATGGATCTAGTGACACAAGCTCAGTCTGTGGAAACGTTTGCTGTGCTACATAACGACCTGCAGCATTTGAGCACGGCGATGTATCTCCTAGAATTAACTGATCGTTTGACCGTGGAACATGCAGACGCGACCGAGATATATGAAATACTCGAACGGTCTCTCCGTGCTCTGGCACGGGAAGATGGAATTCAACTAGTCACTCGACGATTCGAGCTCGATCTGTTGACTGTGACGGGGTTTCGACCGGAGCTCGATCGATGTCTTGAAACTGGTGAACCGGTGGCAGCAGATGAAGCGTTTTGGACTCATCGAGGTGGTGGAGTCATAAGCAGCGATGCTCTTGCGAACTATCCTGAAGCGAGAAAGATCGATTCTCATGTTCTGCGTGTGTTGCGTGCTTACCAATCGTTGTCTTATGAGGAAGCTAGCCGGATTCGGATCGATCCCGATCTGGCAGGTCGCCTTGAGCAGGTAATGCACGAATTTGTTCGTACTCAAGCAGAGCGTGATCTAAAGAGTGCTGAATTTGTTGAAGAATCACGCCGTGTGTCTCTAGGCGTTGATGCCGAATCTGACGCCTAGCCTTTCTTACTATCTTTCGGCAGTTACACAACTTCTGTCGATAGCACATTGAGAAGGCGAATGTCTGTCAAAAGCATGGTTCGCTTCGGTGATTGGTTAGAAGTTTCTTTCAGTAACAGCTATTTCGTGAAGCTTGTTGTTTAGGAACATCAGCTTTGCTGTTAAGAATCTCGCTCTAGGACGTAATCAACTAATCTGTCGAGAGTCTTCCGAGTTTCTCCTACCGGTAAGGCTTGAAGGGTTTCGCGTGCCTCCTGACCGAAGCGGTGTGCGGTCTCGATGCTTTCGGCAACGTAAGTAGAAGTGAGGATGTCTTGAATGGCATGGTCGAAGTTGGCACGTCGGCGTTGCCCCTCAAAAGCTCGTTTGATTGGGTTGTCATTGGGTTTTTGCTGCATGTAGAGAATTGCTGGCAATGTAAGAGTTCCGGAGCGAAGGTCAGAGCCAACAGGTTTACCCATAATTTCCGGGTCCCCCGTGAAATCGAGGACGTCATCGATGATTTGAAAAGCTACACCCAGCCGCAGGCCGTAGGTTCGCATTGCTTCGATTTGGTCGGTTGGTGCGTTGGAAACGAGTGCGCCACCCTCTGCCGCGGTGCTAAAAAGACTAGCCGTCTTTCCTGTGATCCGGTCGAGGTATCTTTGCACGTCTTCGGAATACTCGAAGACTGTCACATCCTGCGTTAGTTCACCGCGGACCATCATCATTAATGTTTCAGCAAAGCGACGGACGACTTCAGTATTGTTTGTACGAGCGATTAGTTCAGCCGCATTGGCAAACATGTAATCACCGAGCATGACTGAAGCAGAGTTACCAAACAGGCTATTTGCAGTAGTGTTTCCGCGACGTTCATCAGCTTCGTCGATGACGTCGTCATGAACGAGTGAAGCTGAATGCAATAACTCAACGCTAGCGGCAAGTGGGACAACCTTATCGAGATTATAATTACCTAGGCGAGCAGCAAGAAGCGCGATCCCCGGTCGCATCATCTTTCCACTTCCAGTGAGTTGCTGGGTGAGCATTGTTTCGAGGAAGTCGAAGCCGACACCCTGTGCAACATTACTGAGAGTTTCAGTTACTAAAGGGAGATCGCTCGCAACGGGTCCGTATAGTGCTGAATTTGTTGGCGCAGATAGATTTTTATCCAAGGAATCCGAAGCAGGTTTGATCATGTCCTGCATGAGGTTGTTTTCCTTGATTGAGTTTTTGGCGACATAAGTTAGCTCAGGCTCATTCATTGCTTTCGAGAGGTAGTGATGTGCGGTGGTTGAAGGTAATGCACGCCAGAGAGCTAGGTAGGCGAGACCACCTATGCCGGCAGTTGCAACCGAAAGTGCAATCGTTGCGGCGCGCACTCGGGACACAGGGTACTGGTAACGGGAAGCAATTCCCGCACAGACGCCACCAACGACTGCATGTTCGACATCGCGGCTAGTAGCGATCGGCATGTAGTTTCTCCGTAGCGGTCTATCCGCGGTACTTGTTTATCATGTAGTGGTGATGTCGAAGAGCACACGTGCGTTATCAGCAGTCACGTTGGCTACGATCTCAGGTTGTTCTCCTCGAAGTTGTGCGACGAATCGTGCAGTCTCGACCACCAATGCTGGTTCATTGCGATACCCACGGTGGGGGACCGGTGTCAGGTAAGGGCAGTCCGTCTCTAGAAGCATACCTGTGAGTGGGATTGACTGCGCTACGTCCTGTCCACGATTCTTGTTCGTCCCCTTGCTGGGGTAGGTAACCGTGCCTGGGATAGATATAAGGAATCCAAGTTCAAGATAGCGTTGCGCGAGAGCACTGTCGCCACTAAAGCAGTGCAGCATACCGATAGGGCGTTCGTCTCCTTGTTTAGTTCGAGGGAGATAGCGGCCAACTTGGCTAGCCCATGCTTTGAGGATCTCGTAAGTAGCATCGTCAGCTTCACGTGAGTGAATTACGACAGGTAGGCTGTGCTCCAGTGCTAATTCGAGTTGCCAGGAGAACGCACGTTCTTGTTCCTCTGTACTTGAAAAGTTGCGGAAGAAGTCCAAACCAATTTCTCCGACAGCTACGAAGTCGCCGTCTGCAACAAGCTGTTCGAGCTCGGCCTTCTGAGTGCCGAGATGTTTAGCTTCGTGAGGATGTAAGCCGGCAACAGCATGAATACGAGGGTCTTGATCTGCGAGCTCTGCAGCCTGACGGGATGTTTTGAGGTCGACGCCGACTTCGATGATGGCGCTCAGTCCGGCAGACCAACTTCGCTCCAGAACAGCTGAGTGGTCATTGTGGAGTTCCTTGTCCCACGTATGTGCGTGAGAGTCGATAATGCCGGGTAGACTTTCGGGGAAAGTTGTAGCTGATTTCATTGGTGCTATCTCAGAATCGTGTGAATAGTGTTTCTTACACTGGGATATCTTTGATGGTGCTGTCTGCCGAACCCACCAGTGATTTTGCAGAAAGTGCTTCGGTTTCTATAGATCGGTAACCGTCCCGCCATCCTGAATCGAGTTGTTCAAGCATTGAGAGAGATCTTGCCGAGGTTGGTCATTCTGAGCAACGATTTTCACGATATCTTGCGCTAGGTACCTAACGCTGCCTCCTCTTCCTCGACGATGGAATCGTCAAGCTTACGGAATAGAGGACTAGGCTCTGGTAGGAGAGTTTCACCTGCTACAGGTGTGCGTCCCCATCCTGCTTCTTGCACTTCACCAGAATGGCCAAGAAAGTCCCAGGCGGCAGCACACGTGAAGGGAAGAAATGGCTGGAGGAGGGTGGTTATTCCGCTAATCGCGTTGATAGCGGTATGAAGAGTTTCACCTGCATGTTCTGGATCATTTTTTACGGCAGACCAAGGAGCACGTTCCTCAAGGTATTGATTTGTTCCTTGAGCGATCTCCATCGTGCTCGCGAGTGCTCGACGAAGTTGCACTTCGTTGATTTGTTCGCCGACTATTTCGAACGCATCGTCAACACGGCGGAGCAAAGTCTCAGATTCCTGAGAGAGAGAGGAAGGAGTGGCAGGAGTGCGACCTTCGAAGTTACGGCGCGTGATAGTGAGGACTCGGTTGACCAAGTTCCCCCAACGTGCGACGAGTTCGTCGTTGTTGCGTCGCACGTATTCGGACCAAGAAAAATCCGAGTCAGACGTTTCTGGCATCAGAACCGTTAGTGCGTAACGCAATGGATCCGGATCGTAGCGATCGAGGTAATCAGGCATCCATATAGCCCAATTGCCGCTAGTCGATGCCTTCGACCCAGAGATTGTTACGTACTGGTTCGCCGGCACATCGTAGGGCAAGTTTAAATCACCGTAACCCATTAGCATCGCGGGCCAGATAAGTGTATGGAACGGTACGTTATCTTTACCTTGAAAATAAATTATTCGTGACTCAGAATTTTGCCACCAGTTCTTCCAATCGTCCGGTCGTCCTTCGATCTGAGCCCACTCTTTTGTGGCAGAGAGATAGCCGATTACAGCTTCGAACCAGACATAGATTCTTTTGTTCTCATAACCGTCTAATGGGACGGAAATACCCCAATCGATATCACGGGTGATCGCGCGATCGTGGAGCCCTTCTCGGAGCATGCCCAGCGTGAAGTTCCTAACTGCAGGTCGCCAGTGTGTCTGTTGCGTAACCCATTCCGTAAGGGAGTCATTAAATGCGGACAGCTTAATGAAGTGATGTTTTGTTGTTTTTGGAACCGGTGAAGCAGCACTGAGTTTCGAACGTGGATTGATCAATTCGAATGCGTCTAAAGTGCGACCGCAGTCGTCGCATTGGTCGCCACGAGCTTGCGTGTATTCACAGTGAGGGCAAGTCCCTTCGACATAACGGTCGGGCAAGAAGCGATCTGCCTGCGGGTCATATAGGAGGGTTTGTTCAGCTTCGTAGAGGTATCCCCGCTCGAGAAGTGTCAGGAATATGTCCTGAGTGACTTTGGCATGATTTTCGGTGTCGGTGGTCGTGAATAGATCGAAGCTGATACCGAAACGGTTGAAGGTATCGAGAAAGCTTTCGTGGAAGCGTTCGAAAACTTCAGTGGGGGTCGTACCTTCAGATTCGGCACGAACGGTAACAGGTGTTCCATGCGAATCTGATCCTGAGACCATAAGCGTGTGGTTTCCGAGCATACGGTGGTAACGCGCGTAGATATCAGCAGGAAGGTAAGCACCTGCGATCTGGCCCGCGTGCAGGTGTCCGTTGGCGTATGGCCATGCAACGGCTATAAGGATGGTTTCGGGAGAAAGGCGAGTATTGGAATGAGATGAAGTCATGCTGATTGATCCTAGCATCTCGCTTGGTGTGGATCCGTGGTCATAGGTCAAATTCCAAGAAGTCACGCTGAGAGATTGGACCGAAGATCAAGAATTCTTATTCATGGGACGAGACATAACTGCACGAGGCAGATACGAATCTGTTACAACAGGTAAGTGATTCCATGTGGCTATAAATTGTTTTGTTTTTGCGTGAGGTAATGAGGGCGTTAACTCGGAAATCTTGCGGTTTGGACAGAATATCAGCGATAAAGTTTTGTATTCGTTATTCGTCCTTATTGACCGATATTACGGAGGAGGATACGCTCTCTCGAAATTCGGAACAGGTCAACCGGCGGGATCATTCCGATGGAGCACTGTCCAAGTTATATGCTCTTCAAAATAGAAGAGTATAAGTACGCGTTTTTGCAGATCCCTCGCACGAGGGGTCTTTGCGTTAAGGGGTTGGGGCCGTGGTACTAGATAAAGTGGCGACAACCAAGCCAAGCGACGAAGAACTAGAGAGAATGGCTGCTCGGCCCAAAGCACTCCAGAACAGCTACGGATTTGACGACGTAGCGATCGTACCGGGTTCAGTTACAACAAATCCTGATCTTGTTAAACCCAGTTTCACATTGGGTGCGCATACATTTGCGATACCGATCATTGCGTCCTCAATGGACGGGGTTGTTGATCCGAAATTTGCTGTGAAGATGACTCAGTTAGGCGGGATGGGCGTACTTAACCTTGATGGAGTTTGGACACGCTACGAAGATGCCGAAGGAATTCTCGAAGAGATTGCTGATGCTGATCTTGAGCAAGCAACCGCAGTAATCCAGCGTGTATATGGAGAGCCTGTCAAGGAACATCTCGTTGGACAGAGAGTGGAAGAAATTAAGGCTGATGGCGGGATCGCGATAGTTGCCGGAACACCTCAGAACACCAAAAAATTTGCACCTGTGACCAGGGAAGCTGGTACTGATTATTTTGTCGTCGCATCAACTGTTACGACTGCTCGTCATGTCTCTAGCTCGCTGAAAGGGCTCCAGCTTGATGAACTTGTCGGTGAGATGACTGATGTGCCAATTCTGGTGGGTAATACAGTCGATTTTCAAGCTACATTAGAGTTGATGGAAACAGGTATTCAGGGAGTGCTTGTCGGTGTTGGGCCTGGTGCGGCCTGTACATCACGTGAAGTGCTTGGGATTGGGATGCCACAGGTAAGTGCAACCATTGAGACTGCCTACGCGCGAGATGTTTATTATGAACGGACAGGGCGGTATATACCGATCATCACTGATGGTGGTTTACGTACCGGCGGTGATGTATCGAAGGCGATTTGCGCAGGCGCAGATGCGGTCATGATCGGTTCTCCTTTCGCCAGTTGCGAAGGTTCGCCAGGTCGTGGATTTCATTGGGGAATGGCAACCCCGCATTCTGCTCTTCCTCGTGGAGTGCGTGTTGAGGTAGGTCAAAGCCACACTGCAGAACGATTACTATTTGGTCCGACTTCTAAGACTGACGGAACAGAGAACTTGGTGGGGGCTCTCACGACGTCCATGGCGGCATGTGGTGCACGCACGATCAGTGAGTTTCATGATGCAAGGATGATTATTGCGCCGTCGATTAAGACTGAGGGCAAAATTTATCAGATAGCGCAGACCCGTGGGGCTGGAGTTTAGCGCTTGCAAATCCGAGCGGTTGTAAACTCAGGCGAGGGTCATTCTTAGTTAGCTTTGGTAACGATTTATTGTTGCGCTGTCCTAAAAGCTCTCCGAACAGAAGCATTCAGCGTAGCCAAAGCTCTTAGTATCCAGCACGAACTTCAATTACACGTTCGAACCCCTGCAGATCTTTATGTAGCCGAACGTCAACATCTGGTGGTCGGCCGAGGGAATTCAGTAATAGTTCTTGGACGCAATGGGCTTGGCCGGTACCAATTTCGCAGAGTATTGAATAAGCGTCGCGTGCAAGGTGTTTACTTAGCTGTGATGAGAATCGGCGGTATGGAACTAGTCCATCATCACCTCCGTCTATCGCAATAGACGGTTCGTGAAGACGTATCTCCTCGGGCAGCACATTAAATTCCTTGGTAGGTACATAGGGTAAATTTGCCAGTATGACGTCGAGCGGTTCGTCCACTGGGTCTAAAAGATCGCCGGGCGTAATGTTCAAACGGTCAATTGGGCCAAGACGTTGCAGGTTTTTTTCGGCCCATTGGAGAGCAGTAGTTGATGCATCAACTGCAAAAACGTGAGTATTGGATGCGTGGAGAGCGACCGAGATGGCTACAGCTCCACTACCGGTACCGATGTCTGCGACCCGAACTACATGGCCCGCGCGAGGATGATCATTCACCGCGACTAAAGCGGCTTCGACGAGAGTTTCAGTTTCTGGTCTCGGTATCAGTACTCCTGAACCAACTTCGAAGGTAAGCCCGTAGAACTCACGTGTTCCGATAATGTAAGAGAGCGGTTCACGTGCGATTCGACGATTGAGTAATTGTTTGAAGAGTGCATAGGCTTCAGGGTCAATAGTTTTACTACCGGATGCGATTACATGAGCACGGTCGATGTTGGCTGCTTCACCATAGAGAAGTTCTACCTCGAGTCGACTTTCATCGAGACTGTCAGCTGCGCCTAACTTGATCAGGTGATTTGCTGCCTCTTGCAGATGCCTGGAGAGGTTCACGTTGATTTTTCCGGTACCCCAGTGCCAACTTCGCGTTGGTGAAGTTGTTCGTAGAGGATAAGAGTGGTGGCTACTGCGAGGTTTAGTGAGTCTGTTTTGCCGAGCATAGGAATTGAAACTAGATGCGTACACGCTTCCCGTTGCTCTTGTGATAAGCCCTTACGCTCACTGCCCATTAACAAAACCGATTTAGAACTGTAGTTAGCGCCTCGATAGGATTGGATTGCATCACCTGATGCGCCAGTGATTGCGACACCTTCGGAACGAGCCCATGCAGTAAATGAATCCCAATTAGAACGCACTAGTCTTCGAGTGAATGTTGTGCCAGAACTTGCGCGCAGGGCGGTCCGATCGTACGGGTCAGCGGAAGTCCCCAGAACGATGACCCCGTCGACTCCTGTCGCGTCACAGCTTCTCAGGATGGAGCCTAGGTTCCCTGGGTCGGCAATTTCGACCAGTGCAACCCAACAATCTTCATCCCTGAGGTGGACGTCCTCGAGCTGCTCCCAGCGCTGACGAACGACCGCGGCAATGCCTTGTGGACCGTCTCGATTGGAGATTGATCGAAAAACGCGCGCTGACACTTCAAGGTATTCAATGTTCAAGTGTTGATATGAAGGCGATTGTGTTCGTTGTTGGAGGTCGGACAATACTGAGTAGGCTCGATCGCTAGTGAGCAAATCAGAGGCGATGACCACAGTTTCTAGATCTGCACCTGATTCGATCGCTTCAATGACGGGGCGGATTCCTTCGACGTAGGCTAAGCCTAGCGTATCACGCTCCTTCCGACGGGTAAGGGAACGAATTGTTCGGATGCGGTGGTTCGCTGTGCTGGTGATCATTGTTTTCGATCGTTCTAAGCAGCAGTATTATTGTCGCTCGTTGTAATCATTGAAATCGATTAGTTAGGAAGCCGCAGCGAGCAAACGCGCTTCCTCGTCAGCACTCACAGCATCGATCAGTTCATCGATTTCGCCGTCCATTACACGTGGCATGCCATGCAAGGTCAGGCTAACTCGATGATCTGTTATACGATCCTGAGGATAGTTATACGTTCTGATTTTTTCTGATCGATCTCCGGTGCCAACTTGCGAGCGACGGTTTGCGGATTCTTCTTCGTCACGTCTTTCTCGTTCAAGATCATAGAGTCTCGCTCTTAGTACTGAGGTGGCACGTGCCCGGTTCTTTGCCTGAGATCTTTCGTCTTGGCAGACAACGACGATGCCACTGGTCTCATGAGTCATTCGGACGGCAGTTGCCACCTTGTTGACGTTTTGTCCGCCAGCCCCTCCCGAATGGAAAATGTCGATACGGACATCGTTCCAATCAATTTCTACGTCAATCTCGTCTACCTCAGGCAAGACTGCCACGGTCGCAGTAGAAGTGTGAATGCGGCCTTGCGATTCGGTCTCTGGGACACGTTGTACCCGATGTACGCCTGATTCGTATTTCAGGCGAGAAAAAGCACCATGTCCGTTAAGTTCAAAGGTAATCTCTTTGAATCCGCCAGAGTGCGCAGCTGAAGTGTTGAGCACTTCAACTTTCCAGTTTTGTCTCTCCGCATATCGTTGATACATCCGAAATAGATCGACAGCAAAGAGGCCAGCTTCGTCACCACCGGCTCCGGATCGGATTTCGACTATCACGTTCTTTTCATCTGCTGGGTCTTTTGGCAGGAGCGCGATCTTTAGGAGTTGTTCGAGGTTGTCGATTTCAGCGGTAAGGCGCTGTTCCTCATCACGACCGAGTTGCTGCATTTCGGAATCTTCATCGTCGAGTAAGCTTCGTGCCTCAATGAGTGCTGTTTCTGTTTCTCGATATGATCGGTAGAGTTCGACTACTGATTGCAATTGAGCACGTTCACGCCCAATCTCTTCGATCCGCCGATGGTCCGCAAGAACCTCGGGGTCAGCTAAGAGGTTAGTAAGATCCTCATAGCGTGCTTCGATTTCAGACAGCCGTTCGAGCATTGCATCAGCTTAGCAGCGTTGTTTTTAGTACCGAAGAGACTTCATCGAGTGGCACAGTTAGTTGACCGCCGTCGGCAACCATTGCCTTGACCTGGACTACGCCTTCAGACACTTCACCTTCGCCAATAATTAATGCGTAACGAGCCCCAGAACGGCCGGCACTCCGCAGTTGTGCCTTGAGTGAACGATCCGAGGTACCGTTCCGTATGTGAAGGCCGTGTTTTCGGAGAGTTGCGGCGAGCTTGAAGGCAGCTGTTATACCGATTTCTCCAAGTGGAATCATCACGGCATCCAGTTGAGAAGTTTCCGATTCATCGGCTAAATCTTGCTCACGAAGATTAAGCGCGATTCGTTCTATCCCGGTGCCAAAGCCTACGGCCGGAGTAGCTTGTCCGCCGAGCAGTTCGATTAATCCGTCGTAGCGACCTCCGGCACCTACTGTCGACTGACTGCTTTCATCAAATGGTTCAAATTCCCAGACAGTACGCGTGTAGTAGTCGAGCCCACGGACGATCGTTGGATCTACAACATATCGGATCTCAAGTGCATCAAGGTGTCTTTGCGTTTCCTCAAAATGTTTGCGGTCGTCGTCATTGAGGTAATCGAGTATCTGAGGTGCGGAGCGGATGGCAACATGATTTTCATCTTCCTTGGAATCGAGGACACGGAGGATGTTGGTTTCGAACCGGCGTTGCGATTCACCCGAGAGGGTTGAGAGGTGTGGCGCAAAATGTTCGTTAAGTGCCTCTTCGTAACGCTGTCGAGTTGTTGGTGCGCCTATCGAATTGATTCGCAGTGTCAGATCGGAAAGACCTAACTGCTCGTAAAATGAGTGCTGCAGGTCGATTACCTCTGCGTCTCCTGCGGGAGTTGAGTCACCGATGAGTTCGACGCCGAATTGCCAAAGTTGGCGATAACGACCCGCTTGCGGACGGTCGTATCGAAAAAACGGACCGAAATACCATAGGCGTAGTGGATGTGGTCGGCTTGCCATTCCGTGCTCGACATAAGAGCGGACTACCCCGGCCGTTCCTTCGGGGCGTAGCGCGACTCGATCGCCACCTCGATCGTCGAAAGCATACATCTCCTTTGACCCGATATCGGTTTCACTACCAACCGCACGCAGGAACACATGCTCGTTTTCAACGATCGGAGTAACGATTTCGTGGTAGTCATAGCTCAGTGCGACACGCTCCGCCGCTGATCGAATTCGGTTCCACAGAGGGGCGTCCTCAGGGAGGATGTCGTGCATACCTCTGAGTGCTTGTAGATTTGCCATGAATTGAGTCTACGGCCCGATGATCGCAGAGGAAATCCTATTTCGATGTAGCCCGTTTGAGTTCCTTGGTGGAACACGACTAATCGGGCTCGTGCTAACCTCGGATCAACATGGTTACCGCTAGAAGCGTCACCTCAGACGCTCGTGAGTTCCTTGATTCACTCAAGTCCTATCTCCCGGCTGATCGTGTCAGCGCGATCGCAAAGGTACTCGAATTTTCGATTACTGCGCACGAAGGCCAGAGTCGCCGTTCTGGTGAACCGTATGTCACTCACCCGATCGCTGTTTCTTCGATGCTAGCGAACCTCAAGATGGACACTCTAACGATTGAAGCTGGTTTGCTGCACGACGTGGTCGAAGACTGTGATGTGACTGTTGATGAATTAAACAAGCGTTTTGGTCCGGAAGTCAGTCGCCTCGTCGAGGGCGCGACAAAAATCGATCATCTATCCGCGGTGGAGCATCACAACGCGGATGCCGAAACCTTACGAAAAATGTTTTTGGCGATGGCCGAAGACGTGCGAGTTGTGATCATCAAGCTTGCAGATCGCCTGCATAACATGCGGACGCTGCAGTTTTTGCCGGAAGATCGTCAACGCGCGATCGCTCAGGAGACGAGGGATATTTATGCGCCTCTAGCTGCCCGTCTCGGTATTTGGCAATTCAAATGGGAGCTTGAAGATCTATCGTTTCGCTATCTTGAGCCCGAACAGTATCGCCGTGTTGCGGGGACTGTGGCATCGAAGCGTAGTGAACGAGAACGATATATCCGCCGAGTTGAAAAAGAATTGCGTGGTGCTCTTGAAGCTGTCGGTATACCGGCTGAGGTGAATGGGCGAGCGAAACATCTGTATTCGATATATGAAAAGGAACAGCGCTATTCGCGTGACGGTAAGCGATTCGATCAAATACACGATTTGCTTGCCCTGCGAGTGCTCGTCGATAATGTCGCTGATTGCTATGCGGCACTAGGGGTAGTACATCAAACTTGGCGTCCAATCCCAAATTCGTTTGATGATTATCTTGCGAGTCCAAAAGAATCGCTTTACCAATCGCTACACACATCAGTACTTGGTCCTGGGACACGCCCTTTCGAAGTTCAAATCCGAACTTTCGAAATGCACGAGGTTGCAGAATATGGTGTAGCTGCGCACTGGCAGTACAAGAACGAAATTGTCAAACATGACATTCAGTACGAAGAGCGAATGTCATGGCTGCGTCATCTGATCGAATGGCAGCAAGAAGGTGCCGAAGATTTCCTTGAATCGGTTAAGACAGATGTGTTTTCTGATCAGGTATTCGTTAATACACCCCGGGGAGATGTTCATGTACTGCCACGTGGTTCAACGCCAATCGATTTCGCCTACAGAGTACATACGGATTTAGGTCATTCATGTGCAGGAGCGAAAGTTAACGGAAAGCTCGTTCCTTTAAGTACAAAACTTGAAAACGGTGACTTAGTCGAAATATTGAGGAGCGAGACACAGAAAGGCCCGTCTCGTGATTGGCTAACTCCGGCACTGGGTTACGTTGGCTCGAGTCATTCACGTCAAAAAGTTCGCCAGTGGTTCCGACGACAGCGTCGTGGTGAGAATGTTGAGAAAGGTCAAGAACAATTCGAGCGTGAGATGAAGCGTTTGGCGATGGATCGGGTACCTGTCGCTATCTGGAAGCGATTTAATCTAAATTCGATTAAAGATCTTTATGCGGCACTTGGTTCGGGGGATGTTTCCGCAGAGCACTTCGGTAACGTCCTTGCTGAGCATGCACCGGCAGCACCACCTATCGAGGTGGCTCTGTCGACAATTGAGGTTGGCGGAAGTCCTAGTGTACGTATTCTGGGCACAACCAAGCTGAACGTCGGATTGGCGAAGTGTTGTAGCCCAGTCCCTGACGATTTAATAACCGGCTTTAAGACACGTAGCGGTGGTGTGACTGTTCACCGTGCTACTTGCACGAATGTCGCTAGAGTCCATGAGCCGGCGCGCCTGTTGGACTGCGATTGGGTTCACAGTGAAACGACTTACGCTGCCCGTGTCGAAGTCCACGCTTGGGACCGTGTTGGTCTCCTTCGCGATGTCGGAGCATTGGCCGCGGAAGCAGGGGTGAATATGGTTGGAGTGCGGACCAACGAGCATAACGATCGCACAACAACGCTGGATATCATTCTCGAAACCAGCGGTGGTGCTCAGTTTGTAGGACTTATTGCGGCACTTGAGTCGGTACGCGGTGTAATTTCAGTAGAACGCGCTCAAGAATAAAATCCGTTATCGCGGGTATTGCATTGTTATTGGAAATTCGTTGGCGAGTCACCTTGAGAAATTCTCATCGGTGGCGTAATGAATCACAATGGAAAATCATGGGTACTTGTAGTTCCGGATACCAGGTACGAAGCGCCAAGCGGCAATAGTGAAAGCCAGCGCTGCTGCACCGCCAAACGTGAGCGTAGAAGATAGTCCGATTAATGCAGTTAGGAATCCAACTTCGAGAGTTCCTACGTTATTTGCGGTTTGAGCGGCTAGTACCTGCAATGCAACCGCACGTCCACGCATTCGGTCCGGGGTTGTTAGTTGCACGATTGAGTGGCGCATCGCGACGCTGATTCCGTCCATCGCTCCGAGGCCACCAATCAGAAGAGCGCCTACCCATAGTTGTCGGCTGATTGCGAGCGGGAACAGTAATAGGGCATAGATGATCGTCGCGTAGAGTACGAGCATTCCCTTCGAGCGGTAGTTTTGCAGTATTAGCACTAGTAATGTGCCTCCGATTCCGCCGACTGAGTTAGCGGCAGTTAGCAAACCAGTCGCGGCTGCGCCTCCGCCGTAGAGTTCTTTTGCGAACATAGGAAAAAGCTGACGGTAGAAACTGAACACAGTGATTCCAGCATCGAGGGTGTACAGTCCTGGAAGAAGTTTATGCCGACGGACAAAACGAAATCCTTCCCATGTGCGCTGAAGAGTTGATCCGCTTTCAGGGACTAATGGAGGTTGGAAGCGAATGCGGATCAGCATGGGTAACAGAAGTGCCGGCGTCGCGATTACTACGGCAAGGAAGAATGTTGCAGTGACGTTCATTAGTGCTGCGACTAGTGCAAACAAAAGTGGTGCGATTACTGCGGCGGCTTGCTGAGTAACGGTCTGCAGAGCCACACCTTGTACGACCCAACGTTCGGGAACTACAGATGGTAGTAATGCGGCTTGCGCTGGACTGCCCATGATGTTGGTTGAGGCCATCGCCGCGATTGCAATGTAGACGTGCCATGGCTGAAGCTCACCAGTCAGATCAAGGATGCCCATACCAAACATCAGAGATACAGATACCGCTTGTGTCGCCATCAACATTTGACGTCTGTCTACTCGATCAGCAAGCGTTCCGCTCCAGACTAGTGCTGGAATTTGAACGATAAGCTGCACTGCTCCGATCAAGGCTAGTTGTGAAACAGATCCGGTTGTTTCAAAGATCCAGAAGCTAGTGACCAAGATTCGTAATTCACGAGTCATCACCCAGGAGAGTGCAGCCCCCCAGAGGTAACGGAAGCCGTCGAGTTGAAATGGCGACCATGGGCGAGGATCGACATCTGTATCAGTCGACTTGGTGTCGGAATGTGATCTTTCTTCGCCGTGGTGGCTCATGGCAGTGGCATGTGAAGGGCGTTCTCCGTCAGCACTCCTATTAGAACCGACACCATAGCGTCTGATCTGGTCGATCTCGGTCAGGGCATGCTAACGGAGCAGATGCCAATGCAGTATCTGCTTGCACAAGAGGTTGGGTTCGCTACGATCGTTTCGGGTAGCAGTGGCGCATTCGTCTAGCGGCCTA
>DKLZ01000023.1 GCA_002455955.1 Dehalococcoidia bacterium UBA6627
TGGGTATGCACGATCAACTGGCAAGATTGGTAGCTTCATTGTGGTTCCAGGGCCGGGATTACTGAACGCTACTGCCGGATTGAGTACAGCATACGCATGTAGCTCGCCGGTACTTTGTATTTCAGGTCAGATCGTTTCGAATCAAATAGGCAAAGGTCTCGGATTCCTTCACGAAATTAATAATCAATTAGAAATGGTTTCCTCAGTTGTGAAGTCAGCCGAGCGCGCGATGACAGCTCAAGAAATTCCGACGATGGTACGTAGAGCGTTTCAAGCATTACGTACTGGGCGCCCGAGGCCGGTAGAGATAGAAATCCCACCTGATGTATTGGAATCTGTTGCTGATATCAAA
Source organism: Dehalococcoidia bacterium UBA6627 (assembly GCA_002455955.1). Classification (GTDB taxonomy): domain Bacteria; phylum Chloroflexota; class Dehalococcoidia; order UBA2979; family UBA2979; genus UBA6627. Next base: position 353 of record DKLZ01000023.1, read on the forward strand.
ATATTGGAACCGGAGAACTCGATAAGAGCCGAAGAATCACCAGGAGATCCTGATCTGTTGCAACAAGCGGCAGATGTGCTGGGGAATGCCGAATATCCGGTGATTTGTGCAGGCGGTGGCGTCCTGTCTTCTCAAGCGTGGGAAGAACTGCGCGAATTGTCGAGGATTCTCGAAGCCCCAGTACTAATGTCAGAGAATGGCCGCGGGGCGATATCTGATCGTGACTACCATGGTCTGGCAGGTCCGCTCGCTACACGAGAACTACTTAATAATGCTGATGCTGTCTTGATTGTTGGCTCTAGATTTAATTTAAACCCCCAGATGGTGTCAGTATTGCCATCCGGGAAGCCAGTTATTCAAATTGACATCGATGCGGATCAGATTGGAAAAACTGTCGAATTGCAAGTTGGTGTAGAAGCAGATGCAAAGGCAGCACTTGGCCAATTAATCGAATTCGTTCCAGATTCTAATCGCAAACGAGAGTCACGAATGAGTGAACTGACAGCGATCAAAGATGCTGGTCGTGATGCAGTAGGTGAGATGGAATTACAGGCAGCATATGCTCTCGCGATTCGTGATGTGTTACCGGACGATGGGATACTCGTGAGCGAAATGACGCAAATTGGTTACTGGGCTCACATTTTGGGAGGTTATCCAGTCTATGAACCAAGAACGCTGCTCACGCCAGGATATCAAGGCACTCTCGGGTACGGATTCCCAACGGCCCTTGGCGCACAGATAGGTAACCCAGATAAGAAAGTTGTATCAATCAATGGTGATGGTGGGTTTTTCTATAATGTCCAGGAACTGTCGACGCAGGCTCAGCAGCAGATTCCAGTGGTAACGGTAGTCTTCAATGACGGTGGTTACGGCAACGTCCGGCGAATGCAGGTCCTGAAGTACGGTGGTCATAAAATAGGCACTGACCTCCAAAATCCCAATATGGTGAAAATGGCCGAAGCGTTCGGTGTCGCAGGTTATCGAGCGGATAATCCCGATGCGTTCCGATCAGTGCTTAGTGAAGCACTGGCGAGTGATGCACCCGCGCTGATTGAAGTAGTAGTCCCTCCTGCGGAGAGCATGGGCACTATTCATTATGAACAGGATGCGCCTCGGCCAGTACTAGACACGCGATAGCACTATCGAGGAGTGGATGATTTTCTTGTGGCTGGGGATCAGGGATTCGAACCCCGACTTACGGATCCAGAATCCGTTGTCCTACCATTAGACGAATCCCCAGTAGGTCTGATTCTAAAGGCGACAGAGTTCTCGAAGCGAGCAGAGTGCAGTGGATCTGAGAATATTCGTTAGAACGTTCAAACAAAGATGAAAAGTATTGGTTACAAGTTTCTCTTTGGTTTTATGGCGAGCGTTGCTAAAAGCGTCATCATTGTTTGTTCACTGTTCACTAACGACTCGATAGCTATGAGTAACCCTTCGTTAATTTGATGAAAATCTTGACTTGAAGGATGTTCGATAGTCGATAGTACGAAGATAATGATTGACCGGTGGCACGAACGAGCGTAGAAACGCAACGCTTCTTAAAGGTGAGGTGCAGATGATCGTTGGTGTTGTTGCCGAATCTTCTATTGGTGAAGACCGTGTGGCACTAGTGCCCAAAATCGTTGCGAAGCTGGCAAAGCTAGGTGTCGATGTCCTTGTCGAGAACGGTGCTGGTGTCGCCGCGGGATATGGAGACTCTGCCTATGAAGCGGAAGGTGCCCGTATCGCAGCGGACCGAGATGACGTGTGTCAGAATGCAGAGATTATTCTTCGAGTGCGTGCCCCTTCTGCTGATCCCGATGGTGGCCGTGAAGATCTTGAAAAACTTCGTCCCGGACAAGTATTGGTCGGGCACCTTGATCCATTGGGTGGCATCGACGCTGTAGATGCTCTTGCGAGTACAGGAGCTACGAGCTTCGCTCTTGAATTACTGCCGCGTATCACACGTGCCCAGTCGATGGACGTGCTCTCGTCGCAAGCTACGGTTTCTGGTTATAAGGCGGTCATTCAAGCGGCTGATTTAATAAATCGGATGTATCCATTGTTGATGACTGCTGCTGGCACCATCGCTCCAACGCGCGTACTGATAGTTGGTGCCGGTGTCGCAGGCCTTCAGGCGATCGCGACTGCGCGTCGTCTCGGTGCAGTTGTCCAGGCCTATGATGTGCGTCCCGCGGCGCGAGAACAGGTCGAAAGCCTCGGAGCACGATTCGCAGAACTTGAATTGGAAACGGCAGATGCCGAAGGCGCTGGTGGCTATGCTGAAGCTCTGGGAGACGACTTTTATCATCGACAAGGCGAATTGATGGCGGAACTTGTTGCCGACAGTGATGTAGTGATTACTACGGCAGCTGTACCTGGTACACGTGCACCGGTTTTGATTAGCGCAGATGCAGTCAAAGGGATGCAGGCGGGTTCAGTTATTGTTGACCTTGCGGCAGAAACCGGAGGTAATTGTGAACTTACCAGACCTGGTGAAACAATCGATGTTGGTGGTGTGACGATTGTCGGGGCAGTTCATCTTGCGAGTGCAGTTCCACGGGACGCCAGTGACATGTATGCACACAATATGGGGGCTTTCCTCGAAAATTTGATCACTGATGGTGCAGTCGACATCAATCTTGATGATGAAATCATCCAAGGTACTTTGCTAACACATGAAGGAAAGATCGTATCCGAGCGTGTTCGCGAATTGATCGCGAATTCTGACCGAGAAAGTGAGTAGCTACTGATGGAAGCGGCCGTGACCTCCACCCCTCCACCTTTTTTGGCAGCGATGACGATCTTTGTACTTGCGCTTTTCGTGGGTTTCGAACTGATTAACAAAGTGCCTCCGTTACTGCATACACCACTGATGTCAGGGGCGAATGCGATTTCCGGTATTACGCTCGTCGGT
>DKLZ01000043.1 GCA_002455955.1 Dehalococcoidia bacterium UBA6627
AGTGAGTCTTGCAAACACAGCTAGCAGTTGGGATGGGCAGGGCTCGCACATTGGATTCTGTAATTCGATAACCGAACTACGAATCGTAGTAGCAGGTTCGCGCGGTGCCTATTTCGAATATTTGCGCTCAGTTCGAAACGTTACAGTAGGAAGAATTGCGTGCTAGCACGTTTCTCGCGCCGCATTGCCCACGTACACTTGTCTCAATATGCCGACTAATCACGACTCGCTAGCCCTAGACAATCTCGCTGCTGTTGAGAGTGATGCTCGTCGAAGCCTCTCTGTGGCCGAAGATGAGGCTGCTCTTGAATCTTGGAGAACCGACGTTCTTGGACGCAGCGGAACCCTGACAGGAATTCTGCGCTCGATTGGTGCTCTTGATGCTGACGACCGAAAAATTGTTGGGCGTAGAGCGAATGTTCTCAAGAATGAACTGGAAGAAGCATTTGATGAACGAAGAGCTCTTCTGGCGGCTGGAAAAATTACCGATATTGCTGGCGTCGATGTCACATTGCCGGGCAGGCCTCACCGGATAGGGCGTCTGCATCCTGTAACGCAAACTATGCGTGCTGTGCTTGAGATCCTTCAAAGGCTCGGGTTTGCAGTCATCGAAGGCCCCGAAGTCGAGTTGGATGAATACAACTTTGATCGCTTGCGTATTCCTGCCGATCACCCGGCGAGGGATATGTGGGACACATTTTGGATCGCTGAACAAGAAGGACGTATAGCTGCACGACAGACTTTGCTTCGGACACATACCAGCCCGATGCAGATTCGGTATCTCGAAGGGCATGAACCGCCGATAAGAGTGGCTGTGCCAGGTCGTTGCTATCGTTACGAAGCGACTGACGCGACGCACGAATGGATGCTACAGCAAGTAGAATTGCTGGCGATCGATGAGGGAGTATCGCTAGCAGACCTAAAAGGCACATTGCATGAGTTCGCGCGGCAAATTTTTGGATCAGATACGGAAGTTATGCTCCGTAATAGCTATTTCCCTTTTGTCGAACCAGGAGTTGAACTTGCCGTGAAGTTTCGCGGTCAATGGTTAGAAATTCTTGGTGCTGGGATGGTGCATCCTGAAATTATCAGTGCTGCAGGTTACGATCCGGAGAAATACACTGGATTTGCGGCGGGAATGGGTATCGAACGGATTGCGATGCCACTCTACGGGGTGGATGATATCCGAAATTTCTATCAGAACGATCTACGTTTTCTCAGTCAGTTTTAATATTTCAAACTAGGTGGAGATAGCGAGAGTTCACTGGTCATTGAACCTGAGCACACTATCGAGGGAGCTTATGACGGATCAACAATCTGATATGAAGCCAACACCTCTTCGTCCGATGGACGAAGGTATGCTTGAAGAGTTGCGTCGGAGTCGTGGTGACAAAATGCGGCGTCCCTCTGAGCAAGAACCACCCCCACCCCACTACAGTGGTTCTCGAGCAAACAGCAGGACAAGGCAATATGGCCAAAAGTGAATCATTTGATATCACGACAGGTTGTGATTTGCAGGAAGTTGATAATGCCCTTAATCAGGCACGACGCGAACTAACAAACCGCTACGATTTCAAGGGTGTAAGGGCTGATATCGAATTTGAACGTGATACTGGCTCTATTACGATTTATACAGAGGAGCAATTTCACCTCGATGCTATTTGGAGTGTACTTGTCAGCCGGTTCGTTGCACGGAAAGTACCGATAGAAAACGTGGAGCGGGCGGAACCAGAGCAAGCTGCCGGGGGGACGATTCGTCAAGTTCTTAAACTTGTTCAAGGGATTGATGCGGATACTGGACGAGCGATTAACAAATTCATCAAGGAGCTAAAACTCAAGAGAGTTCAATCCCAAATCCAGAACGAAGCGGTGCGTGTCTCAGCGCCTAAACGCGACGATCTTCAATTAGTGATATCGGCATTGCGTGAAAAAGATTGGGGTATGCACCTCAATTTTGGGAATTACCGTTAATTATTTCTGGGGTCGTATATGGCCCAACGATTCTTAACACGAATACGGTATCGACTAGATACGAAGAGCGTACGATCTTGAAAACCACAGTAGGCCGTTACTGCACTGTGACTGATATGGAATATTTTCGAGGAGGATTCCAATGTCTACTTTCTTAACTAGTGAGCAATCGAGACTGGCCAAAGAGATCGCCGACATGCTTACTTCTCGCGGCGAACGCATAGCAGTAGCGGAATCAACGACTGGTGGATTGGTGTCAGCGGCACTTCTATCTGTGGCGGGTGCTTCGAAGTATTACGCGGGCGGTGCCGTGGTTTACACATTGGCATCACGAACCTTACTCGCAGGTGCTGATCCTGCTGAATATGAAAATTACAGAGGTACTACGACTGATATGTTGATGCATTTAGCAGAATCCATGCGTGATCGTCTCGATGCAGCGTGGTGTGTTGCCGAGTCGGGATTAGCTGGTCCGGGAACTGGCCGAGTAAACTCAGGCGTAGGACGAACGTCGATCGCAGTGGTCGGCCCTGTCTCCAGAGTTGAAGTGATTGAAACAGGCATCGAAGATCGTAGTGCGAACATGGGAGAATTCACAACGCGTACTTTGTTCTTTTTACGTGATGCCATTGCCGAAGCCTAATTCTTCTTCGAACGGCCAAACTCATAGAATTCGGATAAGCGGAGTAATGAGATATTTTATGCGGGTGACTCTGGGAATTATCGAAATCATCACCTGATATGAATAATGAATCGGCTAAGGAATGACTAGCCGGCTAGTAATGAACACTGCAGACTAAAGACTGTTTGCGCCTGTGATCGCGAGGGATACCGTGCTCGTTTCACTTAAATGGCTTCGTGACTACGTTGATTTGCCAATGGAGATCGACGTTGAAGAAATCGCTCGTCAGTTGACGATGTCTAGCGCCGAAGTTGATGCAGTTCATCGTGTGGGCAGTAATTGGGATCGTGCTCTGATAACTGTAGGTGAAGTGCTAACAGTTGAAGCTCATCCCGACGCTGATCGATTGCGGTTAGCGACTGTGAATTATGGCAGTGCAGAACCGCAACGGGTTGTTTGCGGTGCTCCAAATCTTACGGAAGGGCAAAAAGTAGCTTTTGGTCGAGAAGGTGCGAACCTCTGTAACCCACAGAACGGCAAGTGGCAAAGATTGAAAGCTGCGAAAATCCGAGGAATTGAATCTGCTGGCATGGTTCTTTCGGAGGCTGAGTTAGGGCTCTCTCAATCACATGATGGAATTATCGAGTTGCCAGCGGATGCTCCTGTCGGTGCGGCATTAGTCGACTATCTAGGCGACGTGGTCTTAGATGTCCATATCTGGCCAAACCGAGCGGATATGATGTCGATGCTCGGCATAGCTCGGGAAATAGGAGCGATCTTGGGAGTCGGGGTCCACGCTCCCGATCTTGAATACCCAGAGGGACCAGAAATATCAAAAGATACGGTTCATATTGAAATTGAAGATCCTTCGCTCTGTTCGCGTTATGTGGCGACGGTGGTCGATGGGATCAAGGTAGGCCCTTCGCCACCGTGGCTTCAGGAACGATTGATTGCAGCAGGGCAGCGACCGATCAACAACGTAGTCGACATAACAAATTTCGTGATGTTTGAGTTGGGCCAGCCGCTCCATGCTTTCGACTTAGACGCATTAGGAAGCAAAGTATGTGTTCGAACTGCAAAAACTGGTGAAACTTTGCGGACGTTGGATGAGATCAATCGTGAATTGACAAGCGAAACCCTGTTAATCACGAATGAAGCTGGGCCCATTGGTCTTGCCGGCGTGATGGGTGGAAGTTCGACCGAAGTTTCGACGAAAACAACCTCAATTTTGCTTGAAGCAGCACGATTCGATCCGGTAAGTGTTCGACGCACATCGACGCGGCTCGCGTTGCGTTCCGAGGCATCCTCACGATTTGAACGTGGGTTATCACCGGAATTAGCAGAGCGCGCTGCAAGGCGCGCTACAAAATTGTTTGTTGAACTTTGCGACGGCAAAGCGCGATCCGGACTGCTGGATATATACCCACGCCCACATGTCGCACCTGTGGTTGAAGTGACACGCACACGTCTCGATACTCTGATTGGATTTCACGTACCAAGTCATGAGGTCGAAAAAATATTCGATGCACTCGGTTTTGAGATGCTCTCCAATCAAAGTTCGGCAGACTCATTTGAAGCGAAAGAGAGTTTTCGTGTACGAGCGCCTTGGTGGCGAACGGATATTGCGATAGCAGACGATTTGGTCGAAGAGATAGTTCGTTTAGCTGGTTACGAGCGTTTGCCAGCAACCACGATTCGCGGCCGCACGCCGGAATGGGAACCAACACCGACACGTTCGTTCCGGGATGACCTTCGAGATGCAATGACTGATGCTGGGTGGCAAGAAGTAATTACTTACTCTCTGACGTCTGATGAGGTGTTGGCTCGCGTGATTTCAACAGAGCACATGTTGTTCAGCAGTTTATTTCGAGTTGAGAATGCTCTTTCGTCTGATCGAAAAGTTTTGCGACCTACACTACGCCACGCTTTATTGGAAGTGATCGATCACAATATTAGGGGAGGAGCGGAAGAAGTCGCGATATTTGAAACAGCGAGAGTCTATCTGCCACAGGATGGAGAGCCACAACCGGAAGAGCGAGATTACTTGGTAGCAGCGCTCGCGGGATTTGAGATTGATCGTTGGGGGCGCGCAACGTCACGACCACTAGATTTTTTCGATGCGAAAGGTGCGATTGATCAAGCTCTTCGTGTTCTTGGTTTCGAATTGTCCTATGAGGCAGGGGACGAATTCGCAATGATTTCTGGAAGAGTTGCCAGGTTGTCGATTGATGGTGATGCAGTTGGAGTTCTGGGAGAGATGGAACCTGAGGTATTGAAACAATTTGGCATTGATCAGCAAGTTACGTTGTTTGAACTCGATCTGGAGAAGGCACTTGCCCACGCAAATTCCCAAAAAGTTATAGCGAGTGTTCCACGATTTCCAGCAGTTGAACAGGATGTAGCTGTGATTGTTGATGAACAGGTTCCTGCTGGTGCGATGCGAACGGAATTTGAAAACTCTCCGCTAGTAAAGAGTGCAACCCCATTCGATGTATATCGCGGCGATCAGCTTCCTGATGGCAAGAAGTCAGTGGCCATCTCAGTGAATTATCAGGCACCAAACCGAACACTAACTCAAGAAGATGCAGACCGTGAGCAAGCAAAAATTTTGAAACGGTTAAAACGGCAATTTGGAGCCGAATTACGATAGATTACGTTTTTAGGCGGCGGAGCGAGCTGCTTTAGCTTGCTCTGCAATCTCTGCGAAGGCCTCAGGGCTCCTTACTGCAAGGTCGGCGAGCATTTTACGGTTCACTTCGATCCCTGCTTTGTGCATTCCGTCGATCAGTTGGCCGTATTTCAATCCGTTAATGCGAGCTGCAGCGTTTATGCGAATGATCCAAAGTCTGCGAAAATCGCCTTTGCGGTCACGACGATGCTCAGTAGAGTAACGGAGCGCATGAATCATTGATTCATGCGCTACCTTAATGTTGGTTCGACGTTTTCCTCGGTGCCCCTTCGTAGCAGAGAGAATTTTCTTGTGGCGAGCACGTGTCTGAACACGGTTGCGAGTTCGTGGCATCGTCGATCCTCAGTTAGTTGTCCCGGTATTCAGCCGGGGGTAATTGTTCTCGCCTCAACCTCGGGGCTGAGGTCTAGTTTATTTGATTTAAGGTCGAACTCACTTAAGAGTAAGGTAAGTTCTTCCGTATTGATCGCGTGACGGTCTTGTGCGCAGCCATATCACCGCGCATTTCATAAAGTGACCGCTTGTTTTTACGCATTCGTTTTGGAACAGCTTTGCGGACCATGATCTTTCCAGATCCAGTAATTTTGATCCGTTTACGGGTCCCTTTGTGCGTTTTCATTTTTGGCACTCAGTTACCTGCTTTCGACAGCTGTTTCAACAGTATCACTGGTCGGTCCATCTCCGTCGTCGCTCGTGTTGTCTTTATCCGTGGCCATTGTTTTCGTTCCGGTAACAGAGCTTGGTTTTGTGCTTTCTTCGGTTGGTCTTGCCTTTTTTGTTGGATCCAACGTCATCGACATGAATCGACCTTCAAGGGCTGGTCGGCGTTCAATCTCGGCGACGTCCTGCAGGTCATCTGCGAAGCTG
>DKLZ01000073.1 GCA_002455955.1 Dehalococcoidia bacterium UBA6627
GCGTTGGTGTTATTCAGTGATGGCTCATAGCTCGGTGGAGTCACAAAACGACGAAACTGTGAACCAGCATCGACCAAAGTAGACATGTTTTGGTCAACAAATCGTGTATCGATACTGCCCGTTACAAAGTCCGGATGAACCAAGATACGTTGCAGGAATGCGATGTTGGTCTCAACACCTTCGATGCGAAACTCGCTCAACGCGCGAGATGTCCTAGCGATAGCATCAGCAAAATTATCCGAGAGCGTATGACCAATCACCTTCGCAAGAAGTGAATCAAATAACAGACTGGTCTGGTAACCACCGTAGCCAAAGCCATCCGTACGCACGCCCGGCCCACTAGGCGCCTCGTATGCAGTCAACATACCGCTGGATGGGCGCAAAGAACCATCTTCACCCATCGATTCCATGTTCACTCGAGCTTGAATCGCATAACCCCGAGGGACACTAACATCTGGGTTATCAAGCCCAAGTTCAGCAAGCGTAGCTCCCTGCGCAAGTCGAATCTGCGCCTGCACAATATCTACACCTGTCACTGCTTCGGTCACAGTGTGCTCTACCTGAAGACGTGCATTCGTCTCGATGAAAGCATAAGGCTGAACACTGTCATCACCAGAAATATCAACCAGAAACTCAAAAGTACCAGCGTTGCTATAGCCAACACTGCCTGCCAAACGCACAGCAGCATCAATAATCTGGGTACGCAGGTCATCAGTAAGACCTGGCGCCGGCGCAATTTCAATGATCTTCTGAAACGAACGCTGCACACTACATTCACGTTCACCAAGGTGTGCAATCGATCCATGAATATCACCAAGAATCTGGACTTCAACATGACGCGCATGTCGGATAAATTCCTCGACATAGAGCGCATCGTTCCCAAACCCAGCCTGCGCCTCAGCACGACAGCGCTCGTAAGCCGACACAACCTCATTAGCATTCTCTACGAAACGAGAACCTCTTCCACCGCCACCACCGACGGCTTTGATCATCATCCCGCGCCCATCACCAAGCTCATCGAAAAACGCAGCAGCCTCCTCTACAGACACTGCTCGGTCAATACCACGAATAATCGGAACCCCAGCCGCAACTGCAGCTATACGAGCACGAGCTTTATCTCCAAATAGCTCGATGGTCTCCTCACGAGGACCAATGAATAGCAATCCAGCTTCCGTACATCTTCGAGCAAAGTCAGCATTCTCAGCCAAAAATCCATAACCAGGATGGACCGCATCACAGCCCGACTCTTTTGCAATCTCAATCAGCTGCTCAATGTCAAGGTAAGCAGCAGTTCCAGCACCCGTGAGCATGACAACTTCATCTGCCTTACCAGTGTGCAGCGAACCTTCATCATCCTCCGGAGCTACCGCTACCGTCGGTATATTCAATTCCGCTGCTGCACGGATGATCCGAACTGCAATCTCACCTCGGTTCGCCACTAGCAATTTCATCTTGAAATCCGGTTCCTCACCTTGGCCAACCAACTGCTCCATCTACATCGACTACCACGTACATGAGCATCAGAGCTAACAAGACTGCTTGTGTTCAATCGGATTGTTATGTCACTAATTCGTACAGCTCTGTTCGAATGGCTTCCAAGACCGTCTCACCTGTCTGTACTGACGTCACATCCTTTAGACGCGCGACACAACGATTCGGGTCACTAGTCGGACGCGCATCGAGGATCTCACTTTCGACCTTGATCGTGTCACCAGGGTGCACAGGGCTAACAAATCGCACATTCTCATATCCGAGCAGCGCGACAAGATGTAGACCTTGATCGGCCATGAGCCCCCTTACATTGCTTGTGTTCGCAAGACCCATCGTCGTACTAAGCATGCACACTCCTGGCAAAATGCGTTCTCCAAATGAAGTCGATTTCATATGTTCGCCATCAGCATGAATTGAGCCGATCGTCCAATTAAGGTTGACCAGCAGACTGAAATCGCCCTCACTAATCGTCCTACCTATACTCATCCGCTTTTCGCCATACGAGACTGCTGCCAGAACATCTTCCATCATCATCTCCTTTTAATTGTCTGGACCTGCTTCAAACATTCCGCTGAGCCACGAAAAATTGAACAGGCTATCAGGGCAAAGTAGTTGCCTATCATATGCGCCTGAGGGTGACAAAACTTTCTTTCAATTCCTTGAGTCTTCTAGAGGTGACCTTAACTCTTAGAATGCTAGGGAATAGTCCGAGGTAACTGTTATCGAAAATGTCGGACGGATTCAGTCGAGATTCCTTAGGCGTGGGATAAATACAGCAACTGCAACAACGATTATCAATAGTAAGACCGCCATTCCTCGGAGAGCCGCAACTGGCCCAACGATTGATGCGAAAACACCGAGAACAAAACCTCCTAGTGACACCACAGTCCATTGCATCATCTGGATGCTCATCATTCGACCGCGGTATGAATCAGCCACATACGTATGCACAAGTACATTATTGAGTGACATTCTGAACGTCTGACCAAGTGAAATAACAAGCATGATCGAACCGACGATCCACAACTCTGTGCTCATCGTGAAAATTATCAGTGCTATACCCATAAGAAATGGGCCAGCAAGCAATACCAGACCTCGGTGACGTGCCGACATGGAGGCAACGATGAGTGTCCCCACAACAGAACCCAGCCCGGCAATGCTATGGAGTACACCGATAGTCTCGGGTCCTCCCTTGAGTACATCGAGCACATAGCCCGGAAGAATCGTCATGTAAGGCATCGAAAACATCACGATAACGATGTTGCTCAGAATTAACATCCGAACCGTTGGATTTTCCGCAAGGTATCGAAAACCGTCGATGAGCTCTCGGATGGCTCGACGCACCTCGACAGTCACTCCGTATTCGGCTTCGAGAGTTGAGTCTTCCAAAGCGCTCGTTGGGATGTTGGGTATCCGGGATAAGATTCCGGCTGTAAAAATAAAACAGCCAGCAATGAAGAGATATACATACTCCGCACCGATCACGGCGAGCAAGACTCCTCCGATTGCCGGTGCAATAAGGCGCATCACACTCATACAACCCATATTTAAGGCCACGGCATTCTGCAATAGCTTAAGTCCAACAATTTCAGGAATCATGGACTGACGCGCTGGCATCAGCAGAGCAAAAATCGCCCCTTCAATAGCCATGGACACAATCAAATGCCAAAACACCAGCACATCTAACACCAGTAGAATCGCTACACAGGTCACAACAAACGCAGCAGCTAGGAGCCCAATTTGCATGATTTGCTTCTTAGGAAATCGGTCAGCTAGCACACCGCCCCACATATTGAGTAGTAATCCCGAAATAGCATCGGCAAGCGCGACAATACCAAGTGCTGCATACGAATCCGTTAGTACGAAAACAACGTAACCCGTCACGATCATGTGCATCATGAAGGCGCCACCAAGCCCTAGTGTCGAGATGAGATACCAGCGAAAGGCAGGAACACGAAGCGATTCGAATGTGCGGAGTCGCGACAAAGTTGGAGGTGCTACTCTAGCTCCTCCAACTTGCCCAGAATCAAGCGGCCTGCTCACAGAAATATCGGGTTTCGTGTTTGACTCGTAGTCACCGCTGACCTTTATCACTACCCATACACAGCCTACGAAGGTAGACATGATCGAATGAGTGGTTAAGGTAGAGGAAATGCGACACAATTTTAATGGTCACTGGCGGAATCACTACGAGCCTCGCATCATGCCTGCATCAGATGCTGCTGCGCTAGTGAAATCTGGCGAGCACATCTGGATTCCTCCTGGCCACGCCTCTCCTTCGATCATCGAAGAGCTTTCTGCTCGAACTGCTGAGCTATCTGACGTTGAAATTCGCGGCCTCGGGGTCGCAGACTTCGGCCTCTTCTCGGCGGATGCCGCAAAAACTTTCCACTACCAAGATCAGTTTGGAAACATCTTCAGCCGACCAGCTTTAGCTGCAAAGATCATCGACTTCCATCCCTACTGGTTGGTTGGCCGGCATAAGGCACTGGATGCTGGGCGTGAAGAAGCCTGGGCCGTCGACAACTTGATGATCACGACCTCAGAACCGGACAGTAACGGATTCGTTTCGCTGGGATGCAGCGTCTGGGATGGCATTACCACTGCTCGTCGAGCGACTAGAGTGATCGCTAGCGTCAATCCGATGACCCGCCACACCTATGGTGACACGACTTTGCATGTTTCCGAGATCGATGCATTCGTGCCCGACGAGCGTGTCGGTGTCCCACCCGATCCCGTATACGACACTGCGGACAAGGGAATCGCCCATCATGTAAATGAACTCATCGAAGACGGAGATACTATTCAAATCGGAGTCGGATCACACACTTCGGGAATGGTTCACTTTGGTGCTTTAGATGGGAAGCAGGAATTGTCCTATTTCGGAGAACTGAGTGTTGCCGGCTTAGTCCCAATGGTAGAGCAAGGCATCATCACAGGCCGGACAAGCCAGCTCCATCCAGGAAAATTTGTTGCCACACTGATTGGAAATACCCCCGAAGAACGTGAAATGGTGTACGGAAACCGTGCTTTCGAGCTCTACGATTTAGAATACCTCCTAGACCCTCGTAATATCGCTCGTAACGACGGCATCGTCGCGATCAACGGAGCTCTTTCGATAGACCTCACAGGCCAAACCGGCGTCTATAGCATCGGGGCACGCATCTATGCAGGCATGGGAGGTCACCTCGCCTTTGCTGTTGGCGCCTATCTCTCGCCGCGTGGCCGCTATGTCTGTGTGCTGCCTTCGACAGCAGTCAATGGCACTGTCTCTACAATCACAGCACAGTTCGAAGCAGGACAAATCGTTTCAGTGCCAAGAGAAATGGCTGACACGGTGGTAACCGAATACGGGATTGCGAGGCTACTGGGGAAAAGTGTGCGACAGCGAGCTGAAGAACTGATCAGCATTGCCCATCCAGATCATCGAGGTGAACTCAAGAAGGCTGCTCAGCGACTCTTCTACAACTGAGTTGTCAAGCTTCTAAAGAGACAGGAGACTACAAATGGATATCGATGCACGACTCGACAAACTTGGCATCGTGCTCCCTGAAGTACCCGACCCCGCCGGTAACTATGTACACGTTGTTCGCACCGGAAACCTGCTCTTCCTTGCCGGAAAAGGCCCGCGAGGATCGACCGGCAAGGTCGGGACAAACATCACCGAAACACGAGCACAGGAAGATGCACGCGATACTGGCCTGACCCTGATCGCAGTCATGCGTCAGGAGCTCGGTTCACTCGATCGAGTATCACGAATCGTGAAAGTATTCGGTATGGTCAATGCCGCTCCAACTTTCAGCAATCATCCAGCCGTGATCGACGGCTGTTCTGATCTATTCATTGAAGTATTCGGAGACGCGGGCAGGCATGCGCGTTCCGCTGTGGGTATGAGCTCGCTACCAAATGAAATCACTGTCGAGATCGAATGCATTGTAGAGATCATCGACTGATCAACGCTTGACTAGACCTAATGCACCTTATTCGGTTCACCTCTTTTCAAGAACCGCGCCGATTCCGAGGTTCGCCTTGGAAAGCTTACTGGCTATCGATTCTGGTCCTTACGTTCTCTTGCTATATCGTCGTTCCTGATCACAACTTGCTCGTTATCGCTGGCACTGTTTGCGGTTTAGCTGTAGTACTCTTCGCGAACTACTGCAACAAATCGAAATGTCTAGGTAGTTCATCTCCCTCGAATCGAATACTGACATAGCCGGGTTGTACGGTTGACGCTGAACGATATCGAAGTGAGTGCTAGCGAGTACCTATAGCACGGAACGAGGTTCGGCAAGTGCGCCTTCAGTGAAGCGGTCAAGGCGAAATCCCTCAAGGCTAAGGGACGGGGTACCATCGAAAATCATTTCTGAGACAAGACGCCCTGCAATCGGTCCCATGGCGAAACCGTGCCCACTAAAACCAGTTGCAACAATCAGACCGTGTGGTTGATCAACTGCGTCAATAACCGGAACGGCGTCGGGAGTCGCATCAATGACACCAGCCCACTGTTCTTCGCTCTGAATATCATTGATGCTAGGAAAGATTTTCTGGAAATGTTCGAGCGCACGAACCGCCACTCGCCGGTTCGGCTCTGTTGGTAAAGCAAAATGAATGCGAAATGGGTGCTGACTTCTGGCACCTATACCGACCACATCAACGATATCGCGCAATAGTGGACGGCCCAGGTGAAGTCGGAAAAGAGACCGATTCTGCCTGAAGTTCGGTAAGAATCGGCGAATGTCACGCAAACTCGCTAGCGTTAGATCATGATCAGCACCGCCACCCGCTAAAATTACCCGCCCGTCCCTACGTTGTCGGAACGAGATATCGCCTGCCCATACTCCCGCTTGAGTAATCGGAGGAACTGGTGTCGTCCGCTGTACTGTCGCACGAACAAGACGTTGAGGCAGTTTCAACCCAATGTTTCTGAGCAAGCGTTCCGACCAAGCTCCGGCCGCACATACCACTTGCTTGGTCTCAATGTAGCCACTTTCAGTCGAAACACCGGAGATGCCCGAATCCGCAGTTATGATCTCGTCAACAGCACAACCAGAGATCACAATGGCTCCTTCACGAGCCGCTGCATTCGAAAAGGCATTCGTCGTCTTCGTCGGATCCGCGTGACCATCGGTCGGCGTATACATCGCTCCTGCCAATTTGCCTTTAAGCGCGGGAATGACTTCTCTGGTCTTCTCTGCGGTCAACAAGCGTGTTTCCAAACCATGATCACGCACTTCTTCGACCCAGGACGCGTACTGGTCTAGCCGATCCTCATCAAACGCAAGTGCTAAATTACCGCCTTGGCTCCATTCAATATCTGCCTGCAATTCAGTCTCCAGATTGAGCCAAAGCCGGTTACTCTCAATCGCGAGCGGTAGCTCCAGTGGGTGTCGCCCCTGTTGACGAACAAAACCCCAATTACGACTCGATTGTTCGCCTCCGATCGGACCGCGCTCTAGCAGCACGACCGGAACACCACTCTTCGCCATGAAATACGCACTGGCTGAACCGACGATACCGCCACCGATCACGACTACTTCAGCATGTCTCGGAAGTTGCTGCGTCATGGGTTGCCCTCGATGTCTATGGGCGCAGGCAGCACAGTATAGCGAGACTCGCTCGCAACGCGTCGAGTAACTGGTTGAGTGGCGAGCACACGTGATACACCCGTACGATGCAAATCTAGCGAAACAACAGCAGTGTCAGCAGGATTATGGCGATTCTCTTCACGGTTTTACTCATCCTCGGAGTGGTGGGTACGGTGACTGTCAGGTTTGCCGGACCTCAAACCTTGCGTAACGAATTGCAACAGTCGGCCTTACCGCTTGCATGGTTGGTAGCAATAACCGCAACCGCCGGGAGTTTGTACTTCTCTGAGGTAGCAGGCTACACACCTTGTGAATTTTGCTGGTATCAACGAATCGCAATGTACCCACTGGTGCTAACGCTTGGCGTCGCGGTCAGACGGCAAGATCCAACAGTTATCTACTCAGCAATCCCACTTGCAGTGGTCGGAGCGCTGATCGCCCTCTATCACTACCAGCTACAACTATTTCCCGATCAATCGTCGCTGTGCTCTTCAGGCGCACCATGCACCTTTCGTTGGATCGAAACTTTCGAGATCGTCTCGATCCCTCTGATGGCCTTTGTGAGCTTCAGCCTTATTATCATGCTGCTACTGATCAATAACCGAACACGTCCTGTACCGGAGGAACCACATCGCTAATCGATCAAGGCGAAGCACTTCTCAGCCCACATCCAAAGGACAAGCCAAGAAGATGTTGTTCGCTGGTGTCATTGGAATCGTGATCTTCGCTATCGTCCTAGGCTTTTTCTTATCTGAAGACAGCGAGGATTACAGTGAAGACATCGAGGTCGCATCCGTAACTCTGTCCGGTTGGCCGTTGCCTGTTTTTCAAGGATCACCAGACCAAGCCACTGGCGCGCGAGCACCAGCTATCTCAACAAAGACAACACTGGACGAGACCGTCAAACTTAATCCTGCCGATGGCATTGCAAGGGTTATCGGATTTTTCGCTCACTGGTGTCCTCATTGCCAGCGTGAAATACCTCGCATCACAACCTGGTTAGACGAAAACAATCTGCCAAATCGTGTCGAAGTAATAATTATTTCTTCAGCAGTCGACTCCACTGCGCCCAATTATCCTCCTTCTGCATGGTTGCGACGGGAGGGATGGCAAGGCCCCATCCTCGTTGACAATGCAGCTACGGATATCGCAACTGGCTATGGGCTGTCAGGATTCCCCTACTGGGTAGTCCTCGGAGGTGAAGGTAAAGTAATCACGCGAACCCATGGCGCGCTCAGTGATGCGGAATTCTCAAGCCTTGTCGACCAAGCGCTACAGTCTCTGACCAATAACACCGAGAACCGCTAATTTGAGTCCGGTGAACAATCGGCAAGGAAAATTGTTCCATAAGGTTCGCAAGCTCATCCGAGCTATCACCGTCTGATCTAATCAGAATACAATCTCAAGAAACGATCGAGGCACTGTCTAACGAATCAGGCTGTGCGCAGGGAGCGGCCGATGCGACTGCATGACTACCTCAACTTCAACGCTCGCGAAACACCTGCTGATGAATTCGCGTGTGATGGCAGGCGCACTGTTACCAACGCTGATGCTGCTGCTGAGGCCAACCAGATCGCCAACGCTTTTGTTTCAGCCGGTATTCAGGTAGGTGACCGGGTAGCTATCCTCTCCAAGAACTCTGTCGAATACGCCATCCTCTATTTTGGTGCTTCCGCAGCTGGCGCCGTGCCAGTTCCTCTTAACTATCGCCTTGCACCCGCTGAATGGTCATACATCATCAACGATGCCGGTGCCCGCATGATGATCGCCTCACAGGAATTCACAACCTTGATCGATACCGTTCGATCGGAATTAGAGAGTGTCAAACAGTACTACCAAATAGGCGGTGAATCCGACAGTGGATGGGAATCTTATGTCTCCTGGGTCAGCAGCCAAACCACCGACTCCTGTGATCGCCGAATCCAGGATGATTCCGATATCTATCAGATGTATACCAGCGGAACAACAGGTCATCCGAAGGGTGCGATTCTCCAACAGCGTGCGGTCACGTCGAACATTATCCAGGTCGTGAACTCTGGCCTTGCATTTAACCCAGGTGAACGAGCACTCATTGTCGCGCCCATGTATCACGCTGCTGCCTGCATAGTGTCGTTTAGTGCGATCTCTGGCGGTGCCAGTCTGTACATTCAGGAGGATTTCAATCCTGCCGAGGTCGTCCGTGCTATGGATGAAGAAGGTATAGCTGTAGCACTACTCGTCCCAGCGATGATCCAGGCGTGCTTGGTTGGGGTGCCTGATATTTCGGACCGTCAGTATCCACATCTCCGTACCGTCGTCTACGGAGCATCACCAATTGCTGCCGATACGTTGAGGTCAGCTATAGCATCGTTTCAATGTGATTTCCTGCAGGGTTTCGGCATGACCGAAACGACCGCAGTTATCTCGATAATGTCAGCAAGAGATCATCAAGTTGCGTTAGACAATCGACCCGAGCTGTTGCTGTCTGCCGGCCGTCCAATCGTGGGTTGCGAGGTACGTATCGTCAACGAGCACGACGAAGAAATACCAAATGGCGAAATTGGTGAAATTATCACCTGCGGGCCTCAACTAATGAGTGGTTATTGGAACTTGCCGCACGAAACTGCATCAGCGCTCAAGGGAGGATGGATGCATACAGGCGATGCAGGCATGGTCGATGATGATGGCTATATTTATATTCAGGACCGCTTAAAAGACATGATCGTTTCCGGTGGTGAAAACGTATATCCCGCAGTTGTAGAGGCTGCACTCTTTGGCCATCCCGCAGTTGCCGACGTAGCTGTCATCGGTGTACCGGACGATCAATGGGGGGAGACTGTCAAAGCAATCGTTGTTCTCCGGATAGGTGAATTCATCAGTGAAGAGGACCTGATAGATTTCTGTGGCGGCAAGCTTGGTGGCTTCGAACGCCCTCGCTCAGTTGATTTCATCGAAGCACTCCCACGTAATGCCAGTGGGAAAATTCTTAAACGAGAACTACGCGAACCTTACTGGAGTGGACAAGACCGACAGATCTCCTAAACAACTGTCAGCGCAGTAAGCCGAATCCGTGCTTCCGTGAATTTCTGTCATTCGGTCTCGGGGGTGAGGCTATCTTTGATGTTTCGCCGCACATCGCTGCTGCCACTGTGCACACTGCCACGACCACTACTAAACATGTTTTGATTTAATTCATCACCGATATACATCGCGGTCGTATCACCGCTCGCAATCGCCATACGTAGAGTATTCTTCGTACGCTGCACAGCCCACGGCTCAAGTTTGTTAAGCACTTCGACAAACGAACTCACTGTCGTATCAAGCTCTCCGGGCTGTGCTAAACGGTTAACCAGACCGATTTCCCAGTAACGTTCTGCACTGTACAGCTCTCCTGTCATAGCGATCTCCAACGCTAATCGACGACCCAGATGACGAGTCAGCAATGCGATATTCATCCCTGCTGGAAAGCCATACGCCATTTCGACACAACCAAATCGAGCTCCACGCTCTGCTACCAAAAAATCACATGCGAGCGTCAGCGCCTGACCTCCACCGAGAGCAAACCCTTGTACAACTGCAACTGTGGGTTTCTGACAGTCAAGCAGCAGCGACAGTGCACGAAGAAACGGCCCGGACTTATGGCTCACTGGTTGGTTCGTCGATTCGTCCTCAGAGGGTGACGATCCAACTTCATCCTTACGACGAGTCTTAATATCGCGTCCTGCCGAGAAATAATCACCTCGACCGGACAATAGAATGCTGTGCACATCATCATCGGCTATGGCAGCGTTTAACGCATCGATCATTGTCAGCAGCATTTCGTCATTGACAGCGTTTCTCTTTTCAGGGCGATTCAGAGTGATGATCGCTGTCTCAGCCTGCTGAGATACAAGGACTGGCCCGCTACTGACGCTGAACATGTACGCCTCTTCCCTATCTGGTGCGCATGTATGGAAGCCTAGCACCATGTACTTTGCCTTAGTGAAACTTCAGTTGATATCAGGACAATTCGGCGAACCGATCACGATTACCGACCACGCTGAAAAGTGACTTGGCAACGTTCACGCAAATAGAGAGGAACCAATCACACTCTTCAAATTATTAAGCTAATCAATCCCTTTTATGTCTTATAATTGATCAGCTTCGGCGAAATAATTGAGCTGGGTGAGACGTCGCCAGATGATCACTTTCCAAAGAGCTTGTTACTCATGGTGCCATCTCAAGAATCAGTTGTGTAAACACCACTTATGGACGAGGGCCGACTTGATTGGGCAGAGACTGAACCATCTGACGAATATGTTCGACTGTAGTACCGCAGCACCCACCGACGATCTGTACGCCTCCTTCAACCAGTCCCTTGCAATGAATAGCGAAAGCGTCGGGATCCATGCTGTTCCCACGAGAAGCCTCGGGATAGGCCATAACAGGACCAGACCAACGCGGGAACAATACGTCGAGACCTGGGGACATCGAAGATGGTGCACTATGCATAATGCCAGTGGCAGTTCCACCCATCCCCGCGAACTCGTCAATCAACAACTCCAGTGGAATTTCAGTCCCCCAGCCTGAATCAGCTTCTATTTCCCCATCCTGATCGATGGTGAAACGAGAAGACTCTTCGGCCGCAATGTCCCATCCGACCATTCGACCATCAGAGCGACGCGTGCAGCTGATACCGATCCACACTGGCAAGCCAGTAGCAACGGCAGCAGTAATCGCCCGCTTGGAGTGTTCTAGATCCCGCATCATTTCCATGATGATGATGTCAACTCCAGCTTCAGCCAGCGTGTCAGCCATCTCAGTGAAATTGGTAGCCTCTTGATCTGCCGTTGGTGCATATCGGGGATCAGGAGCAAGACTGCCTGGTACCCACGCGCGCATGATCGACATCGATCCCGCAACCGCGACTTCCGAATTAGTTGTCACTCTATCCCGAGCTTCACGAGCCAGTTCAACAGCACGACGGTTGATGGCTCGAGTTTCATCGCCAAGCCCCGCACTCTCTAGTACGTGACGACTAGTGGCGAAAGTGTTTGCAGTAATCACATCCGCTCCTGCGCGGATATAGTCTTCATGTACCTGGCGAACTGTGTCTGGATGAGTCTTATTCGCAACTCCGCACCATGCTGCGAGATCCATTGGTACGCCGTAACGCGCTACCTCTGAACCCATCGCTCCGTCGAGCACAATAAGACCACCCGATTCGAGTTTCTGATCGAGAATCATCGTAACTTTCTCTCACTAGTAGACGCCTACTGGATATACGAACGAATATTAGAACGTAATCCGTTCGAAGTGTTCGTACCGATTCGCATACAAGATTCAGAGCAAAACTCATCCCTCCCTTATATACGACCCTGACGAGCGACCTCAGTAGGCTCGGTACCGACAATCCCAGTAGCCTCGAGCTCGGCAAGATCTGTTTCGCTCAACCCTAGCAAATCTCTGAAAACATACTCGTTGTGCTGACCCAGAGTGGGAGTCGGTCTGCGTGTTTTCAAGGGTGTCTCCGACATGTGCATCGGCCTGCCAGGATAAATTTGAGTTCCGGCATCCGGATCGTCGACTGACTCCCAGAAATCACGCGCACGTAAGTGTGGATCGGCGAATGAATCCGCCGCGGTGTAGACAGCTCCCGCAGCGACTCCACTGCGTTGCAGCTCCTCCATCACCTCCACTTTGTCTCGAGTGGCTGTCCACTCCGAGATAATCATGTCGAGTTCGTCCTGATGTTCGTGGCGGCTGCTCATCGTTTCAAATTGATCGCCTTTGATCAGCGTGGGCTGGCCGATAGCGTTACAGAGCTTCTCCCATTGCTCGTCGGTTTCTACCGCGATAGCAACCCAAGCATCCTCGCCTCGGCAGCGATAACAACCGTGCGGTGCCATCCGCTGATCACGATTCCCGATCCGTTCAGCAACACGGCCATTCATACTGTGCTCCAGTACAAATTCACCAAGCATCGACGTCATATTCTCACGCTGCGATAGATCGATGTGCGCACCTTCGCCACTCTTCCTCCTCTGTCGCAATGCCGCCAGCACCATGGTCACTGCCATCGAACCGGCTAGTGGATCAGGGAGCGCCACCGTGTGGATACCCTGAAGCTCATCGGGATATCCAGTGAGATGAACCAGCCCGCCCAGTTGTTCCAAGGTAGGGCCGAAGGAGACAAAACTACTCTCTGGCCCTGTTCCGCCTTGGCTATACATCGAAGCGAGGATGATGCCACGGTTAATTTCACGAAGTCGTGGATAGTCCAGCTGCCAGCGTTCCATCACTCGGTTACTGAAGTTCTCAACGATCACATCACTCATCGCAACCAACTGCTTGAAAAGCTCGCGGCCGCGTGGCTCTCCCATTTCAAGCGTGATCCCAAGCTTGTTACGGTTGCGCACGTTAATCATGCCCGAGCGATTCCATGACCTCTCGCCGGGCTCACCGTCTGGGTAGACTCCTCGTGCCAGAATCCGAAGGTTGTCAGGATGGGTACGAGATTCAATCTTGATTGTCTCGGCACCGGCGTCTGCCAGCCACCTTCCTGCAGTCGGGCCAGCTTGGTACATGCCGAGGTCTAGGACGCGCAATCCTTCAAGTGGAAGTTGCTGCTTGCTTGATGTTGCAGTCATCATGCCACCTCTGTTGCGGCTAGCTCCGCGACCATACCTGCACTGAGCTCCGTCAATTCGCTGAGTACCTCCTCAGTATGCTCACCGAGAAGCGGTGCCGGAGAATACTGCCAATCAGCACCGGTCAGCCGTGCAGGAAAACCAGGATAAAGTTGAGTTCCGGCCTCCGGATGGTCGATTTCGACAAAATACTCGCGTGCTGCGTACTGGGGAGACTCCACGAGATCGCTCATGTCAGCGACGAATGCTGCTGGCACATGAGCATCCTGTGCCAGCAGATAGGCCTCGTACTTCGATTTGTCATAGGACCACTGCAGAATCTCGGTATCCAGATCCCCCTCCATACGCATCTGGTCACGAGCTACAGCGTCATCAGCTTCCTCTGCTTCGGCACGGTCTCCCAAAATTAATCGCCTGAAATCTTCATACCGATGAGCCTGTACGCTGAAGGAGATAAACCCGTCAGCACAGGGGATCGGCACACGTGAGCTCTCCCGTTCTCGCACGAAGCCACGGTAACTGTAGTCCATCGTGTCCTGTGAATGATCAGACGTCATCGATTCCATAACTGAAATATCTATGTACTGGCCCATTCCCGCTTCTTCAGCAAGATGGAGCGCGGTCAGTGTCGCAGTAGAGGCGTAGAGACCCGTTGTATATTGCGCCACGCTCCCTCCGAACTTGAG
The DNA here is from genome assembly GCA_002455955.1 of Dehalococcoidia bacterium UBA6627. Taxonomy (GTDB): domain Bacteria; phylum Chloroflexota; class Dehalococcoidia; order UBA2979; family UBA2979; genus UBA6627. The sequence goes on from DKLZ01000073.1 coordinate 14,371, forward strand.
TGGGGCGCGTGATCTATCGCCGATCAGGCTCATATATCCACCCAGTGCAAAGACTGTAATCTCGGTCGCTCGATAGTCTCTGTACGGACCATCCTGTCCAAATGGTGTGATCGATGTCATGACTAACGTCTGTTGATCACGCGAGAGTGTCTCGTAACCCAAACCACGTTCGGCCAGATACCCAGGGGCAAAGTTCTCTACCACGATGGATGAGCGAGACGACAAAGCACGGAGAGCATCCTGCCCCGCAGCATCATCAAGATCCAGCACTACTGATCGCTTATTCCGATTGAGGTACAGAAAGAGCCCGCTCTTTTCCAGATGGAGAATGTCTTCAGGAAACGGGCCAAGGCGACGCGACGGGTCACCACTTGATGCTTCAATCTTGATTACATCAGCTCCGAGAGTCGCCATCACACTCGTGCAGTACGCTGCGCTGATCCCTTCACCCATCTCAAGCACTACTACACCGTCCAGCGGTCTGCTCATCGACTACTCCTTGCATGTACTCGTCGCACTATGGCTTTTTCTGATTCAACGTTACGCCTCGATCATCACCGCTAATCGAACGAACCTGTTGAACATTTTCCGCAGTTACCTGCTTTTACTTCAGGCATTCCCGAACTATGTCTATCAAAGACGTAACCTTCAGACTCAGCTGAATTATGGCCGCATTCCTCTGGCCTTTCGACCGGCGATCTTCGGTAATCCGGCATATGCCAACTCGACCCATTCACAAAGTAGCGGACGCGTGTCTCTGGGATCGATGATCTCCTCGACATTGAATGCCTCCGCTGTGCGAAAGGGCGAGCCGAGTGCCGAGAGTCGTGCCTCAATCTCCTTACGAACAGCATCTGGATCGTCGGCTTCTTCGATCTGACGACGGTACGCAGCCATCACACCACCTTCAATCGGTAGTGAACCCCACTCTCCTGAAGGCCATGCAACACGGTAGTTCCAACGAGTGTGATTCTGATGTGCAGCACCGGCCATACCAAATGCACGGTGAACCAGAACCGTCGCCCAAGGAATCTTAGCCTGATTAATCGCGACGAAAGCACGCACCCCGCGCTTCAACATGCCAGAACGCTCTGCCCCTTCACCAAGCATGAAACCAGGCTGATCGACGAAATTCACGACTGGAAGGTTGAATGTGTCGCAGAGATCGACAAACTTCATCATCTTATCTGCACCAGCAGCATCCAAAGCTCCGCCAGCGAACATCGGATCATTGGCCATCACTCCCACCGGGTGACCAGCGAGGCGTGCCAGAAATGTGACAAGCCCCGGCCCGTAGTGACGGCGAATCTCAAAACTGCTGTCACGGTCGAGAATCATTGAAAGCATCTGACGAATATCGTGTGGCCGACGTCGGTCTCGCGGAATGATCGAGAGTAATTCCTCATCGCGTCGATCGACCGGGTCATCGCAGTTGGTGACAGGTGGCAGTTTTGACACATTGTCAGGAAGGAAGGAGAGAAAACGAGCAATCTGCCTGAATGCATCCTCTTCGTTCTCTGCTTCGTTATCTACCGCGCCGCTTTCATATACATGGATGTGCGAACCACCTAACTCGTCGCGATCGATGGTCTGACCAAGTGCGCGCTGCACAATTGGCGGTCCGGCAGCGAACAATTGTGACTGACCTCGGATCATCACCGTGAAATGCGTTGTGATTGCTTGGGCGACACCGCGTCCGGCTACTGAACCCATGGCTGCAGCTGCTACCGGCACAGTTGCGAGCAACTCAGCTAAAATCGGCCAGGCTGCGTTGGAGGGGACATAGGTACGCCCAATACTCTCGATCGTCGCCACACTGCCGCCGCCACCGGTTCCATCGACCAGCCTTACTATCGGAAGTTCCAGTTCCAAAGCCATACGCTCAGCATGAACTCCTTTACCTCCGACAGCGCCATCAGCCGCACCTCCCCGTACGGTGAAGTCATCACCACCCACGACGACAGAACGGCCATTGATCTTGCCGATACCCATAACGTAGTTTGACGGCGTCACACCGCGTAATTCATTGCCCTCGTACTCCGCACGACCAGCCAGCACACCCCGTTCGCGAAAACTACCGTCATCCAGAAGCAGATCGATTCGCTCGCGTACCGTGAGACGACCACGATCGTGGTGGCGCTGCACACGCTCCTCACCACCAAGAAGATAGGCCAATTGTTTGCGCTGCTCGAGTTCATCGATCTCAGGTTGCCACGTCATAAACGACCCTCCATTAATCTCGACGGAACATTAGCCTCGTAATGCCGGTTGTCCGACAAAGATATAGACCAATCGATCTCTCATGGTCACAACACACGGGGCTTACTCGGTGCCATTCTCCGCATCTCCGTTCTGTTATGGTCTGGATGGCAACAATTGATGGGAGGAATTTCGCCACCTCGACCTGGGTCCACAACGCTGTTCGCGATCATTCCAAATCGAACACGTGGTGTGCTATTCAGTAACGCGCTACACGTCAGCGAACTTCGAAGTAACGACGCGTTCTGGATGGTATGTGCTCCCAGAGCACGCCAAATACGTCTATCGCACCAGGAGGCCATACGTGCCACTCATGATCCGATATCTCATGTCCAGCGATCTCGAATTTCAAATATTTGTCGAGGACGAACACGCTCATGACCCGATCGAGTGTGAAAACATCGACGGCATCGATCTCCCGTTCAACTACTTCACCTCCACCGTATCCGCCCAGCCATCCGAAGCGCAGCTGCAATCGGCCGAAGCGGTCACAAGCGCAAGGATCTAATCGTGTTCACCTCACGCTGCGCTTGCTGATGTTGCATACCGAGTCTCAGTCGAGCAGTTCTCATCAAGCGTCGGCGGTCCGCCGCGCAGTAATCCTTGCCGCCGGGAAAGGCACTCGCCTCCAGCCGCTCACCTCCAACGTACCGAAGTGCCTCGTCAAGATCGGCGGCGTACCGCTGCTCGAACGTGCTCTCCAGTCCTTGGCTTCGCAAGGGGTCACCGAAGCGATCATCGTCATCGGTTACAGAGGTGATGTGATCCGAGACCGTATAGGCTCTCAATTCGCGAACGTTGCCATCCACTACGTCGACGCACCAGATTTCGACACAACGAACAACATCCACTCCCTCTGGGACGCCCGCGACTACCTCGACGAAGACATCCTCCTCCTCGAGGCCGATGTCGCTTTCGACACCACCGTCATTACCGCTCTGCTCGCCCACCCAGGCAGCAGCGCAGCCGTCGCGCCTTCTCAGCGATCGCTCTCCGGTACCGTCGTCCACCAGAACGAGCACAACCAGATCATTCGCTTCACACTCGGATCCGAACAAGGACCGGATTTCGATTTCTCAAGCGCCCTCAAAACCGTCAACATCTATCTGTTGCGGGGGCAGTTCCTCCGGGAGTCCGTGGTCCCCAGCCTCTGTCGCGCCATCGAAGCCGGTCACGTCAATCGCTACTATGAGACCGTCCTACAGGAATGCATCGCCAAGGGAGACATCACCAACCTCATCGCCGTCGATGTCTCCGCTCGCCGTTGGTACGAAATCGATGATCACCGAGATCTCGATGCCGCAGAGTTCCTCTTCCAGGATCGCGACGCCCAGTACCACCGCATCCAGCAGCTCCACGGCTCTTACTGGCGCTACGGATTCACAGATCATTCCTACCTCTACAACATGCACTTCCCACCTCTCACCATGCTTGAGGTCTTCCGCGACGACCTCCGCGAGGTAATCACTAACTACCCCGTCGGCCAGAACGAAATCGCCCGCCTCACCGCTAATTGGACTGGCGCCAATCCGGATAATCTCGCCATCGCCAACGGGGCCGCTGAACTCATCAAGATCCTTGGTAACCAATTCATGCAGCGCATGACCATACCCACACCATCCTTCAACGAATATGAATCCGTCATCCCTGCCGCCGGCCTCAACCGTTTCCCTCTCACTCCCGGCACCTTCGAATTAGACATCGATGCCTTCGCCGAGTCGGCCATTCAATGGTGTTCCGACACTGCCATCGTCGTCACACCCAACAATCCCACCGCACTCTCCGTCTCCCGTGAAAACCTCCTCCGTCTCGCCAGTCGTCTCGAACCTCACAACTGCCGCCTGATCGTCGACGAATCCTTCATCGAGTTCGCGCGTCCCGCCAGTCCGACCAGACCGAATAACACAACTTCCGTGATCCCGGCCGGGAGCATCGAAGACGCGATCGAGGATTACCCGAATCTCGTCGTTATCAAGAGCCTCAGCAAAATCTTCGGTATCGCTGGTCTCCGCATCGGCTACCTCCTCAGCGCCGACCGCGACCTGATCCAGGCAGTCCGCGCCGCGCTCCCCATCTGGAACATCAACGGCCTCGCCGAAGAATTCCTTCGCATCGTCGGTCGCTACCGTGCCGAATTCGACGCAAGCTGCGATCTCACGAGGTCTGCTGCCGCTCAACTCTACGAGGATTTGCGTGCCCTCCCCGGCATCGACCCCATCGAACCGGACGCCAACTTCATCCTCGCCAAGCTCACTAATCCACTAGCGAGTGCCCTCGAAGTCGCCCGCCATCTCTACATCGAGCACAACATTCTCATCAAAGAATGCACCAGCAAGAGTATGCCCGAGGCTACTCGCTATCTTCGTATCGCCTCCCGTACTCCTGATGAAAACCGTATCCTCGTCGCTGCTCTTGCCAACGTCCTACATTTAGTCAGCCCGACAAACAAATAATCAACATCACCAACTCACGAACTGTCATTCGACGACGTCCCAAGGAGCAGAACCGATGACCCATGATCGTCCCTCTCAATCGGAAGCGTCTCAACTAGCGACTGACACCGAGGCCATAGACACTAAGTTCGTAAATACTGAAGCTCTGAACACCGACGCCGAAAATGCCGCACTCATGCTCGAGATCGAGCGCACCGTCCCCCCGATGGACATTGGTGACGCCGAAAAGTTCCTACTCGAGGCAAAGCACATCTTCGACAACTTAGGAATCGTCTTCTTCCTCCGTCAGGGCACCTGCCTCGGCGCCTACCGCGACAATGCTCTCATCCCCTGGGACGATGATCTCGATCTCGGCTCTATCATCGATATGCACGGCTTTACCGATGAACAGGTGGACCTCGTCGTCGAAGCCTTCCGTGCCAACGACTGCTACGTCGACGTACAGCGGGAGGGGCTCTACACCGACGTTCGTATAATGAAATACAAAATCCGCATCGATTGGCAGTGCTACCGCGTCGTCAAAGGCACTATCGCCCACTATCCCGGCGTACCCTTCCCCATTTCACTCTTCGAGCAATTTGAAGAAGTCCAGCTTCTCAGCACCACCTTCCGAGTACCCAGTCCTCCCGAGCAGTACCTCACGTATAAATACGGTCCCGACTGGCACACTCCCAAGCAGGTTGGCTACGAAAAAGACGTCATCGAAAACATGCCTTCCGGTAGAGTTCCCGGCCGAGCTGGCTGGTTCAAACAATGGCTTGCCGTCAAATTCTCTCCCACTCGCACTGGCAAACTTCTCGTGCTTAACTCCAACGACGAACCAGTCGAAGATGCTCGAGTCCACATCGCCGGCCTTAGCCGTACCCGCACCAACGGCAAAGGCATAGCAAAGTTCTATATCCCTACAGCCGCCAATTACGCCATCACCATTAACGCCAACGGCACCGAAGAAGTTCTCTACGAAGAAGCCCTCACACCAGGCGGAGCCTGGGTCTACCGTCCTGACCCTAAAAACACTGCCGGCCGTTACTTCGCCCTCACCGAGCAATAGCGGCACCGCGGGGTTGTGGAGCACAGAAACCTCTCACACGTCATCCGGTGTAGGCGGTTAGTGTGCAACCGTTGAAACCATTTACACCGCTATCACAGCACAATGGGCGCTTGGAAATATGGAGAAGTCAATGATCGAAACTGCTGCCATTCTTGCTGGGGGACGTGGGACTCGACTGGGTTCTCTCACTCAGGGTATGCCAAAGGGATTTTTAACTCTCGGAGGTGATCCAATTGTCCAAGAATCAATAGAAAAATTGATCGATTGTGGCATCTCGCAAATCATTATTGGCACCGGTTTTGGAGATCATTACTACGAACAACTTGCGTCTCAATACACACAGGTCCGCTGCGTAAAAAACGCAGCATTTATGAACTCCGGAAGCATGTACACGATGTATCAACTTCGAAACTTGCTCGTCGGCCGATTCCTATTACTAGAATCCGACCTCATCTATGAACGAGCCGCACTTGAGGCATTGATCCAGTCCGAGGATGACAATGTGGTTCTAGCGAGTGGCCTCACCCACTCTGGAGATGAGGTTTACATCGAAACTGATCAGGCTTCGAATCTCGTAACAATGTCGAAGGATCGCCTCGCTGTGTCGCAAGTTGATGCTGAGTTAGTTGGCATCTGCAGCATTTCAACGGAGGCATACTCGGCAATGTGTCGTTTCGCTCATCGTGTGTTCAATCGCACACTCCAGTTGGATTACGAGGATGTTCTCGTTGGCATCACCGATGACATACCTATTCACGTCCTCAAGATTAACGGGCTTGCCTGGGCAGAGATTGATGACGAGGCTCATCTTCTCCGGGCTCGCGAGGTCGTGTATCCAGAGATTTTGAGTCGAGACGAATCAGCTACTGAACAGAACATGCTGCAACAGTAAATGACTGTCATAGATGATTCTTCACGCTTCAACTTCTCCGCAGTGAAGAAAGCAAACTAAACTTTCATAACAGTTACGTTTTGATAATCGCACATATCTGGGGTGAATTTGTGATTTCAATCAATACCAACCGATCACCGTTTCGATTGACTCCTTTCATTCCCCGTCGCATGATCACGCCGTCAGAGAGGTGAAACATGGAATGGAATGACACGCCTGAGCAGTCTGCGTTTCGTACCCAGGTGAGCGCACTTCTCGACGAAAAATTGCCCGATCGCTACCGCGATAGAAAGGGCGACTGGCAAAACGACCGCGTCTCAGAAGACCCACAAGTGCGTGAGACCGCAGAGGGGTGGGTAAATGCGTTAGCGGCGAAAGGCTGGGTAGCTCCTCACTGGCCTGAGGAATATGGCGGTGCCGGCCTGTCTTCGATAGAACAGTTTATTTTCAATCAGGAAATGGCAAAGGCCAATGCGCCCCGCACAGGTGGACGCGGCGTCGCCTTGCTGGGACCAGCACTGATCGTTCATGGCACAGAAGAGCAGAAACAAGAACATTTGCCCAAGGTTCTCTCTGGCGAAATCGCATGGGCACAGGGCTACTCAGAGCCGGGCGCAGGATCAGACCTCGCATCTTTGCAAACACGCGCCGTGCGCGACGGCGACGAATACGTGATTAACGGTCAGAAAATATGGACCTCGGAAGTACATACCGCCGACTGGCTCTTTGCATTGGTGCGCACTGATCCAGATGCACCGAAGCATCGCGGTATCTCCTTTCTGATGATGGACGTTAAGAGCCCGGGCATCTCCATTCGTCCTCTTGTCGACATGACCGATGAACACTGGTTCAACGAAACGTTCTTCGAGGACGTACGAGTGCCGGCAGCAAATGTGGTCGGAGACGAGAACCGCGGCTGGTACGTCGGCATGACCTTGCTCGACTTCGAGCGCTCGAACATTAGTGGTGCGGTAACACAGCGCCGCGCTATCAACGAACTGATCGAATATGCGAACACTGACGGGATGCAGATCTCACGGTTGGCCGAGCGCCCAACACTTTGCACGGAGATCGCCGACCTCTATATCGAGACCGATGTCATGTTTAATTTCTCATTCCGCATTATGACAATGCAAAACGCCGGCCAGATACCAAACTACGAGGCTTCGGTATCAAAGATGTTCGCCTCGGAACTGTTGCAGCGAGCGGCAAAGACTTCTGCCAAAGTGATCGGCCTCTACGCAAATATCAGCAACGCTGACGATGACCGTGCTCCGATGGACGCACGGTACGCACGCAACTATGTCCACTCGATGTGTGAATCGATTCGAGGCGGTACCTCAGAGGTGCAGCGCAACATCATCGCAACTCGCGGGCTTGGATTGCCCAGAGGGTAATCAGACGATCGTCTCGTTACTACCTGTGCGCAGCCTTCACATCATCCGCATACGCTTCGCCGATCACTCCACTAGCAGTAAGCGCCACGAATTCATCGTCAGAAACCCCCAGAAGACCCTGGAGAATCTCCCGGTTGTGTTCGCCGAGACAGTAGACCGGCATCCGAACACCAGGGGTATACCTGCGTGAACGCCAGATCGGCCCTGGCGTTCGGTACCTGCCTGCATCGCGGTGATCGATCTCTGTGAAATAACCTCGCGCTCGCAAATGAGGGTCGTCGAACAGCTCTGAATCCGGCATGACAGCCATAGCCGGCACACCTGCAGACTGCAATTCGCGCATGAGCTCGGTTGCGTCGTGACGCTCCGTCCATTCGTTGAGTATTTCGTCTAGCGGATCCTGGTGCAAAAGTCGCTCCGCAGCTCCTCGGAATCGAGGGTCTTCCCTGAGGTCTTCACGGCCCATGTGACGTGTGAGCATGAGCCATTCATGCTCACTACGACAGGCGATCGCAATCCAACGATCTTCAGTAAGTCGCTGAGTATCTGGATCGGGTGGAAGCGACCGTGAGCGGTAGCAACCATGCGGTGCGAATACAGCATCACGATTGCCGCGCATTGGCGGCAGTTCACCTGTCGCTGAATAGGCCGCAATCGGCCCGCCGATAACAGGAAACATCGACTCCGTGAGCGCCATATCCAACAAAATTCCCTGGCCGGTGTTGCGGCGACGATGCAGCGCTGACATCACGGCGAAGAAAGCCGTGTAAGCAGTGATCGTATCCGAGAAGTAGCTGTGCTGGTTGTCAATCACCGTGGACTCCGGATCGCCACGAAGTGACTGATGCGCAGAGACCGCATCAATAGTCGAGCCGAGTGCCGCG
>DKLZ01000034.1:0-5100 GCA_002455955.1 Dehalococcoidia bacterium UBA6627
CGGAGGACATTCTTGATTTGAAATTCCATTCGTCATCTGAACTCAACGATCTTGGTTACGAGAACGCCGTGGTCGATGACCTGCTTGAGAAGGCTCGTGATGAGCTTGATCCCGTGTTCCGACTCGAGTTGTATCGCGAAGCAGAGAGACTGATTATTGAAGATGCTGCCTGGCTGCCACTCTATTTCTCGCAGAATCATGTTGTCGTGAAGCCGGAAATTTCCGGCTGGTTCGAACCGCCGATGGTGATTCCGAGACTGCGCTTTATTGAGGTTAATCGCTAGTAATAATCTGTTACCAAAGTGTAGACCGAATTCTCATCGAGAAGAGGGATACTATGGGTGCCTACGCTGTTCGTCGTCTTGCTTGGCTGCCGATCGTTCTGTTAGTTATCTCCTTTTTTACTTTTACCATCGCCCGTTTTGGGCCTGGAGATCCGGTTACGGTCGCGGCAGGGCAGATTCGGGATGAGCAAATCATTGAGCAAATACGAGTGGATAGAGGACTTGAAGGAAATGTGTTCGAGCAGTATCAACGATGGCTGTTGAATGCGATCCGTGGTGACTTCGGTGAATCCTTCCAACACCGTGGCTTCACTGTTTCAGAGATCATCTTTCCAAAGATATGGGTATCTGCGCAGTTGGGTATGATCGCTCTGCTAATCGTGTTTGGCGTTGGGATCCCACTAGGATTGTTGGCTGCTCGAGCGAATGGAACGTGGTTAGATCCATTTGTGGTTGGCTCGTTGTTGTTCCTTCAGGCTATTCCGGTTCTCGTCGTAATCCCGCCGTTGTTATGGCTATTTGCGATCAAGTTAGATCTGTTACCGGTTGGTGGCTGGGACGGTCTATTCGATATCTGGTGGATAGGCGGGGTAGTAGCAATTCCGATCCCAGATCCGCACATCTACATTCCACTTATAGCCTTCACTCTGCCAGGGTTCGCCGGTGTCGCACGCCTCACTCGTATTACTGCTCTTGAGGTGCAGCAAGAGGATTACATTCGAACAGCGCGTTCGAAAGGTTTGCCTGAGTCAGCTGTTGCATTGCACCACATTCTTCCCAATTCTTTGCTGCCACTCGTGACCGTCGTTGCATTCGCTCTTGCGGGAATTGTAGAGGGAGCGTTTTTTGTCGAAACATTACTTGGGATTCCAGGAATAGGACGCTTCACATTCCAGTCAGTAGTTAGTCGCGACTACGATGCGATTCTCGCGACAACAGTTATTTTTTCTACGATTTTCGTATTGATGAATCTCGTTGCTGATCTTGTTTATGGGATTATCGATCCTCGTATTAGGGTCGGAGTGTCGCGGACGTGACTCGCGATATTGACTCTGCGGGTGATGAACGTTCTTCTGTTGTTGGCCGCAGCGAGTGGGCGCTCGTATGGGAACGATTACGTCGAAAACGACTGGCGATGTTGTCGTTGATCGTGATCATGATCATCTATGGGGCAGGTTTGTTCGCTCCAATTCTCGCCCCATATTCCTACACAGAGCAGAATCTCGATCGTGCCGTGGAGGGAAGTAGTAGCGATCATTGGTTGGGGACAGATCGTCTAGGTCGTGATTTGTTAAGTCGTGCGATGTATTCCGCACGTACTACTTTGATCGTAACTGCAGCTGTTGTGGTGAGTGGGTCGCTGATAATAGGGAATGCGCTCGGTTTACTCTCAGGTTATCGAGGAGGTTGGATCGATAGTGTGATTATGCGTATGGGGGATATCTTTGCTTCGCTACCTGGGCTGCCGATGCTCATCTTGATCAACTCAGCTTTCTCGCCACGAGTAACAGAAGCGATTCGAGGATTTGAGGAATACACAGGGATAACTGGAATCGTGAGTTCTGGATTCCCGTCTTATCTCATTGTGTTTACTGCTCTATCACTGTTCTTCTGGGTTGGAACTGCACGTGTGGTTCGTGCGCAGGTGCTGCAGCTCCGTGAACGAGAATTCATCATGGCTGCTGAGGCACTTGGATCGAGTCAGTGGCGGATTATTTTTTCCCACGTGCTTCCCAATGTTTCTTTTCTGATAGTGCTTTCGATATCAAGCGCGCTAGGGGCGATTGCCGGTTCGGAGATCGTTCTTTCTTGGTTCGGAGTTGGTGTTCAACCGCCCGCAGCGTCATTTGGTGCGATGCTATTCGAAGGATCAGGTGCGCGAACTTTTCAATCTCACCCGAACCTGCTACTTGTTCCGGGGGTGATAGTAACGTTACTACTGTTCTCATTTGCGTTACTCGGCGATGCGCTTAATGACGCTATAAGTTCGCGTTGACTGCTAGTAACTAGAGCTATCCGAAATATCCATAAGGCTCTCAGTGGCCTCGATGCTATACTGAATCCACCGTCTCAGGTCCATCATCTGGGAGTTTCGAACGCATAGTGAGCGTCTTAGTAGGCGCAACGCATGAAGGTGTACGTGTGGATGTAACCACGGAACGTCTTGAAGGATCGCTTGTCAAATTCAACATCGAAGTTGATGACGAACGTTTCGAAAGCGAGAAGAATAAGGCGATTAAACGTATCGCACAGAAAGTGAAGATACCGGGGTTTCGTTCAGGCAAAGCTCCACGCAAGATCATAGAGAAACATGTCGGCCCCGGACTGATTCTTCAGGAAGCTATAGAAACACTTCTTCCTGATATCTATCAGGAAGTTGTCGAAACAGAGGAAATCGAAGTAATCGATCAGCCTGATATCGAGCTGGTTTCAACTGAGCCTTTTGTCTTCAGTGCTACCGTTCCGGTTCGTCCTGAGATTGATTTGGGTGATTACAAATCAATTCGAGTATCACCACCTGAAGTTGAGGTGACTAACGAAGAACGTGATAGTGCCTTAACTGAACTTCGCCGCAGATTTGCAATGCTAGAACCCGTTGATCGTCCTATTAAATGGGGCGATACCATCCGCGCGGATGTCAAAGTTGAAATCGAAGGCGAAGAAGATGCTCATGAAGAATCCGATGCCGAATTCGCAATTCGCGAAAGTGGAGTGGTGTTACTCCCTGGTTTCGCTGAGGAACTGATTGGCCGGGAGCGAGGTGGTCCGGAGGAATTCACGTCAAAATTACCGGATGATTTGCCTGAAGATTTGGCTGGAAAAGAAGCGAAATACGTGGTCTCAATCCATGAAGTGAAACAGGAAATACTTCCGGATGCAGACGACGAATTCGCAGTCTCACTTGACGACGGTTTCGAAACGCTCGATGAGGTGAAAGAGCGTATAAATGAAGATTTAACTGCTCAGAAAGATGCAGCAGCTCGTAACGAGTATCACAATGAGCTCGTTGATCTTCTGATTGCACGAGCGACGGTAGATTTTCCAGTCGTATTAGTCGATCGTGAAATTGATCGTCAGATTGATGTCGAGTCAAATCACGCCTCTCATACCGAAGAAGGGCTCCAGCAATGGCTTGAAGCTAGTGGGCAGGAAATTGAAGAAGTTCGTGCCCGACTTCGTGATAGCGCGGAGCAGAGTGTGAAGAGCTCACTGATTCTCGGTCAACTTGCGTTGACCGAAAAGATCGAAATAGATGAGCAGAGAGTGTCAGAGGAGATTGAGACACTTGTGCGCCAAATGGCTGGTGGGGAAGAAGCAACTGAAGATCAACTTGCTGCCATCCACAAGCTGGTTGATACAGCTGAAGGTCGTGCGTCGATCTCGAATCGACTGCTTACACAGATGACGTTGGAACGTCTTGAAGTGATCGCGACTGATGCGGAGAGTGATAGTGGCGAGGACGATTCAGATAAATCGACTCGTACTAGTCGCCGCAGTCGTAGCCGCCGCGCGAAAGATAAAGAGAAGACTGTTCAGGAGCTGCCCGAAGTATCTCAAGACGATGCGATGGACGAAGTTACCGAACAGGATGGAGAACCGGACAACGATCCTTAGAAAATAAGAAAGTAGTCGACTGACTCTCAGCATACTTGGAAGGTTTTATTCCACTATGAAATACCGATCACCACGTCCTGAAGACTTTTCTCCGGGATTCCTAAAGCCTGAGAACATAGTACCGATGGTTGTAGAGACGAGCGCCCGAGGAGAGCGTGCCTACGATATCTATTCGTTGCTCCTTAAGGAGCGAATCGTCTTTCTCGGTACGGGAATAGATGATCAAGTTGCGAACAGTATTGTGGCGCAATTGCTTTATCTAGATAGAGAGGATCCTGATCGAAGTATTTCGATGTACATACATTCTCCTGGCGGGATGGTGTATGCAGGTCTAGCGATGTTTGACACGATGAACTTGATTCGGGCAGAAGTTTCGACTATTGCGGTGGGCGTTACTGCTTCGATGGGAACGGTTTTACTAGCAGCCGGAGAGAAAGGCAAACGATTTGCTTTGCCAAATGCAACGGTGCATATGCATCAGGCACTAGGAGGAGGTTCTGGTCAGGCAACCGATGTGCAGATCCAAGCTCAGGAACTAATGCGTAATAATCAGAAAATCCGACAAATTCTTGCTGATGCGACAGGACAATCACTAGAGCGGATTGAGCACGACACCGACCGCGATTTCTATATGTCAGCGGACGAGGCACAGGCTTACGGCTTGATCGATGAAGTATTGGCTAAGCCAGAGTAATTCTCTAGTAGAGTGACATAACTTACGGAGAGATTAATGGCCGGATCCACACGCAGTAATAGGGTTCAGTACAACTGTTCCTTCTGCGGGAAGAGCCAAGATCAGGTAAAACGCCTAATTGCTGGTCCGGGTTCGGTTTATATCTGTAACGAATGCGTTGATCTCTGTCAGGAGATTATTTCAGAAGAGACGCAGAATGGTAAGCCTGTTAACAAGACGGGTGATCGTCAGGTAGCTACCCCTCAGGAGCTTGTTGCACAATTAGATGAATACATCGTTGGTCAAGATCACACCAAGCGTGTGTTATCTGTTGCAGTCTACAATCACTTTAAGCGGGTGGATGCACCGGCTCAATCCGATATCACGCTGGAGAAGTCGAATATCCTCCTGATCGGCCCAACTGGTACCGGAAAGACTGAGTTTGCAAGAACTCTTGCGCGTGTGCTCGATGTCCCCTTTTCGATAGCCGATGCAACCGCACTCACTGAGGCTGGATATGTTGGTGAG